>CAYFQK010000288.1:0-2839 GCA_964345255.1 uncultured Bacteroidales bacterium | reverse complement strand
AAGGATATTATTTTCCTGAAATACAACACGTAATATAATGTTGTCATTGGTAGCGGCAGCGACTAAGAGACCTCCCTTTTTACACCAAAGCTTCTCGGACCCGATGCCTGAGGCGTACCATGTTTATAAAAACTTCAAGCGCCTGAACTTACTCCAGCGATTTTAAGAAATCCATTTCATGAAACTCGCTTCGTTTGACCACTCTTTTTGCCCATTGGAGGCGGATATCTATCTTTTCTTCTTCGGTAAGCTGCCATGGGATAGTGCTTTGGCGCAAACGCTCCGAAAACGTTCTTAAAGCAAGTGCAGCCGATACCGAAATATTAAAGCTTTCGGTAAACCCATACATGGGGATTCTAACACGGTCGTCGGCCTGTTTGATCGCCCAATCTGAAAGGCCCTCCAGTTCGGTACCAAAAATCAGGGCCACCGGTCCCCTATCCAGCGGAAATTCATCAATCGTATAGCCCTCCCGGTGCGGCGTGGTAGCTACAATGCGATAATTCCTGCTGCGAAGGGCCTTATACAAATCCGGCGTATTGAATTCCTGTTCGCTGTAATGGTACATATCCAGCCACTTTGACGCCCCCAGTGCTACCTGCGGACTTAAGTAATATTCATTGTTATTTTCTACAATATGTACATCCTGGATACCGAAAAGATCACAACTGCGCAGGACAGCGCTGGCATTTTGCGGCTGAAAAATATTCTCCAGGCCTATGGTGATATATCTTGTACGGTAATGAAGCACTTTTTCAAACAGGGCCAATTTGTTATCGGTGATATATTTCGATAAATAACTAAAAAATTGTTCTTTCTCACGATATGTTAGTTGCGATAACTGTTTCATCCCTTTTCGTTTAGAAAGGCAAAGATGAGAAAAAAGAACCTGGAAAAGAAACCGGAAATTTACATTTTACAAATCATTGTCCATTTATCCGGTCTTTTGGGATCGGAGCAGTGCCATGACTTCGCAGTTATTTGTTTTTAAAAAATCTAAAATTCAAAAGACAAGCATAGTTATTACGAGCGGGACTTATTAACAATGGGTCGTGAATATCAATGCTAAAAAAATTGGGTGGAGATTTTAAATATATCCTTAAATCCCTTACTTTTGCACGACTAAATTCAAAAACTATGGCGAAAAAGAAAGATAATAATCGCACAGAAGAACAAATGCAAGCCGTTGAGGGCGCCCTCAGTAAGACGGAACAATTTATTGAAGATAACCAGAAGATTCTTACCGGAATTGTGGCTGTGATTGTGATTGCTGTGCTGGGCTACTTCTCTTATCAGAAATTTTATCTCAACCCCAAAGAAGAAGAAGCGCAAAGCCAGATGTTCATGGCTGAAAAATATTTCGAGCAGGATTCTCTAAAACTGGCCCTTAATGGCGACGGTCAATATCCCGGATTTTTGCAGATTGCCGATGACTACAGCATGACTAAGGCCGGAAATCTTGCTGATTATTACACAGGGGCGATTTACCTGAAGCAGGGAAAATACGAACAAGCAATCTCCTACCTCGAAGATTTCGACGGCGATGAGACCATCGTTCAGCCATGGGCCACAGGTAAAATCGGCGATGCATACATGGAGCTTGGACAGATGGAGAAAGCTGTGGATTACTATCTACGGGCTGCTAAAGATCAGAAAAACAATTTCACGTCTCCTCATTTTTTAATGAAAGCAGGGATGACTTATGAGGTGATGGATAAGCCACAGAAAGCCCACGAAATGTATAAAAAAATAAAAAGCGAGTATCCTGACAGCATGGAATACCGTGAAATAGACAAATATATCGCTCGCACTGAGAGTTAAAAACGATAAGCAAAGCATTCTTTGATACCCGGATTTCTTTTAATCCGGGTATTTTTTTATCTTGCGGATTACAGAAAAAAATGATGGTATGGAGGTTGCCAATGAACTGAATCAGCGAAGAAAAAATCAGTCTGCCTGCCTCTCTTTTGCCAGGGAGCAAACGGACAGGCAGTATGTTTTGCAGAAACTACTTCATCAGGCAATATCTCAAAACGTCAAATAATCTAAAACGAATGAGAATAGCATTTTACGGAACACCGGATTTTGCCGTGGAAACCCTGAAACGAATCCATGAGGAGGGCCACGACATAGCAGCTGTTATAACAGCCCCGGATAAACCCGCGGGCAGGGGCAGAAAAGTCACCTATACCGCAGTAAAAAAATATGCGCTGGAACATGATTTACCGCTTTTACAGCCCACAAATCTCAAAGAGCCTTCGTTTACCAGCGAGCTCCAAAAAAGAGCCATTGAATTGCAAGTGGTAGTGGCCTTCAGGATGCTGCCCGAAGTAGTGTGGGCTCTTCCACCCAAAGGGACTTTTAATATACATGCTTCCCTTCTGCCCCAATACCGGGGAGCAGCCCCAATCAATCACGCAATCATGAACGGGGAGGAGAAAACCGGAGTTACCACCTTTTTCCTCACCAGGGAAATTGATACAGGAAACATTATTGCCTCTAAAGAAACCCCCATTGGAACAGAGGAGACCGCCGGAGAGTTGCACGACCGACTAATGGTTTTGGGCGGTGAGCTGGCCGTGGAAACTATAGAAATGATAAAAAACGGTACTTATCAGCTTAAATCTCAAAGTGAACTTATCGGCCGGGAGGAGCCCCTTAAAAAGGCGCCGAAAATTTTCAAAGAAAATTGTAAAATTGACTGGAGAAAAAACGTGAAGGATATTTACAATTTCATAAGAGGCCTGAGCCCTTATCCTGCGGCCTTTACAGAATTTATTGATAATGAGGGAAATGCGAGAGCGATAAAAATTTTCAAAGCGGAAAAAATATTAAAATT
>CAYFQK010000287.1:0-2968 GCA_964345255.1 uncultured Bacteroidales bacterium | reverse complement strand
GCTTCTTGATGCTTTTCAAAATAATAGTTTTTAAAGAACATCTCCTTCAACAAGATGTTAAAAATGGACAATGTTATTTAATTTTGAAACTTTTAAGCTGTTTATAAAAAAGGAAAAGCTGTTTAAAGAAACTAAAAAAGAAATTTTCAAAATATCTTTGCAAAGAAATTTAAACAGAATTAACAGGCCATTATTATCAGCATTTAGTTTTTAAAAAAAATAAAATATAATTTATGTTATGTTAACAAACGCAGCGATGGAAAAAACAGATTACGTGGAGGAAATTAAACGACTCAAAAAGGAAAAGAACGCTGTTATACTCGCTCATTACTATCAGGTTTCCGAAATTCAGGAAATTGCTGATTATGTAGGAGACAGTTTGGGATTATCCAGGAAAGCAGAAGAAGTAGATGCTGATATTATAGCTTTTGCCGGGGTGCATTTTATGGCAGAAACAGCTAAGATAATAAATCCGGAAAAGAAAGTAGTTCTTCCTGATGAGACTGCGGGGTGCTCATTGGCAGAGTCGGCTCCTGCCGATGAGTTTGAAAAATTTGTTAACCATCATCCCGATCACATGGTTATATCCTATGTAAATTGTACGGCAGCTGTTAAAACCATGACCGATTTGGTAGTTACTTCCGGAAATGCCGTCAAACTGGTTGAAGCGCTGCCAAAGGATCAAAAAATCATTTTCGCCCCTGATAAAAATCTGGGGGCTTATATCAATAATGTTACCGGCCGCGATATGTTGCTGTGGGACGGGACCTGTGAAGTGCATGATATTTTGAATGCGGAACGTATTCTGAAAATGCAGCGTGAACACCGTGATGCTAAGTTAGTGGCACATCCCGAGTGCCGGGGACCGGTTTTACAAGCTGCTGATTTTGTGGGATCCACTTCTGAAATGCTGAAGTTTACCAAAAATGATGACGGCAAAAAATATATTGTTGCTACTGAAACAGGACTCTTACACCAAATGCAAAAAGATTCGCCGGATAAGGAATTTTTAGTAGTACCTTCCGACGAAACCTGCGCCTGTAACGATTGTCCGCACATGAAGAAAAATACCATGGAAAAACTGTATCTTTGTCTTAGAGATGAAAAACCGGAAATTACTTTATCCGATAACGTCATAGAAAAAGCCAGAAAGCCGATAGATAAGATGCTTAAAATGTCGAAAGATCTAAATATTATCAAATAATGGAAATTCGTTCGCTGTGGTCGCTAAAAGGTAAAAAAGTACTCGTTACCGGTGGAACCAAAGGGATAGGAGAAGCCGTGGTAGAACAATTCCTCAATTTTGGAGCTGAAGTATTAATGGTGGCTCGTACGCAAAATGACATCCGTGATAAACTGGAAGATGCTTCGCAATTTAAACTTCCTTTGTATGGACTTTCAGCTGACGTATCAAATAGTGATGAAAGAAAAGTTATTAGGTTAAAAGTAGAGAATTTATGGGATGGAAAACTCGATATATTGGTAAATAATGTGGGAACAAATGTTCGCAAACCTACCGAAAAGTATCTCGATATTGAGTTTAATAAAATTATGGAAACCAATTTACTTTCCGCATTCGATCTCACCAAACTGATGTATCCATATCTTAAAAAACAAAATGATGAGCATAGCTCTGTAATTAATGTTTCATCAACTGCAGGTTTAACTCATTTACGTACCGGCTCTTTGTATGGCATGAGTAAGGCAGCCATGAATCAGTTAACACGGAATCTGGCCGTGGAGTGGGCTCCTGATAACATTCGTGTAAACGCTGTGGCTCCCTGGTATATTGATACCCCGTTGGCAAACCAGGTATTAAAAGATCCAGATTATAAGGAAGAAGTTTTAAGTCGCACACCTGCCGGCAGAATTGGAGAACCTGAAGAAGTGGCAGCAACAATTGCTTTTCTGTGTATGCCTGCGGCAGGATATATAACCGGACAGACAATTCCTGTGGATGGCGGTTTTTCTGTTTATGGTTTTTAGAGCAGTTTCTCTGAACTTTTGTTATTTTTGTTATTCCAACCCAAAATTATAATTAAGATGAGTAAAATAGCACTTTTGTATGCTCCAAAAGGAGGTAGCGTTGAGACAGCCGCACAGCGTTTAGAACGTCTATACGACGATTCCGATTTGGATGTTATTGAAATTTCAAATTTTGATGTTAAAAACCTGGTAAGCTACAAAAATTTTATCCTGGGATGCTCTACTGTAGGCGCAGAAAACTGGGAAGATGCCGATTCGAATAACGAATGGGATCAGTTTTTTCATGAAATTGAAGAACAAAAAATTAGTCTGGAAGGCAAAAAGGTAGCCATTTTCGGACTGGGAAACCAGGTTTTATACCCAGATCATTTTGTGGATGCAATGATGCTCCTCAAAAACGAGGCGGAAAAACATGGAGCTGAAATAGTGGGATACTGGCCGACCAAAGGTTATGATTTTACTGATTCAGATGCGGTAGAAGGGGATAAGTTTGTGGGCTTAGCGCTTGATGAAGATAATGAAGATGAACTCAGCGACCAGCGAATAGAAGAATGGCTTAGCATAATCAAACCCGAGATCAAAGGGTAGCTAATAACTTTTTAAGCAGCTTTTGATCCCGGAAAAAGAGTTGCTTTTTCCTAAATATTTTGCTTATGAATTTTAAAGCTCTGGTTGAAAAAACCCGCAGCGTAAGGCGTTTTAACGAAAATATGGCCGTTCCGGAACAGGATATTCTGGAGTTGATTAACCTGGCAAGATATGCGCCCAGCGGCAGGAATTTACAACCTCTAAAATATTTCTACAGCAATACCCAATACTTCAATGATAAAATATTCCCAACCCTCAGCTGGGCTGGATATCTGGAAAACTGGAATGGCCCTGAAGAGGGAGAAAGACCTGCCGCCTATCTCCTTATTTTAAAAGATGAAAAGATTAAAGAAAAAGATACCATTGACTATGGGTTTGCTGCTCAAAATATTCT
>CAYFQK010000286.1:0-3029 GCA_964345255.1 uncultured Bacteroidales bacterium | reverse complement strand
CCTTTACTTCGTGTTAAAAAGGATTTCTATCAGTGTGAATCAATATTATCAGTAATATCAGTGTTCTGTTTTATTTAAATATATAGCACACAGATTACACAGATGTAAGTAATTTTTATACCTATTTGAATTAACTTAGTGATTATTTCAAGCATACAAAAAACCATGAAACACTGCAAGTGGTACCAGATGTGTCCGATAAAACGATTTACGGATGAGGGGCAACTGAATCCTTACTGGGTAAATACATACTGCAAAGGGGACTGGACCAAATGCAAGCGCTTTCAGATGGAAGGGCGCGGAGAATATCATCCCGATAATATGCTGCCGGATGGAAGCATTCATCCTGAGCTAAAGTGAGGTTCAGATTTCCTTCAAAACTTTTTTCGCTTCCTCCACGTGGCGTGTCGCATTGAGCTGGGATTTAAAAATGTGGCGAATAATTCCTTCCTTGTCAACCACATAAGTAACGCGGCCGTCGAGAAAGCCAAACACATCGGAGGGTACATTCAAAAGTTTACGGATTTTTTTGTCGGGATCACTTAGCAGGGTGAAGTTGAGGTTGTGATTTTCTGCAAAGGCTTTGTGAGACGCCACCGAATCGGCACTGATGCCGATGACTTTGGCATTCAGGTCTTCAAAATCCTTCATGGAATCACGGAAAGAGCAGGCTTCTTTGGTGCAGCCCGGGGTTTCATCTTTCGGGTAGAAATAAATCACAAGCGGCTGCCGGCCGATATAATCGTCAATACAAACTTCTTCACCGTTTTGGTCCGGCAATGCAAATGCGGTAATCCGGTCTCCTTTTTTCATAATCTTTATCTTTTTGCTTTATCCAGTCCTTTCTTGTAAGTATCCAGCGCTCTTTGCCGGGCAAATTTGTGTTCGACAACCGGTTTCGGATAATCAAACCCTTCGAATTCCGGCACCCATTGGCGAATGTATTTCAGTTCGGGGTCGAATTTTTTGGTCTGCAATTCCGGATTGAAAACCCTGAAGTAGGGCGCGGCATCACAGCCGCTTCCGGCAGCCCATTGCCAGCCCCCGTTGTTTGACGAAAGCTCATAATCCAACAGCTTCTCAGCAAAGTACCTTTCTCCCCAACGCCAGTCAACGAGTAAATGTTTCGTCAGAAAACTAGCGGTAATCATCCTCACCCGGTTGTGCATGTAGCCGGTTTCATTCAATTCCCGCATCCCGGCATCTACGATTGGGTAACCCGTTTGTCCGTTGCACCAGGCTTCAAATTCGGTTTCGTCATTTCGCCATTCAATCAAATCATAGGCCGGCTTAAACGAGTGATCCACCACCCCCGGAAAATGCCACAGAATCATCATGAAAAACTCCCGCCACACCAGCTCATTGAGATACGTTTTGTTGAGATCCAGGGCCTGTTCGGCCAGTCTTCGGATGCTTATCGTGCCGAAACGCAGGTGAACTCCCAGCCGGCTTGTTCCGTTTTCAGCGGGAAGATTGCGGGTGTTGTGATAGTTTTTGATGATTTCTTTCGGGAAATGAGATGAGGGAATTTCGACATCGCTTTCTTTGAATCCCATCTTTTCCAGTGATATGCCGGGAAACGGACCTGTCTTGTAGAATTTATTCATCTGTTTTTTGGAAGGTTGATCGGCAAGCATGTCTTCAGAAAAATGCTCCATCCATCGCCTTCCGAAAGGGGAATAAACAGTGTAAGGTTTTCCATCTTTTTTCAGGACATCCTTTTTTTCGAAAATCACCTGATCTTTGAACGTTTTGAATTCAATGTTGAAGTTTTGAAGTAATTCTTCGATTTCTCTATCTCGCTCCCGGGCATAAGGTTCGTAATCATGGTTCGCATAAACTGCCTCTATGTTGAATTCATTGATTAAACTTTTGAAAACCTCTTCGGGATAACCGTAACGAATCATCAGGGGGCTGCCTTTTGCTTCCAGCTCCTTTTTCATCCGGTGGATGGTTTGATGGATAAAATTTACCCGGGCATCCTGCGGGCTGTTTAATTCATCAAGAATGTGGCGATCGAAAATAAAAAGAGGAAGCACGCTGTCTTTTTCCATCAATGCTTTATTGAGTCCTGTATTGTCATGCAGGCGCAGGTCTCTTCTAAACCAGAAAAGGGTAATTTTATTCATCTTCCAATATTTTGACTTGCGCAGATTTGACAATATTTTTCGCTGACGTTAGCGTTTCAAGGTCGGTATAGAGGTTCCCGCTTTCACCGGCATGATGACTGCGGCCGATAAGTTTCATCTCATAGGTCTTGCCTTTTTCAAGCGATGGGATAGTTGCGGCATAAACTACCGCCGGCTGCGAGGAGGTCATGTATTCCTTATTCCCCGGAAATTTGCTGTTGGTCCAGTAATCGTTCCAGTCCCACGGCTGATTGATTTCCATTAAAATACGGAAGGGCGGCTGAATGGTTGCATCCGCTTTAGTCTTTAAGGTGAAGTTTGATTGGGGAGTAGGGCCGGTTACAGCATCCGGCATGGGATTGTCCGGATGGGGGATGTAAAGTCCGTCTTCAGCTTCTACGCCCCTCTGGTGTCCCCAGTAGGGTAAGGCAGCCGGTCTTCTCTGTATACCGGGTTCCCAGCCCTCCGTTCCGGCTTTGCCGTGTTCAAAAACACTTGTTGCAATAGACTCGGCAATATAAAGCGTCTCGATATAATTTCCCGCTGTATCCTCTATCCAGAAAGACATCAATGGGTGGTTATGAGCCTCACCTTTGGTAAATGTAATTTTAATTTCCTGGCCTGCCGCCGCGGATTTGGTAGAGATAACGTTTACGGCCTCTTCCTGGGCTCCAGCTCCCAGAAATGCCAGCGATAATATGATTGCAAATATTTTTTTCATTGTTTCAAATCTTTAGTGTCTTAATTTTTAAATTGTTGCTTTTTTTGGTATAAATTACAAATGACAAAAAACAAATTACAAACAAATTCCAAAGTAAAAAAAACAAATTCAAAACATTTCCAGAGAAGCGTTAGCTATTTTGACTATTTGTATTTTTGGTCATTAAAATTTGGGATTTA
>CAYFQK010000285.1:0-3067 GCA_964345255.1 uncultured Bacteroidales bacterium | reverse complement strand
ATAATGGTTCAAGTCTGTTTACCGGTGATGCAGGAAGCGGAGAAAGCAATATCAGAAGATATATCATAGAGAATGACTGGCTGGAGTGCATCATTCAAATGCCGGCCAACTTATTCTACAACACGGGCATTTCAACTTATGTGTGGATACTCTCAAACAAGAAAACACCTCAACGCGAAGGAAAAGTGCAGCTTATTGATGCCGGTGGCCTTTACAGAAAATTAAGGAAAAACCTGGGAGCCAAGAACTGTGAATTTGCCCCGGAGCATATAGATGAAATACTGGAAACATACAGAAATATGACTCCGGTGGAGCGCGAAGGGGAAGAAGGACTTGCGGCAAAAGTATTTGATAATAAAGATTTTGGGTTTTACAAGGTGACTGTAGACCGGCCAAAGCGTTTGAAAGCACAGTTCACAGAGGAGCGTATTGAAAACCTCAGGTTCGATTCAAGACTAACAGAACCCATGCAGTGGGCTTATGAGCAATTTGGCCATAAGGTATATGAGAGTATTAAACCATTTGAGAAAGATATTAATGAATGGTGCGAAAAGAATGACATTGAACTGAATAATAAACAGAAAAAGTCTCTTTATAGCAATGCGTTATGGCAGAAGCATAAATGGCTGGTTGATGCTGCCACCAAGCTCATGGAAACCATTGGGAATGAAGAGTATAACGATTTTAACCTTTTCAGGAAGGAAGTAGAAAAAAACCTTAAAGAACAAGAAATTAAGCTTTCAGCCTCTGAAAAGAATATGATTCTGAATGCGGTAAGCTGGTATGATGAAAATGCAGAAAAAGTCATTAAAAGCCGCAGCAAGCTTAAAGATGAAAAACTGGATAAACTCCTGCATCATTTAGACTGCGAAATGGAACAACTGCCTGATTTTGGATATTATCCTGCCGGCAAAGAGAATGAATATATCCAATATGAACATGAATCCGACCTCAGGGATTACGAGGACGTTCCGTTAAAAGAGGATATTTACGACTATTTCAGGCGGGAAGTAAAACCCCATGTTTCGGAAGCCTGGATTAATCTCGACGCTACGAAAATGGGCTATTCGATTAGCTTCAATAAGTATTTCTACCAGCATAAACCATTGAGGAGTCTGGAAGAGGTAACAAATGAAATAGTAGAGTTAGAGGAGCAAAGCAAAGGTTTGATTAATGAAATACTGGATATATAATGGGTGATAGGAAAAAATTTCATGTTTTATTTGGATATGTGCGCCGGCGTGTATTATATTTGCAAATAATAGAACCCACCACGCTTCCCGTTGGATCAGCGCACCCAGGTGGGTCTTCGATTTTTAGGGAGGGCTTGCCATATGAGATATAACAAGCCTCCGCTTACCCGGAAAGAGCAGGTTCAAAAACTAAAGGATAGAGGGCTTACAGTTGAAGATGAGGCCAAAGCCGAAGGCTACCTTAAAAACATAAGCTTTTATCGCCTCAGGGCTTATACCTACCCATTTCAGGATAACAATGATCCGGAACATCCATTTATTAAAGAGGTGAGCTTTGAGCAAATCATTCAATTATACATCTTCGACCGCCGCCTGAGGCTGCTTGTGCTAAATGCAATTGAAAAAATTGAAGTGGCATTCCGAACACATATTATTTATAATTATTCGCTGGAGCATGGAAGTCACTGGTTTATGGATCATGCGCTGTTTTTTAAGGAAAGCCATTTTCAAAACAATATGGAGAAAATTGAGGAGGAATTAAATCGTTCCAATGAAGCTTTTATCAAGCACTATTTTGACAAATATAGCCATCCGGAACTACCGCCGGCCTGGATGACGCTGGAGGCTATTTCGATGGGGACATTGGGGAAACTGTTTTCCAATCTGAAAAGAGATAAACTGAAGAAACAAACAGCCAGAGATTTTGGGCTAAAAGAAACAAAACACCTGGAAAACTGGATGCATGTTTTCGGAAACCTCAGAAATATATGCGCCCATCACGGACGCTTGTGGAACCGAAGATTCCCGACATTGGTTTTTTTACCGCACGATACTTTAAATCCATTTATTGATGATTTATGGGTAGATAGAAATAAGCTTTATGCCCAGCTATGCTGTATCAATTACATCATACGCATAATTGCGCCCGGTAGTAATTTTGTATCGGATCTAAAATCTTTGATAAACAAATGCCCGATGACCAGTTGTAGTGAGATGGGATTCCCCGAAAACTGGCAGGAGGAACCACTATGGAAGTAAAAACAAAACCAACATATCAACCGTATCCGAAGTATAAAGATACCGGCATTAAATGGCTGGGAGAGATACCTGAGCATTGGAAAATTATGCCCGGCTTCACTATTATTACAGAAAAGAAAGTAAAAAATAATGGATTTATAGAGAAACAAGTCCTTTCTTTAAGTTATGGTAAGATTATAGTAAAAACAGAAGATAAATTGACCGGTTTAGTACCAGCATCCTTTGAAACATATCAAATAGTAGATGTTGATGATATAATAATTAGACCAACTGATTTACAAAATGATAAGGTAAGTCTAAGAGTCGGTTTTTCTGATAAAAGAGGAATTATTACGAGTGCTTATTTAAGCTTAAAAGTTATAAATGGGAACTTTCCCAAATATGTTTATTATTTCTTGCATGATTTAGATATCACCAAAATACTCTATGGGTTGGGCTCAGGTTTGAGGCAAAATTTGGATTTTGACGATTTTAAAAGATTTGAATTTCTCGTTCCCCCCAAACCCGAACAAACCCGCATCGCTAATTTCCTCGACCGCAAATGCGAGCAAATCGATAAAGCTATCGCTCAAAAAGAACGCCTGATTGAACTGCTGAAAGAGCGCCGCCAAATCATCATCCAAAATGCCGTAACTTGTGGGTTAGACCCTAACGTAAAACTCAAAGATTCCGGGGTGGAATGGATTGGTAAGATACCGGAGCATTGGGAGGTTAAGAGGTTGAAGTATCTCTTTGAAATGATAGTTAGCAATGTAGATAAAAATTCGAAACCCTATGAATTACCAGTGCATTTATGCAATTATAGTGATGTCTACAATAACGAATTTATTACCTCC
>CAYFQK010000284.1:0-3238 GCA_964345255.1 uncultured Bacteroidales bacterium | reverse complement strand
GCCTAATACAATTATCTTCTTCTTAATAATTTTAGTTAATGACGGGGCCACGCTAAATATCCATTTAGCGTGGTTTTTTTAGTACCCAAAGGTTCTTCCTTCTATCTCATCGGCAACCACTTTCATGATCAAAACATTTTTTAGCGCTGGTAAAGAATATTTAAAATCGTCTCTGGAAGAATACTTCTGCATAATCATATTCAAAATCTCTTTCTTTTTATCCAGCTCCTCAATAAAAGATACCCTGCCATGGAGTAAAACACTTTTGTACTTCATGCTGTAGCTACAAGCTACATTTTCATTTTGATGATAAAGCTTATGGTCTGTGCTAAAAGAAACACATATTTTATTATTCTGATGAAGGATATCTATTTTTTTTCCTTCAGGAGCGGAATGCAGGTATAATACCTGATCACGATAAGCAAAATTAAAAGGCAATACATAAGGCGTATTGTTCTCGCCCACCATGGCCACGCTGCACACGTCGCATTTATTAATAATTTCCTCCTTTTGCTCAATGAATTTCAACGATTTAACTCTCATACTTTTTGTGGCAAAACTAACTATTCTCGTTCATTCGTCCCAAATAAAGCATTCACAAGTGTGAGTATGATACTAAAGGCGAGGGCCCACCAAAATCCGTTGACCATAAATCCCGGCACAATGGAGTCGGCCATTAAAATTATCAGGGCGTTAATGACCAGGAGGAATAACCCAAATGTAAAGAGCGTAACGGGAATCGTTAAAATCACTAACAAGGGTTTAACGAAAAGGTTAAGAAATCCTATAACCACAGCAACTAACACTGCCGTTATAAACCCCTCAAGCTCCACTCCGGGGAGAAGATAGCTTGTTATAATAACCGCAAAAGTCGTAAGCAACAATCTTATAAGCATGTCAGTAAATATTTAGGTTCATGCGAAATAGGAACTCAAAGGTAAAAGCTTTCTCTTCAATATCCAACACGGTCCTGAATCCCGGCTCCGCAGGCGCTATGAGGCGCAGAAAGTGTGTATCGGCAAACAATTCTATCCCTGTAGTCCAAACCACATCATTAAAACCCTGGGCATATACACTGGCCATATCTATGAAAAGATTCCCTTTTATTCTTTTAAAATACATCAGCCGGCCTATATTCCATTCAGGGTAAAAAAGCGGCAGCGAATAATTGAGCTGGTTGGTCCATATCCGCTCATGAAATAGTGTCCCGGCACCGCGTGGATACCTCACATAGCCCGATAGAGGCTGATTCAGCCTGTTACTGTTTTCATAACCCGAATAAAGCCTTATGTGGTGGTTAGAGATAACCCCCGGAAAATAAAACCACCCTTCGGCACTAAATACTTTGCCATTGTAGGTGCCAGGAAGCCAGGAATGCTGGTAATGTATATCAAAAACCTGACCAAATCGGGGATATATATCCATATGGCTTTGCCTTCTCAGGTTATAGAAGTAAACACGTGGCGTCAGGGTGAAAAACTTATCAAAGCTAAAGCGCAATGTATCGGGGCTGTATATATCGTTAAGCCGGAATCCGGCGTTTAACCCTACACTTAAATACCGGCTGTATTCTCCGGCATTAAAATTAAAAGGGATGTCCAACCCTCCGGTTATTTTGGCCTGGTCCCATTTAACTAGCGTATTCTGATCATCTACTTTAAGTATTCGTTCCCGCTTGCCATAGCTTGAATTTAGCTTCAACCGGGGATACCATCCATTGTATGACATGTTCAGAAAATAGGTTCCTCCCTCTTCATCATAATCATAATAATATCCTGCTGAAGTAAACATACTGCTCATAAGGTTTTGCGAATGCACAGCTAGTCCGGGACCGGTAAAAGAGCTGCTTTTGCTATAACCAAAAGGTGTAAGACTGTGAAAGTTAAACAGATGCTTACCTTTTTTGTATCGACTTTCCTGTTTATCAATTTCTGGAAGATGGTCGTAGTTAATGGGCCTTTTTTTGATTTCTTTTGCCAGAGAAAAGGGTTCCCCGGCAGGGATGGAGGTTTTTTCCCACAATGCTTCTTTAACATCAAAGGAGCGCAATTTATACCCCTCCGCGGTGTAATCTGACAAAATTATCTCACCCCCGGAATGATAAGAGGGATAGTTCACCCCATATTCAGCATCGGTTAGTTGATACAGTTCTCGTGTTTTCAGCCTGAAGGCATATAAATCGTTCTTTCCACGGAAAGGAGCAATAAAAAAAAGATAGTTACGGCTAAGGTAAGGCTGGGCGATATCGAAAAGGGTTTCCCCGAATATTTTTTGTACACGATCTTTCCCCGGATGAAGCGTATATACGGCCTTCCCTTTTTCTGTGACTTTGATAAAAACAATTTTTTCCCCGTCTGAAGACCAACGGGGTGAAACAATAAAATCCCCGGCCGGAAAATCCCGGGCATAACCTATTTTCCCGGAGACCGAATTCATGACAACCAAGGTATAGGTTCCGTTTTTATTTGCTTTTACCGCAGTTACTAATTTTTTGCGGGGCGCTGCGTTGGGAGCAAAATAACGCGCATTGCCAGGCGTAAGCATTTTTACCTGCTGACTTTGAAAATCAAATCTTTTGATTACTGAATAATTCTGCAACCCCCAGCGCTTATCATTATAATACTCCGACCAGAATATGGCATCGGTTCCTATGGATATGTTTTCATCAAAAACACTACCGGGATAGTGAACTACCTGTTCCGCTCCATTGTCCATTTCAACAAAAGAAGGTATATCACGATAACTTTCACGATAGGCCACTACTTTATCCCGTAATTTTTTAGCGTGAGTATATGAAGAGTAGTCGCCCGAAGGAGTGCTGATCGTATCCCAATCAAACAGCTTGATTTTTTGATTCTTCTGCCGTGAAACGACATCCTTCATAGCCTGGTTATAAAACTCTTCAAGTTTCAGGCCTGTGTAATTTCTCACTGCTTTTGCAAACGGCGCAATGGCGTAAGGTTTGGCGGCGGTTTCTTCTCTTACCTTTTTCCACAGGGAATCACCATATTTTTTTATTCCATCAGCTACTAAATGGTATCCCAGATTGTAATAATTCAATTGATAATCTTTGAAAGAGCCATTAATGGCTTTGTCATACGGATAAATGTCATTTTCAGCCATCGCAGCTCTCAATTTCATGATAAAATCAGCATCCCGGCCTCGTCCGCTTTCCATATAGGCGGTTTCATTTTCCACCGCTTCTCCCTCGATAAACCAAAAAAGTATTCTTACCATT
>CAYFQK010000283.1:0-3403 GCA_964345255.1 uncultured Bacteroidales bacterium | reverse complement strand
AGCGGGCATGCTTAGCGAATTAATTCCCTTTTCTCAGCGACAATGATGAGATTCCTCCATGTAGTCTTTTGAAAATTCTAACCGGCTCCTTGTCCAGTAGCTAAGTTGAGTATTTAATTAGATACCTCAGAAAAAATATTATCTTAATTTTGTAATAATCACAAGTCATCTGACACATATTTCTATGAAGACTACAGTAAATCAAAATCAACAAGTTTTAAATCAAAAACAAATCTCATGAGTTATTTATCAAAAGTTCTAACGGGCATTCTCATCCTGATGCTTACACCTTTCTTCATCCAGGCTGCCCCTGCTGATGAGGGAAAAGAAGTTCCCATCGATCCAAATGTTAAAAAAGGCCAACTCGAAAATGGGTTAACGTATTACATTCGCCACAATGAGGTCCCTGAAAACAGGGGAGAGTTTTATCTTTTCGTTGATGCCGGCGCTGTGCTGGAAAATCCTGACCAAAACGGTCTGGCACATTTTTGTGAGCACATGGCTTTCAACGGCACCAAAAACTTTCCTAAAAAAGGGGTATTGGATTACATGGAATCCATCGGGGTAAAATTCGGACATAACGTCAACGCTTTCACCAGCCGTGATATGACGGTTTACAACCTGGCACAGGTTCCGGTCAACCGGACAGGTGTAGTTGATTCGACCCTCCTGGTGCTTCATGACTGGGCTAATTTTGTGTCGTTTGAGAAAGAAGAAATTGACAAGGAGCGCGGAGTTATCCACGAAGAATGGCGTACACGGCGCAGCCCGCAGTTTCGTATGAGTTTGGAAACAAGCAAAGCACTCTATAAAGGGTCCAAGTATGCGAAGCACGATGTTATAGGTAAGCTGGGTATTATAGATACTTGCGATTATGAAACCCTCCGTAGTTTCTATGATGACTGGTATCGTCCCGATCTACAGGCCATAGCTATTGTGGGCGATGTAGATGTAAATAGGATTGAGCAAAAAATTAAAAAAATGTTCGGTCCGATTAGCGGCCCGGAAAATCCACGTGAACGCTATGTGGAGGATATCCCGGAAAATGAGGAGCCTCTCATTGCTGTTGCCACCGACCCCGAGGCAAGCAGGTCGTCAGTAAGAGTGGTTTATAAGCATGATGCCCCAACTCAGAAAGACCTGGAATATTTTAAAAAATCATACCAGCACCAGCTTTACAACATGATGATGAATGATCGGTTGTCTGAGCTGACCCAACAGGAAGATCCGCCGTTTGTTAACGGGTATACTTACTACGGCAGCTTGGTGCGCTCCACGGATGCTTACCAATCAATAGCCATGGCCAAAAACGAACAGCTGGACCGTGCCCTGGAAACACTTCTTACTGAGAACAAGCGGGTAAACAAATTTGGATTTACCAAATCAGAGCTGGAGCGCAATAAAAAGGAGCTGCTTAGCCGCCTGGAAAAGCAATACAACAATCGCGATAAAAAGAAGTCCAGGAAATACATCTGGAGCTATCTGAACAACTTCATGAAGGATGAACCTGTTCCCGGTATTGAGTACGAATATGAGATGGCCCAAAAAGAGCTGCCTGATATCTCTGTGGCTGAAATTAATAAACTGGCCGGGAACTGGATTACCGATAAAAACATGGTAGTAACCATCAGCGCCATAGAAAAAGAGGGCGTGGATGTCCCCACAAAAGAAGAGGTCAGGCAGATTATAAGCGAGGTGGAAGATCGTCAGCTGGAAGCATATAAAGATGAAATCAATGATAATCCGTTGATTGCTGAAATGCCTAAGCCCGGGAAGGTCACAAATTCAGTGAATCGTGAAGAATGGGGTGTCACTGAATTTGAGCTAAGCAACGGAATGAAAGTCGTTATTAAGCCAACGGATTTCAAAGAAAACGAAATACTCATGAAGGGCTACAGTCAGGGTGGTAACTCGGTAAATGCAGAAAACGGACAATACGTCTCAGGACGCCTCTACAACACGGTCATGCGAATTAATGGGGTAGGCGATTTTGGAATGACCGAATTAAAAAAGAAGCTGTCAGGAAAGAATGTGAGCGTAAATCCGTTTTTAAGCGACCTGAAAGAAGGAATAAACGGCAACTGTGAGCCCGCTGATTTTGAAACGATGCTCAAGCTATCACACCTTTACTTTCAACCGGCTCGCGAAGATGAAACGGCCTTTAAAGCTATCATGAATCGCTACAAGGCCATTCTTGCTAATAAATCAGCGGATCCGCGCTATGTCTTTAATGATTCTATTCAATACATTATGGCCGGGCATAATCCCCTAAAGGAGCCCTGGAGCGTAGAAATGCTGGATAAGGTGGATTATGACGAAGTCCTTAACATTCACAATGAGCGGTTTGTAAAGCCTGATGATTTCACCTTCTTCTTCGTTGGGAATATCGATCCGGAAAAAGCCAAACCACTGCTCGAAAAATATATCGGCAGCATAAAGACTTCAGATGAAGAAGAAAAGTGGAGTAACCTCGGCATCAACCCTCCGAAGGGAAAATACAAAACCGTTATTGAGCGGAAAATGGAAGTTCCCAAAGCCAGTTTGTTTATCAATCTTAATGGTCCGGTGAATTACGATTATGAGACCCGGATGACCATGAGGGCAATTAACCACATCCTTGAATTGAGATACACGGAGACGATTCGCGAAGAACAAGGTGGTTCTTACGGAGTGTCAGTAAGGCACAATGTTGAAGAGTTTCCCGAAAACCAATTTAAACTGTCCATTGTGTTCGACTGCGACCCGGCCAATGCCGATAAACTCAAAGGTATCGTATACGATGAAATTGAAAAGCTCTACACCGAGGGTCCGAAGCAGGAGGATTTAATGAAGGCAAGAGAATATTTCCTGAAAAGCCGGGAGGAAAACCTGAGGGAAAACAGCTACTGGCTCTCATCCCTGGAGCACAATTATTACCACAATGAAAATATCCTTGCGGATGAAAATTATGAGAAGATAGTTAAAAGCCTCACCGTTGAGGATATAAAGAAAGCAGCTAAAGACTATCTTGAGAATGCCAACCTTGTAGAGTTGGTTATGAAACCTGAGCAAGAAGAAAGATAAAACCGCAGCCGGCCAGAAATTAAAAAGGGGTAAGTTATGTTCTTACCCCTTTTTAATTCATCAAATCTTAAGCTGATTATACGCCCTTCCCAGGTGCTTGATGATGTCGCTGGCTATCAGGCTCTCCCATCCCTGCTCATTGGCGGCGTCATCACCCGCCAGCCCGTGCAGGTAAACCCCAATAATGCAGGCATCGCGCGAAGAGTAGCTTTGGGAGAGCAGTCCCAGGATTACCCCGGTAAGCACGTCTCCCGATCCAGCGGTTGCCATGCCGGGGTTCCCCGTACTATTGAAGTAAATATGTCCATCAGGACAACTTATGGATGTGTGGGCGCCTTTC
>CAYFQK010000282.1:0-3414 GCA_964345255.1 uncultured Bacteroidales bacterium | reverse complement strand
AATTTCTGCAAAAATATGTGATTGATGCCCTTTCGTATATGGCTTTGGGGCTGTTTTCTTCTCTCATTATTGGGCTTATTTTGCGTACGGCAGGGGAGCAATTCACTATTCAGATTTTTATCAATATGGGCCAGCTTGCCATTGATTTAATGGGGCCGGCTATTGGCGTGGCTATTGCCTTTGGAATGAAAGCACCCCCACTTGCTATATTTGCATCAGCCATTGCAGGTGCAGCAGGTGCGGCAATCGGTGGGCCTGCCGGAGCCTATATTGCCTCAGTAATAGCAGCTGAAGCGGGTAGTTTTATATCCGGTAAAACAAAAGTGGATATCATCGCAGTGCCTTTGGTTACCATTGCGGTAGGCTTTATTTCTGCTAAATTTGTCGGCTCTTATATTAACGAGGGAATGCTGGCTTTTGGGGAAATAATTAATTGGTCGGTTGGGCAGCACCCTTTTGTTATGGGAATACTGGTTGCTACGTTGATGGGGCTTGCGCTTACAGCACCGATATCAAGTGCAGCCATTGCTATCATGATTGGCCTTGACGGTCTCGCCGCCGGTGCTGCAACGGTCGGCTGTTCGGCTCAAATGGTGGGATTTGCAGTAAGCAGCTTCAAAGAAAACGGCTGGAGTGGTGTGCTGGCTCAGGGCATAGGCACATCCATGTTACAAATTGCAAACGTTATAAAAAAACCGCTCATCTTATTACCTCCCGTAGTGGCCTCCATTGTTTTAGCTCCTGTTGCAACGATGCTTTTTTTGATGGAGAATACACCAGAGGGCGCCGGAATGGGAACAAGTGGGTTTGTGGGGCAAATTTTCACCTTTTCCACCATGGGTTTTGAAACGCAAACAGCCATTTATATTCTGATTTTACACATTGCAGGACCAGCTATTATTTGTTGGTTTATTTCAGAAATGATGCGAAAAAAATCTTGGATCCAGCCCGGAGATATGAAAATCAAAGCGTAGAAATAAAAGCTCCGTGTTCAATAAATGAACCAGAGCTTTTGGTAAGCTTCTAACCCGCTTTTTTGATAGTTACACCGAGCAACGCTTCCAGTTCCTGAGGACTGCTCACATCTTTAAATGCATTCGGTTTAAGTTTAGCAGCAAAATTAGAAGGAATATGAACGGCTCGAATCAGCAGTTCGTCGTAGCCATCAGCACTTCCAAGCGGGTAGTTGGCATCGAGGAAAATCCTGACATCAACAAATGTAAAATCATAGTTTATTAAGACGGTTCCCATGCTATTGAATTCCGTGATCGGTAGTTGTCGCCATACCTCAAGATCATCCTCCGGGATGAAATCCTCCAGAACAAAAGCAAGGATCACATCTGAGTCAATAACCTCGATCGAAGCTGGAATTTCGTTGAAAAACTCAAAACCGTTTGATGGCAGCAGTGATGCATTAAATTCAAACGATGTGGGTAGTATTTCAGGTCCCGGAACTCCTTGTGGACCCTCGGGGCCTCTGGGTCCGACAGGTCCTCGTTCTCCACAGGACGAGATAAACAGAAGTGAAATTGTGAATACAGTCAGCAGGGGTATTATTCTTTTCATCAGTAAGTAATTTTTGTTGATGGTTACCTGTTTATATCGCACATGAAATCAATGGGTTTCATTCTTTTAATTATTTAGAAAAGCCTATAAATTATTGATAATATTATAAGAAAGCGGCTTCATCAAATATCGCATAAAGATGTTAAAGAGGGGTTTCCAACCTTATTCCTGAGAGTGTCTCCGGGAACGAAAGAGTACGGGGCAAGCGTATTATTCATGCAGAAAACTTTAGAGCCAAATAAAATTGGCGTATATTTCTAAAGAACATTTTGAAACAAGTAAATAATATCAAAACCCATGGCTACTGTGATCAAAAAACTGGATGATTTTATAGATCTGGTGAATCCATCTCACAATCAAATTTTTAATATGAGCATCGAGGAAGCGGAAAAAAGAGTTGCTTCCGGTGACCCTGAAAAAGTCCGCGAAATTGATGGTAACTTTGCTATCGTCCAAAAAGTTGGGCATCAGGTATTTCTGGCAAGGTCAATCGGACGGCCCATGCGGTATTTCATGGCTAAGAAAGAGTCAGGGCCACTGCTAATTGTAGCCAACCGTATTGACGATATATATAACTATCTGAAAAATATCGGACTACATCATCAGTTCCGTCCCGATTACACCCGGATGGTTCCGGCACATTACGTTACAAGGCTTGATGTAGTGGGTTGTCCTGATCCGAATCCGGTTCATAAGCGATACTTTGTTCCTGAGCGGAATAAACTAAACGCAAACCTTGATGAAATTGGTGCTGCCTATGTAGGAGCCATGGAGAAAGAGTGCTCAAAATGGCTCGACTCCATGCCAAAAGATGAACCCATTGGTGTCCTGTTTTCGGGTGGAATCGACAGCGGATCTGTGTTCCTGGTACTTTATAATTTATTATTAAAAAGAGGGGAGTCTCCTGCGAGGCTTAAGGCCTTTACACTCACCGTAAACAACGGGCCTGACGCTGATCAGGCTCACAAATTTCTCGATTCGCTGAATCTGAGTATGTTTTTAGAAGTTCTTGAAGGCGATCTGTCTGATCTTGATTATAAAGAAACTATTCGCGTTATAGAAGATTATAAACAGCGCGATGTTGAAGCGGCTACAATGGCACTTACGCTCTGTAAAAAAATTCGCGAACGATATCCGGACTGGATTTACCTTGCTGATGGCGACGGGGGGGATGAAAACATGAAATCCTATCCGATTGAAGAGAACCCCGAGCTGACCATCCGAAGCGTTTTGAATAATCCTTTATTATATCATGAAGGATGGGGTGTGGATAAAATCAAACACTCCCTGACTTACAGCGGAGGACAAAGCCGCGGCCATGTTCGCGTGTATGCCACCTCGGATAAGTATGGCTTTAAGGGGTTCAGCCCATATACACTCCCAAACGTCATTGAAGTATCTGAAGGCATTCCATTTATAAAGCTTACCGATTGGAAGCATGAAGAGCTATATGCATTGAAAGGCGATGTTGTTCAGAGAGGAGTGAAAGCCATTACAGGACTCGACATGCCTGTTTTCCCAAAAAGAAGAATGCAGCACGGAACGGTTAAGATGGATGATTTCAATAAAGTATTCCCCGATGACGAAGCTGTTTACAGAAATTATTACCGCTTCCTTTACGCCTGATTTTTAATACTGATTCTTATTCCAACGGCGGCCTTTAATTATAAGTGGTTTAATTCCCTGACCTTTTGGGTCGGAAAAAAGATAGAAGTCCCCCTTCAAAGGGGAAAGCGATCCCGACTGCTGTCAGGAAAGCAGGGGGATGACCGTTGTAATCATGCATGGTTTAATACCTCATTCTACAGCACATTTGATCATCCCCCATCGCCCTGACATTACCCATAA
>CAYFQK010000281.1:0-3456 GCA_964345255.1 uncultured Bacteroidales bacterium | reverse complement strand
TGTGGCTGCGAAGGGATAGCTTGTCCCGCTATAGCGGGAGTTGCAGGGATGGGCAGCCACACTCTTGCTTTTACTCTTGATATATTTATTTTCAATGGTATTTCCCGCTAAATCGGGACAGGCTGTGAACCACTCCGTTCGGTTGTAAGCTGGCTTTTCCTTTTTTCACTTCTCATAGTGCAGCAAAAATTCATTGTTCAGTCGTTTTTTCGGCTTGCATACAACGGCGGTATAAAAACCGGTCAGGCTCATCTGGGGTTAATTGATCTGGATGCGAGTTTTATCGCAGCGGTGACTTTGCTGGAATGGGTGAAAATAAGAAACCTCAAAAAGGAGTAGGAGGTGTTTACCTGATTGCTGACCAGATGATTTTTCAAAATTCATCGAAGGAAAACAGTGGTCTCGGAGCTCTTTTTCAGTTTGGTTATACTCCCGGAGTAGCGACCATCAACGATTTTTATCTTGCTTACGGTTTGAATTACTCCGGATTGTTCTCGAAACACGATAGAATGGGGTGCTGTTGCTCATGCCTCAAATAACGAATCAGCATTCAGTTCTGTGAAGACGAATGTCGCACCGTGCGAAACTGCTTTTGAGCTTACTTATAAAGCCCAACTAGGAAAACACTTGATTATACAACCTGATTTGCAGTATAATATTAATCCCTGTATGACTTTGGAACACGATAATGCCCTTGCCGGACTTGTGCGGGTTCACTGGGCACTTAATTAGTTTGCCTACTTATTAAAATAGTGTGATTGTTTTCCTCTGGGAAAGGGAAAAGTATGATGTTTGTTAATATTTAACATTTTGTTAAGAAGAGCTGGTAAAACATAGGGATTCAATAGTTTGTTTTTTAATTCAAACGATAAGAGATGAAAACAATTGATGATATATTAAACAGATTTTTTCCTTCCCGGAAACTGCAAAAAAAGGGAGTTCTTTCTCTTCATTCTGCCAAGCTTGTGCGATCGGAGAAATTTCTTAAAAGCTATCATCACTGGAAACTATCCGACAGGCTTGAAGAGGTATTAAGCCTTTTAAGGGGTCATTATCAACAATGTAAGCTTCATGGTGAAGATACATTTTGTCTTGGGGTGCACACCCAACAGGGATTTGATGGCGTTTACATTACCAAAAACAGCCAGATTCCTGAAGAAGAATACCCTTACATATTGGATTATTTTTTCGAAAATGCCCAAAAATTAAACTACCGCCATTACCACTCTTTTGAAGAGCACAAAGAGCATGGGAACGAGGTTATCAGTAAGGAGATTCATTATCTGAAACCCAAAATCACCAGTTTTGAACCTCCTTTTAACCAGGAATACGGTAACATACTTCTTGAGCTGGAAAGCCGGGACAGGGTTCCTAAATACATTAAATTGAAAGTTACTTCGTATGCCGGATTTGATTATCATCCGCCTAAGGCTTTTGATGATTTGGTTCAACATCTTGTAGCTTGAGGCACTCTGCCTGGCGGCGCATGAAAGGCTGCTGATGGTTTCTCAATCATAAATAAAGCGTCAAGTAAAAGCTTGTTTTATGTTTCGACGTTATTTATTGACGGAGCCTATTTTGGATTCAACTGATTTTAGTTTATTCTCCAGTCGGTTATCTCCATCCTCGCGTATATCAAATTTAACGGTGCTATATATTCGCTGAGAGTGTGGCTTCAGTATTTTATAAGCCTCATTTATTAGTTCCAGGGCCTCCTCCATTTTATCCGTTTCAATGATAGTCCCCATTGCTGTTAACTTATAATTAGCGCCACTTTTTTTAATCATCTCAATAACTTCAGCAACATATTTACTAACAGATGTGCCTTTATCCGTGGGAAACATCGCAAATTCCATTAATATAGACATAGTTATGATTTTTTTTCTAAGACAATCCGCCATTGCATTTTGTTTTTTGAATGATAAAAAATGCTTTAAAAAATTAATGGTTTATTCATGATTTGCTGAGTTTATTTTTATGAGAAAATTGCTATTGGAGGGTGTTATTACCGAAACCGGTGACTATGAAAACCTGGGAGGCATTACTTTTTGCTGGGCGGTAGCAGGACGACCTCGAGTATTTATTCACAGAGCAAAGGCATTTCTCTATAGGAATTGATTCACCTATTCCAAAGTTCCCACGATTTCTGGGCTTGAAGTCGAAGCATATCATAGCCGTTTTTTACAGCCGCCCCACGGGCTTCTGCTTTTTCAAGAAATGTTGTTTTTTCAGGATTGTATATCAAGTCATAGCAAAAGTGACGGGAAGAGATATTTTGGTAGGGTATTGGCGGTGCCTTATCAGTGCTGGGATGCATTCCCAGTGGAGTGGTATTAATGATTAACTGGTATTTATTTATTACATTTTGATCCAAATCGCTATAGGTTATATTTCCGGATGAGGAGCTTCGCGATACGGTTTTATATTCGATTTGTAGCTTTTTCAGCGCCCGTGCAACTGCTTTTGCCGCCCCTCCTGTTCCTAATATAAGCGCTTTTATTTGATGATGAGTACCCAGAAACGCAACGATTGATTTCTGAAAGCCGAAAACATCTGTATTGTAACCGGTTAACCATGTCCGGTTAAGCGCTTTTGAGATTTTTATGGTATTAACAGCTCCCACCTCGCTGGCTTCCGGGCTAAGCTCGTCTAAAAAAGGGATAACGGATTCTTTATAGGGAATAGTCACATTAAGACCTTTCAGGTTAGGTACTTGCTCCAAAAGTTCAGGAAGTTCTTTAATATTTTCCAGGGGGAAAAGCTGATATGAAGCATCGATTTTTTCCTTTTTGAATTTTTCTGCGAAAAAGGATGGCGAGAAAGAGTGCTTTAGCGGATAGCCTATCAGCCCGTATTTAGCCATTATTTTTTCTGGTTTTGGTTAAGCCCTCCATTACCAGAATTATTGCAATCCCGGCCAAAGCAAGTAATATGGCAAAAAGCAATTGCGATTCGTTGCCGGTCACAGCTTCAAAATGGCCTGGTAAAACATTATGCTGCACAAGGGGTTGTGTGTCGCCATGGCGGTCCACAAAGGTGCTGACCGTTTCTTTCCATGGCCATACTTTAAAAAGAGAACCAATCATAAACCCTGCAAGGGTGGCGATGGTGACGTCATGGAATTTCCTGAGCAACCACGAGAGAAGATTGGAGAAACTGATGATCCCTATGAGCGCCCCTATGGCAAAGATACCCAATACAGCAATGTTAATTTCATTGATAGCGCCCAGAATAAACTGGTATTTCCCGAGCAGTAGCAAGATAAACGACCCCGATATGCCCGGGAGAATCATGGCGCAAATAGCTATGGCCCCTGAAAGGAAAATAAACCAATAAGCGTCTGTGGTCTTGGCTGGCGTTAAGGTAGTTATTAGGTAAGCGGCAATGATCCCCAGTAAGGCAAAGGATATTTTTTTCCAGTTCCATACTTTGATTTTCCTTGCCACATAAGCAGCA
>CAYFQK010000280.1:0-3512 GCA_964345255.1 uncultured Bacteroidales bacterium | reverse complement strand
AGTTAAATTGGAAACAGCTAAAAAAGATATCAGGTATTGGAGAGATGAAAACGGGGTGATGCATGTTCCTAAACGTTCGTTAGATGAAATTATAATTAAGTAAGATATGGATCTTAAATTAACCAACAGGCAATTTATCGTAACAGGAGGAACCAGTGGATTCGGGGGCGCTATTTCACGAGCGCTGGCCAAAGAGGGAGCAGAAGTAATAGCCGTTGCCCGTCATAAAGAAAATCTGGATAAAATAAAAAAAGAATTTCCAAATCAAATTATCCCCTTGCAGGGAGATATTACCAAAAGTGATACCATTGATGAGGTTATTTCAAATATTAAAACCAATCAGCTGGATGGAGCGGTAATTAATTCAGGGGGTCCTCCCGCCAAAGCCTTTCTTGAAACCAGCCTTAAGGATTGGGACGATTCTTACAATGATTTGATGCGATGGAAAATTGAAATTACTCAAAAGCTGGTGCCGGTATTACAAAAAAATGGATACGGCCGCATGGTTTTTATTGAGAGTATTTCCACCAAGCAGCCCGTAGAAAATTTGGTTTTAAGTAATTCCATCCGGCTTGGAGTGGTAGGGTTTGTTAAGACTCTTTCGCAGGAAATTGCCGGATCAGGAATCACATTAAACATTTTGGCTCCCGGCTATCACGATACAGCAGCGTTAAACCGCCTTTTCAAAAAGAAAAGCGAAGTGGAAGGAATTAGTGAAGCCGAAGCGCGAAAGCAGATGGAGCAAAAATCTCCTATGGGTCTTGGCAACCCTGATGATATGGCCTCACTTGCTTTGTGGTTGCTTTCTTCGCATTCAAGGTATGTGACCGGGCAAACCATAAGTCATGACGGTAGCGTAATGAAAGGCACATTCGGTTAAGTAATCAGAACAATGAAAACACCTCCCGCTTTAAAGAAAGGTGATAAAATAGCCATAGTCTCTCCGGCGAAAAAAATACCGGCCGAACGGGTGGAGAATGCAGTTAATATTTTTGAAAGCTGGGGGTTAAGAACCCTTACCGGAAAGAATGTCCTGGCAAAAAACAATTATTTTGCAGGGACGGACGAAGAGCGGGCTGCTGATTTTCAGGAAATGTTGGATGACAGGGAAGTTAAAGCAATAGTTTGCGCCAGGGGAGGATACGGAACAGTTCGGATTATCGATAGACTGGATTTTACTAATTTTTCTAAAAATCCTAAATGGATTGTAGGATTTAGTGATATTACAGCGCTTCATAGCCATATCGCCCGCAATTACCAGATCGAAACCATCCATGCTCCTATGCCGCTCGATTATTTGGATGAAGATGATGAGTCGGTGGAATCGTTAAGAAAGATTTTATTTGGTGAGCCTGTGCTTCATGAATTTGCAACGCATGAATTATCCCTGAGCGGTCAGGCAAATGCGGAGATTGTGGGCGGAAATCTGAGTGTTCTCTACAGTTTGAATGGCTCTGTTTCTGAAATAGATACCGATAAAAAAATTCTTTTTATTGAAGAAGTGGGAGAGAGCCTTTATCATTTCGACCGGATGATCCGGAGTTTGAAAAGAGCAGGGAAATTTGAGAACCTGCACGGACTCGTTATTGGCCATTTATCACGCATGAAGGATAATAAGGATGCGACAGCTTTTAACAAGAGTGCTGAAAATATCGTTCTTGAAGCAGTTAAAGACCATGATTTTCCGGTTTGTTATGGTTTTCCCTCGGGGCATGAGAAGAAAAATATGGCGTTTATCCACGGTAGAACGGTAAGTTTATCTGTTGCAAAAGAAAAAAGCAGATTGGAGTTTTTGAGTGGTGAATCCAAAGCAGCGCCTAAGGGAATAGCAAGGAATATGGCGTTTATAACACTGATTATTATTGGTTTTTTCTCTGTCATTTATTTGGTCTACTGGCTGGCAATAAAATTTTTAATATAAAAACTATGGCTGAACATCTTGATTTAGGGCAAAAAGGGGAAGCCCTGGCCCGGGATTATCTTCAGAAAAAAGGCTATCAAATTCTGGAAACGAACTGGCATTTTGGTAAAAACGAGATTGATATCATTGCCGAAGATGATGAGTATATCGTGATTGTGGAAGTAAAAACCCGATCCTCCAGTTATTACGGTGAGCCGCAGATTTTTGTCAATCGACAAAAGCAGCGTTTTTTGATAAAGGCCGCCAACGCATACATAAGAAAAACAGACTCCGATAAAGAAGTCCGTTTTGATATCATTGCAGTTACTGTTTCACGTGAAAAAAATCGTATCGAACACATAGATAATGCATTTTACCCGCTGGTTTAACTATGAAAGATTAGCACAGGCACCTCCAGGTTTCCCAGAATTTCCTGCGTCATACTAGGATTAATCAGGCGGGAGAAAAAGTTTCTTTTATGATGAGTAATTGCCAATATGTGAATATCGTGATCTGCAACAAATTCCTTCAATCCTGAAATTAAATTTTTATTTTTTATCGTCTTACACTCTACATCAGGGATTTCCTTTTCAGCAAAATACTCCTTTAACCCTTTAAGTTTTACTTCATCCCAGTATTCGTCTTCTTCTGTTTTAACGTGTACGCAATGCACTTTCATATTAAAAGGCCTCACCAGGCTCATAAGCTCCATGATTGCATTAAAATCGTAGTTATCGAAATTTGTGGCATAAGCCACATTGTTCATATCTGTGATTCCCCTGAAATATGCTTTTTCCGGAACAGCAAGTACCGGGCGTTTAGACTTGTCTATTACATGGGAGCTGACGCTGCCGAGGATTACATTTTTATCTTCCCCCTTGCCCTGGTATCCCATGATTACAAGAGCCGGATCGTATTCTTTACATTCATCCATAATTGCAGCTTCAGCGGCGCCATTAAGAAGTCTTGAATCGATAGTTACATTTTTATACCCGTGCTCACGAATATAATCCTGCAGTTGCAAATGGAGTTTATTCATATCATAGCGGGCATTTTTATAAATGTCGTGGATGTATTTTTCTACATTGATATGCATGTTATAGGCTTCTGAGTAATGTGCAGTATCAATCGTGGGACTATAATACACGTGCAGCAGCCTGATTTCTGCTTTAAGTACTTCGGCAATGCCCAGCGCATAAAGACAAGCATTCTGAGCGTGATCAGAAAAATCTACCGGCACCAGAATACGGCGAACAGCTTTAAGTTTTTTGACCGTTTCCTCTTTTTCCTCGCCATAATCTTCTTTGATGCGGTTTATTATTTCAGTGGCTTTTTCTGAATCACTCTCGCTTATCATGATTTTTACGCCCTCCGGTACATCCGAACGGATGGCATTTACATTAGACAGAAAGCATGTGATTCCATGAGCCTCCAGCCTGCCTTTAATCAATTGAGCCCGGCTGTAGGTTTCTTCGCTTATTACTATGATTTTGTCTTCCATTTTTTACCTCCACTATTTTAACCTCTTAAAATAGTAAATTTGTTTATAAAAGTCAATGAATGCATCATTAATTTTATCGATAATTGTGCTTTTTTAAAAAAGCACAGTTAG
>CAYFQK010000279.1:0-3560 GCA_964345255.1 uncultured Bacteroidales bacterium | reverse complement strand
TAAATACTAAACTTAGATAACAGACAGTGAGCCGGTTAGAATTTTTAAAAGACTTCATGGAGGAATCTCATCATTGTCTCTGAGAAAGGATAATTTTAAAAAGACGCTTTAATATGCTTTTTTAGCATTTGGTTAATCACCTCAAATTTAGTATTTTAATAAACATCTCCATTATTTTATTGAAAAATTTGCGAAACCCAAAAAATCAATAATGTATATGAATGTCAAAACAAGTTGAATAGGTTGCTTTTTCCTTCACTTTTTTTTATATTGTTAAAAAAGATGCAGTTTTTAAAATTATGGCAAATAAAAAGGCAATGAAAATATCCTTTATAAATTTGAGACCAAAGCATAATTCTTACGGACTGTTCAGTATTGCACCATTGGGGAGTGTTTATCTTGGCACCATAATAAAACAGCGGGGATATGATGTGACTGTTTACGATGAGGACAGAAGTCATCTGTATAAAAAGGGCGGTATCCATCCAGACATATTAGAGTCTGATTTTATAGGGCTTACCGTTATTTCTCCAACTGCCAATAAAGCCCTGAATTTTTTAAAACGTTTAAGAGAGGAAAATCCTCAAATAAGAACCGCCGTGGGAGGCCCTCATGTTTTGGGCAAAGAGCAGGCTGAAGAGTTTGCAAAATATGCAGATACTGTGGTTCAGTATGAAGCTGAAGAAATTATTGAGGATGTCGTAAATGGGAAGTCAAAAGGGGTGGTTCAGTGTGAACATCTCTATAGTATGGATAATCTCCCGATTCCTAATCTGGATTTAATCGATTATTCCAAAAATCATTATTTAGATTTTTTTAAACTAACGCCGATTTCAACGGCCAGAGGATGCCCGCGGGATTGTGAATTTTGCACCGTGAGCAATATTCATGGAAAAAAAGTGAGACGTCGTTCTGTGGATTTGGTCATAGAAGAGTTACGGCAAAGGTTACAGGAGGGATATAAACGCATCTTTTTCGTTGACGATAATTTTTCTGTACAACCCGCTAAACGGAAACCACTGCTCGAGGCTATGATTAAGGAAAAGGAAAAAGGAAATTGGTTTGATAGTATAATTGTGCAGGATGAAGTGCATGGAATTTTGAGAGGCGGGGAGGAGTATGTTAAGATGATGAAAGAGGCAGGTATTGCTACCGTGATGCTGGGTGTGGAATCATTTGATGATACTAAGCTTGAAGCCATGCATAAACATCATAAGGTTTCGGATTCAGAACAGGTAATACATTTATTGCATAAACATGGAATCATTATTTATGCATTTGGTATGGCGAAACCTGAAATTGATGATAGCGAAAGCATTAATCAGCAATTTAAAAAGCTCAAAGAACTGGGGATTACCTATGCTGATATGACTATTGAAACACCGGTGCCTGGAACTCTTTACTGGGAAAAACATAAATCGAATCTGATTGCCCGGAAAAACGGGAAGCCCGATTGGGATAAATGGACTTTTCTGTCTGCCGTCATACCGACCAAAAACATGAAACCGAAAGAATTTGAGAAAGAAGTCAGTAAGAATATGCAGCGGTTTTATTCGGTAGGTCGGGCATTTAAAGAACTCTTTCGAAGAGGTGATTTGCGTAAAGCGCTTACAATTCTCTACGTTCACCATATTTCCGGAAAGATGTATGGCTAACAGGGGCCAACATTTGTTTTCCAAAATAAGGAAAAAACTTCAGCCATTGATGGCTTAACATCACAAATTAACAGTCAGGAAAATAAACTCTCCACACGTTTTATTAGTTTTGCAATAAACGAAAAGATATGTTGTATACTTCCTACATCGAACTGAGCAAGAGTGCACTGAATAACAACATTGAGTACATGAAAAGCAAGGCGGGAAGCCAGGCTCGTTACTCCATGGTGGTCAAGGGCAATGCCTATGGTCACGGAATAGAAGACCTTTTACCGATGGTGGAAGCCTGCGGGGTAGATCATTTTTCGGTTTTTAGCGTGGAAGAAGCGAAGATTGCCCTGCAGGTCAAACAGGATTTCTGTGATTTGATGATCATGGGATTTATCGATGACGATTCGCTGGATTGGGCTATTGAAAACGATATCTCCTTTTTTGTCTTTACGATGGAAAGGCTGAAGGCAGTGGAGCGGGCTGCAAAACGCACCGAAAAACCCGCCAGGATTCATATTGAAATGGAAACCGGCATGCATCGTACAGGTTTTACAGATGAGCAACTCAAGGAGGTTGTTAAAATTTTAAAATCGAATTCGGAAAATATTACTCTCGAAGGAATATGTACCCATTTTGCCGGAGCAGAGAGCCTGGAAAACTTTGGCCGCATTATTAGCCAGATGAAGACCTACAAGCAAACGGAGCGAGGGTTCCGGGAACAGGGATTGAAGCCGGCATACCGCCACATGGCCTGTTCGGCCGGTGTGCTGAATTTTCCCGATTCCTCTATGGATTTGGTTCGTGTAGGAATCTCCAACTACGGCTTCTGGCCCAGCAACGAAACCAAGATGCTGCATTTCGAAAACGGGACTACCCCCATTGATCCGCTAAGACAGGTCCTTTCCTGGAAAAGCAAAGTCATGAGCGTTAACCACGTCGATGAAGGCGAGTATGTCAGCTACGGCACCAGCTACCTGACTAACCGCAAAAGCAAGATTGCAACCGTGCCGGTGGGTTACGGCTATGGGTTTAGCCGGACCCTTAGCAACATGGGGCACGTGTTAATCAATGGTAAACGCGTACCGGTAGTCGGCGCCGTTAACATGAACATGATGGTGGTCGACGTAACCGATCTTCCCAATGTAAAAGTAGATGATGAGGTGGTCTTGATTGGCGAGCAGGGCGATAAATCTATTAGCGTGAGCTCCTTCAGCGATATGAACAATAGCATGAACTATGAATTGCTGACCCGTCTTCCAAGAGACATTCCGAGGTATGAGGTGGAGTAAAAAAGGAAAATTTCAAATAGAAAATTTCATTTGAGAATTAATCGCATTGCTGTGATCTTCAGGAGACTAAGGTTGGGTTTTAAATTCGCGCATTCGTGGCGGATCGGGTCACGAATGCACGAATTATAGAATAATATCAAACTACTTTATAAAATAAACCTTAAGAAGAAAAAATTTTAGGGATTCAGATAATTTTGAATCGCCTTCACATAGGCCTCAAAAGCTTCCAGTCCCTGCTTAGTGATGTTGCAGGTGGTATGCGGTTTTTTCCCTTTAAAATGTTTATGAACCGAGATATAATTGGCTTCCGAAAGCTTATCCAGTTGAACACTTAGATTGCCTGCCGTGGCCTTGGTCTTTTCCTTGAGTTCGGTAAAGTCCGCCTCACCCTCCTTAACCAGCAGCGAAACAATGGCCAGCCTCAATTCATTGTGCAATAAAGGATCGAGTTTTTTAAGCATGGCTTTTTTTCGATTTGTTTCTTAAAATATAACCCGGTATCAAGTCGGCAGCCCCAATACCCAGAATAACAAACAGCGGGTGATAGGCATATCCGATGAAGATAGCCGTAATGCCGGCTAAGTTGCAAACAATGCCGCCCCATATCAGCGGTTTGAATTTCAGC
>CAYFQK010000278.1:0-3582 GCA_964345255.1 uncultured Bacteroidales bacterium | reverse complement strand
GAATTGCCGCCTATGCGGTAGCTTTGATCCAGAAAAAAATATAATCCGCTAAAAATTAATCACCGGGGGAAGATTGCTCTTTCCTGGCGTAATACACGGGTAATGCTATAAGGAGAATCCCCGCAGTAATCGCCAGGCTGTAGCCTATCCCAAACTGGTCTGCCAAAAACCCCAGTAATGGAGCAATCAATGCCGCCAATAAAGATTTTGTTTGTGACTCAATAGAAAGCACTGTAGCCAGTACACTTTCATCCGGTTTACTCGACAAATACCCCATACCGATTGGTTTGCGTAGATTTTCAACAATAAAAATCCCGACATAAAAAACAATAGCCAGCCACAGCACTTGTGTTTCATAGAGCAAGCCACTGGCCATGCCCATTAAAAGTCCTACAGCAACAGTCAGGTTCAGCGGAAGGCTAAAAGTTTTAAACGAATCCTTAAACCTCCCCGAGTTTCTGGATGCAGAGGAGGTAATCAAATAAATCAGGAAATATATCAGACCGATGAGGACAGCTGTTTTCTGCGCACCTGGTAATGATTCCTATTTAGTAAATTTAACTGTCACCCTGGCTCCCTTATCACAGTTTTCAATCTCTATTTTTCCCGAATGAGCATCCATAATTAACTTTGATGCTGCTAATCCCAATCCAAAGCCTTCTTTGTGGTGCATCACATCGTCCGAGCCAAAAAAATCAAACAACTTACTCATCGCCTCTTCCGAAAAACCGGGGCCGCTATCTGTTATTTCGCATATGTATTGATTTTTTTCGTCCGAATAACTAACAACTTCAATCTCCCCGTCTTTTGGAGTATGCCTGATAGCATTTTCCAAAATATTGGAAAAGCATTTCTTAACAAGATTGGGAACCACGCTAATTTCGCCTGCGGGGCTTTTCTCTTCCTTTGTAAAGGTGATGTTTTTTTCGTTCAGCGACTCTTCAAATTCTTCGCGAACTTCTTCAAACAAATCTTTAGGCTTTACTTTCTCAAAACTCAGTTCCATATAATTCGAGCTAAGCTCCGTAATGAGCATGGCCGTCTCAGAAAACTTAATAAGCCGGTGACCTGATTGCTTAATATTTTGCACAAATTCCCTGTGCTCTTCTTCATTAAGCTCCTGCTCAAGGATATCTGAAAACCCTATAATTCCGTTGAGAGGGGTTCGTAATTCATGACTTATAATACCCAGAAAGTCGGTCTTAGCTTTATCCAGATCGGCCAGTTTGGCATTGGCATTTTCCAGCTCCCTGGTGCGGTCTTTTACTTTTTCCTCCAGGTTCTGCGCATACCCTTCAATGGTCTCTTTTTGCTTCTCAATCTTTTCATTCAGCGCTTTCTGAGTCTCATAGTTTTCGTGAAGTTCCTCTTTTTGTGCTTCTATCTTCTTTTCATAGGAAGCATTAATCCTGCGGCTTATTATCGAGGAAATGACAGAAATAACTAATGCCAGAGCCACAAAACCCGTATAGGCTCTCGCTCTTAAATCAGCCAGATTGGCTTCTATTTTATCCAGGTTTTCATGGACCGATACCTTCCAGTGTGTTCCGGGAACGGGAACCATATAGGTAATTTCCGAACGGGAGGGCTGCTCTATCGTTAACACTCCGGCCTCCTGTTTTTCGGAAATAACGGCTTTTGTAAACAGTTCGTTTCTGTCATCTCTTAAGTTTTGAAACTGATACTGAGGTCCGTCAATTTTTTTTCCAATCGAGGCAGAATCAGGATGGCATACCAAAACAGATTTTTTGGTATCAAACATGCAAAGATACCCCTCATTGACCTGGCTTCCGGCAATCGCTTTTTGAAAAGAAGCCAGAACTTCCTTTTCTGATATCCCGGAGGCCAGCTTATCAGAAAGAATCTTCGAGACCACCTCAGCCGTCCGCTTGTTGGACTCAAGCTGCTGTTGAATGTATTTTTCTTTAATGTTATTGACAGAATAGCTTACGCCAAGAAAACCTATAATCAATATGGCAGCACTAATGGCAAAAAATGTCCACAGGTATAAACGACGTTTCTCTTTTGATTTCTTCATAAGGTGTGTGTTAATCTCTCAAATATAAAAATATTTAACCATTAATCATAATAAAAAACGCCCTGTTCGTCTTCAAAAAATTCAGCTTTGAAGTTCACCAGGTAAAGCTGCTTGGTAGCCCGGGTTAAGGCCGTATAGAGCCATCTTAAATAATCCACGGAAAGCATATCATCTTTAAAAAAACCCTGATCAACAAACACATTGTCCCACTGGCCTCCCTGTGTTTTATGGCAGGTGAGGGAATATGCAAATTTTACCTGCAAAGCGTTAAAATGCGGATTACTTTTTACCTTTTCAATGCGTTTCCTTCTGTTTCCCATATCCATATAATCCTCCATCACGGCATTAAATAATTTCTGATTTTGGTCATAGGTCAGAGAAGCGCTTTCCGCATCAATGGTGTCAAGCAATAACATCACATCCAGGTCACTTTCGTCGGGATAATCGACCATTCGGATAGTGACACTGGCAAAGCGAAAACCATAGAGGTCTTCCATAGTCTTCACCTTCAGTATCTCAATAATATCGCCGTTAGCAATGAAACCAGCTTTTGATTCACCTGGCAGCCAGAAATAATTGTTTTTAACAACCATCATATAATCCCCGGCAGAAAGCTCCTCGTATTGAAAAAGAATGCGGCGGCGTATCTCCCGGTTATAAATATTGGCCCGCTTGTTAGAGCGCGTTATCACCACCGACTCCTCGGTAGTACGTCCGTTGAAAGCATCCTGCAGGGCCTCTTCCAGCTCGCTGCCATTAATTCTGTAAATCTGCGGCAGATTAAGAATATTGAAATAAGGAAAATCAAAATCCTCTACCTCAATTTTTTCTCTCAGGTGTGTTGCATTCGTAAGAATTCCCGAGCTCTGCTGCTGCCTGACCACCTCAGTAAGTTCATCAGAGAACAGGTCAAGACTATAAGCGCTTTTCAGATAATCCCGATCCAGGGCCGGACTTATTGTTAACCCGACAGGGGGTAATTGAGCCGTGTCGCCTATTAATATGATCTTGCAGTTATCGCCCGAATACACGTATTCCACCAAATCATCCAGCAGGCTGTGCTGGGCAAACCCCCTGGAATCAGCACTCCTGTCCGGAATCATGGAAGCTTCATCCACAAAAAAAATGGTGTTCTTATGCATGTTTTTATTCAACGAAATCTTCATGCTGCCATCTTTGCGCGTATATAAGCGGTATATTTTTTTATGAACGGTATAGGCCGGCTTACCCGAATATCCGGCCAGTACCTTGGCTGCCCGGCCGGTTGGCGCAAGAAGTAAAGACCGCTTCCTGATTTTCGGAAGAATATTTATCAGCGTACTCACCAGGGTTGTTTTGCCTGTGCCTGCATAGCCCTTCAGTAAAAACATTTGCCGGGAATCAGAAGATAAAACAAACTCGCTCAGCCGCTCAATCATTCTCCTTTGATCACTTGTCGGCTCATAATCCAGAGAATGCTGAAACATTCGAATAAAAGACTCACTCATGCTTGTTGAATTATTTTGTTAAGGAGGATCAAAGATAAAGAAAGAAAAAAATGGAGA
>CAYFQK010000277.1:0-3607 GCA_964345255.1 uncultured Bacteroidales bacterium | reverse complement strand
TCCACCCAATTTGTTCCGGCATTGACCATGTCATCTTTAATGGCCCCTACTGAGGTGGCTTTGCGACCCTTCAGAATACCGGCCGAAATCATCACCCACCCGGCGTGGCAAATCATCGCCAGCGGCAATCCTTTATCATCAGCTCTCTTAATCAAATCGGTCACCTCAGTGTAGCGGCGAAGTTTATCCGGGGCATATCCTCCCGGAACGACGATACCATCAATATTATCAAGATTCACCTCCGATACCTTCATGTTGCTTTTGGCGGGAACTCCATGTTTGCCTTTATATTCTTTGTCCTTATCCGGCCCGGCTATAAAAACCTTTGCTCCTTCTTCGCGAAGCCGGTGAACCGGATACCACAGTTCCAAATCTTCGAAAAGTTCGTGGACCAGTACGATAATAGTTTTGTTTTTCAGTTTCATAAACGTCTGTTTTGAAATTGAACACAACAATAAATCAGTTGTTCACAGGGGCTTGCCAGTTAAAAAAAGAATTTACAGTAAAGCCTTAAGCAATAGCCATCCAATGGTATTACTTTTTCTTTTTATTCTTTTTAATATAATGGTCAACTACATTTGCCCCCAAATTGATTATCAAAATGAAAATAGTAACCCCCACCGCAATAATATAATGATGCAGAGCCACGCTCATTCCAATCCCTGCGGATAAGAGGATAGACGCCGCGGTGGTCAGATACTGTACTTTTCTCTGATCCTGCATCTTCAAAATAGTTCCTGCACCAATAAAACTTATTCCCACAATCACTGCCTCAATTACCCTCACGGGGTCAGCCTGCATGACCGCCGCCAGTTCGTTATCTGAAGCAAAATCGCGAATGAGAATACGCGCCGTGGAAATCAGCAGGGCAGCAGCACCTCCGATTATCATCTGGGTACGGAAACCCGCCGGTTTCCGGGAGATCTCTCGCTCTAGCCCCACAAATCCCGTCAAAACGGAGGCTATGACAACATCAAGGATAACCCTTAGCTCGAAAAAAACATTTTGAAAAATATCAAATTCCATTTGAATAAGAATTAATATAAATTTCTTTTCTAAAAAAGATTTATAAAGTTAACACTTCAGCTACTCCTCCTCCAAATTTGGCTGGGCAACAAGTTGATTTGATGTGATTTCAAAACCCATCAGGTTGCCATAACCCTGCCTGTCGGGCATGTATATCCCATTATCCAAATCGATAAAGTGGTAGCGATCGGAGTCCACCACTTCAGCTATAAATTCATGATTTACAGGAGTGTGCCCGTGGATGATTTTCCGGTTTCCGATCTTTTCGGGATAAATATCAAACTCTTTAATCCAAAGCATAGAGTGTTTGTCCTTGAAAGGATCCTCAATGTGAAAATTCAATCCGGCATGGACCACCACGTAATCATCCAATTCTAAATAGTATTCACATTTTTTGATCCAGTCGATATACTTACGGGGAATTTTTCTTAAATCTTTTACTCCAAAACTCTCCAGCGCTTCTTTTCCGCCATGTTCCATCCAGGCCTTAAATTTGGGAGGTTTTTTTGAGAATATCCCACGCTTTTGTGTGAAAGCCTCATAGTAAGCCTCAACAAAATACTGCTCGTGATTCCCAATCAGTGGAGTTACGCTGTAACCTTCTCGCTGAAGATTCATAACAAAATCAATGGTCCCTTTGGAATCAGGACCTCTATCAATATAATCCCCCAAAAAAATAAGGTGATCTTCCTTTGAAGGTTTTATTTGATCAAAAAGTGATTCTAGGGTTTTTCGATACCCATGTATATCGGGAAAAATCCATGTTTTAGCCATAACCATATTAAAAGTTAAGCAACAATCGTTTGCATACGTTGTTTAAAACTTGTTAGATATCTTTGCTGTTGAGAATATTGAATATCTTTACTGACAAAGATTTGAAACGCTAAAAATACGAAAATTAACCATGAATAAAAACAAGAAAGGCATCCTCGTCATCCTTGATGGATGGGGAAATGGCAACAAAGATGAAACGGACGCTGTTTATCAGGCAGATACACCTTACATGGATAGCTTACTGGAAAAGTACCCCAATTCCGAGTTACTTACCGACGGCTCACACGTGGGTTTACCCGATGGACAAATGGGGAATTCTGAAGTTGGCCACCTGAACATCGGTGCCGGCCGCATCGTTTACCAGGATTTGGTGCGTATCAACAAAGCCATTAAAGATAACTCCATCAGCGAAAATGAAACTCTGAAAGAAGCTTTCAATTACGCCAAAGAGAACAACAAAGCCGTTCACTTTATCGGACTGGTTTCCGATGGCGGCGTACACTCCATGCATACGCACCTGTATAAACTGGCAGACTTAACCGGTGATTACGGGCTGGATAATGTTTTCATTCATGCCCTCACCGACGGTAGAGATACCGATCCATACAGTGGCCATGGGTATATGAAAGACCTTCTGGACCATCTGGAGCAGTCCAATGGGACAGTAGCCTCCATATCAGGACGTTACTATGGCATGGACCGCGATAAACGCTGGGAACGTATTAAAGTAGCATACGATGCCATGGTAAAAGGAGAAGGCGAACAAAAAACGCAAGACCTTCTTGGAGCTATGAAGAAATCTTACGATGAAGGAATCACTGATGAATTTATCAAGCCCATCATCCACACTGATGATAGCGGCAACCCGGTAGGAACTATACAGGAAGGCGATGTGGTGATGTGTTTTAACTTCCGTACCGATCGCCTGCGCGAGCTGACCACAGTCCTCACCCAACAGGATATGCCGGAACACGGCATGCAGACTATTCCACTGCATTACCTGACCATGACCCAGTACGACAAAACGTTCAAAGGCATTAATATCGTTTTCGGCAAGCAGGAAATAAGCAACGTAATGGGAGAAATCATTGCCAAAGCGGGTAAAAACCAAATCCGTATTGCCGAAACAGAAAAATACGCTCACGTTACCTTCTTTTTCAATGGCGGCCGCGAAGAGGAGTTTGATAACGAGAAACGAATCATGATTCCATCACCCAAAGTGGCCACTTACGATCTTCAGCCTGAGATGAGCGCTTACGAAGTACGGGATGCTATCGTAGAAGAGCTTGAGAAAAAAGAAGTGGATTTGGTGGTACTCAATTTCGCTAATGGTGATATGGTGGGCCATACCGGCGTATGGGATTCCATAATTAAAGCTATCGAAACAGTTGATGAGTGCCTGAAGGATGTAGTTGAAACCGGAAAATCTAACGGTTACGACTCAATTGTCATTGCTGATCATGGAAACGCTGACAACGCCGTGAACACTGATGGTTCGCCCAACACGGCCCATTCGACTAACCCTGTACCTTGTGTGCTGGTTAGCGATTATTACAAAAATATCCAAAATGGAATCCTGGCAGATGTCTCTCCAACGCTGCTGAAAATCCTTGAGATTGATCAACCTCAAGAAATGACCGGAAAAGCCTTAGTCGAAGGATAGAAAACATAAATCATTACAAGCTGTCTTAAAAGTTGATGCTATGAATTCTTGAAAACCCGGGAAATCAATCTTTTAAGACAGCTTCTTTTTTTCATGAAAACCTATTTTATAAAATCCGGCAAAATCATTAGCAAGTTACTTTAC
>CAYFQK010000276.1:0-3618 GCA_964345255.1 uncultured Bacteroidales bacterium | reverse complement strand
TTCCATCGCGATGGAAGGTATCGAAGTTTTTTAGCTGCCGTGGCAACTTACGCATCAGCGCCAGCATGAGCATAAACGCATGTTCAGCTACTGCGCGGTGACAGTAGAGCGGTAAATATCCCATGGGTAAGGTCTTCCCTGTTTGTTTTTCGTATTTCTTCAGGTGATCATAACCGGTACTGCGTGAAAGGATCCCCTCGATTTTATCAGCCCATTCCTCCGGAATTTGCGACTGCGTGCGGATGCTTATTAAGCCTGCCGGTGGCTCTTCCTCTCCATACTCCTGGATGGTTTTCCATGTAAAACCGGCCGTGATATTTTCGGGCAGGTGCTGTTTTATTTTCTCCGCTTCTTCTTCAAAGGCTTCGTAAAAAAAGACGTCCATAATTGTTGTTTTTGATAATTTCATTCTTCTGATTCTTCAAAAATAGATAAAACCTTTGACAAATGAACATTTGAACGGTAACATAGTTGAGGTTTTTCTATATGTGCTGACGCGGTAAAAGATTTGCTTAATTTTGCCGCATCCGGAATGGCGTTTTATGGACAAACCACTATTAAAAGACAGAAACCTACACATCATATTTTCCATCACGCTGATTGCAGTGATGGGGGTTTCCTCTATAACGCCTGCTTTTCCGGCTATTCGCGAATCGCTGGGATTATCCAACCAGCAGGTAGGCTGGTTGATCACTTTCTTTAGTGGTCCGGGGATTATCCTGACGCCGCTTTTTGGGGTGCTGGCCGACCGGTATGGGCGCAAAACCATTCTCATACCTTCCCTTTTTCTCTACTCTATAGCAGGATTTATGTGTTTTTTTACGCGCGATTTTGAGGTGCTGCTCTTCCTTCGCTTCCTGCAGGGCTCAGGAGCCGCCTCGCTGGGGGCTTTAAACATCACATTAGTTGGCGATATTTACCCCCCAAAAGATCGGGCGAAGGTGATGGGTATCAATGCCAGTGTACTCAGCATCGGAACAGCCTCATATCCGGCCATCGGTGGCGCACTCACCCTCCTGGGATGGCATTACCCCTTCCTTTTGCCGCTGCTGGGAATACCTGTAGGCTTTGCCGTTATGTTTGGACTTAAAAATCCGGAACCGACCGAGCATCAAAACTTTATGGCTTATATGAAAGGTACGCTGAAAAGCATTAACAAGCCGGAAGTCATCATGATTTTTATTTCGTCTTTCGTGGTTTTCATCATTCTTTTCGGAGGCTTTCTGACCTATTTCCCCCTTTTAATGGATGAAAAATTCTCGTCCGACTCTTTTCTTATCGGTCTTTTGATGACTTCAATGTCGGGAGTGACAGCTATCGTTTCATCCCAGCTGGGACCTATCAATAAAAAAATCCCTGAATCAAGGCTGATTCATTTTGGTTTTCTGGGGTATGCGTTAAGCTTTGCCATTATTCCGCTAATCAATGCTCCGCTGTGGATGCTTTTTCCCATTGCGGTCTTCGGTATTGGCCATGGGGTGAATTTCCCCAGCATACAGACAAGGCTCACTCAGCTCTCCAGCCTCGAATACCGGGGGGCATTCATGTCGTTGAATGGTATGGTGCTGCGTGCCGGGCAAGCTTTCGGGCCGCCCATCGTGGCCTGGTTTAGCACCTTCGGCAGTCTGGATACGGCCTTTTGGATCACCTCCGGGTTAGCCTTTTTGATGTTTGTTTTTGCCTTGTTTTATATTAAACCATATAAGCAGCCAGAGTAGTTTACTGGTCAATTATATAATTGGCAAATTAATTGACAATTTCTAAATATGAAATTTCAAATTAATACAGAATATTAACGTTCTTTAAAGGAAAAAGAATAGAATTTAAGTTTGGATACTGAATATTTTAACTAAAGGTTATAAGCATTTTATTTTTCTAAGGCTTAACCCCATAGCGTTTACCGTCCTCCACAATCCGGGTATTTGGAAAAATACGAGCGGCTTCCATTTCCAGGGGTTCAAGTGATTCGTATCTTCCTGAGAAATGACCCAGCAAAAGTTGCCCGGCGTTACTTAATGTGGCAATCCTGGCGGCTTGTTTGGCCGTAGTATGATATTTACCCAATTGCTCTGAAGGGACATCGCCATCCATAAAAGTGGCTTCATGGTATAAAAGTGTCACATCACGTATATCCTCCAGAAATTCCCCGGTATATCCCGTATCGGAACAAAAAGCATAGGATCGTGATGGCAGGGGGTCGTTGGTGAAGTCAACCGATTTTATAACGGCTCCATCGGCACAAGTATAATCCTGCCCTTTTTTCAGATAATCAAAAGCTGCGTTAGGGATGTCTTTGCCTTCAATCGCCTCTTTAATAATTTTCCGGGGGCGTTGTTTTTCTTTGATGATAAATCCGTTAGTTGGAATGGAGTGGAGCATGGGGAAAGTATGCACATAAAAATTTTCGCTCTCGAGCAATAAACCGCGATGATGGTATGGAATCGTATGAAAATACAGCGGATAGGACAGTTCTGTTTGAGACGCCTCTAACTGGATGTCGATGATTTTCTTCAAAGGCTCATGAGCATAAACATGCAGGGGTTTCTGGCGCTGATAAAGATGGTATGTGGAAATGAGGCCTATCAAACCATAGTAATGATCCCCATGCAGGTGGGAGATAAAAATATGGTCAATTTTTTGCATGGAGATGTTGAACCTGCGCAATTGCAGTTGCGTTCCTTCGCCGCAATCAATCATGATGTGGTTGCCTCCATGATTCACCACGTGTGATGTCAGCCCCCGGTGATTGGCAAGGGTTGCCGAACTACTTCCCAAAACAGTGACATAAAAATCCATTTCACCTTTTTTTCAAAAATAAACATATTTCACGGGATATTTACGCTGATATCACCGATGATGGTAAGGCATGCTGTGTTGTTTTACCTCAGCTGACATTCGTGATCATTTAATTCATGTTGTAAGATTTATGAATAATACGGGTTAAAGCCTGCTACCTATGAAAAAGGCCGGCCAATAATGGCCAGCCTTTGTGATATTCCTTAAAAGGATTTATTAGTGTCTTACTCCTTCTTGTCAGTGGAGTCGTCCTGGTTTTTAGGCTCATCTTCTTTTGAAGATTCAGCTTCTTCACCGGATTTACCGGCTTCTTTTTTGCTATCCTCTTCTTTTTCAGACTCTTCGCCTGCCGACTCCTGCTTAGCTTCGGGCTTTTCTTCCTCAGCTTTTTTCTCCTCCTTAGGCTCTTCAGCCTTGGCCGATTTAGCCTCAGGCTTTGCCTCCTCTTTCGCCCCTTCTTCTTTCTTAGCTGCTTTCGGCTGGCCTTTCTTCTCGTCGCGTTCCATCTCAGACTTCAGATTTGCTAACGCGTCGAGGTCTCCAAGCGTAGCTTTTTCCGACTTATCTTCCATCTGTTTCATAGCCTTCTTAGTAGCCTTTGTGTCTTTGCTCTTTTGAGCTTTTTCCTTGGCCTTTTCGTCTGCTATGCGATCTTCATGAATGCGGCTATGTGAGAGAACAATTCGTTTATTCTCTTTGGAGAATTCGATCACTTTGAAATCCAGAATTTCATCCACTTGTGAGTCACCACCTTCTTCCTTCTTCAGGTGACGGGCCGGAGCAAATCCTTCCACACCGTAAGGCAAGGTAACAACAGCGCCC
>CAYFQK010000275.1:0-3642 GCA_964345255.1 uncultured Bacteroidales bacterium | reverse complement strand
ATAGGCGATATACTTTTCTCCCGGAAAACTTCTCTTAATGAAATCTTTAAACCCAACCATTTGCTCTAATTCCGGGTACCATGCCTTAAGGGATTGTTTCATGGCAGCCGTAACAACGCGCTCCATGCGAGGAGGTTTCACTATTTTGCGTTCTGAATGTTCACATAGTATCGGGGTGATGGTATCAACTCCCAGCTCCGTGATTTTTTCCAGGGCCCATTCCGTCCGATTCATATTTTTTGTAGGCGCCATAGCCAAATGTAATTGAAAAGGCCACTGCTTTCGGGACTCCGCAACTTCTTCCACATGGACCCTTGTGGCTTTTTGATCGGCTTCTTGAATTGTTGAATAATAAAAGTGCCCCACTCCGTCGGTGATGGTGATCGTATCACCTGCACGTAACCTTAGCACCTTCACGCAATGACGCGAATCTTCCTCGTTCAACACATATTCATTACCTTTTATGTCAGGAGCGTAAAACAGTTGCATAGTGAGCTTTTCAGCAAAGATATAATTATTTTGTTGAGGACTGTCAGGGGTTGGCTTTCTCTTTTTCCTTCTGGAAAAGAAACATGGCTTATGCCCGGCGCCCTGAAAATACTATTTTTTATGGTCTAATTACCTGGCGATTAACCTATTAATCAATTTATGATGTTGTGGGTACCGGGCTGTCAATTCATCTGCTTCATGCATCATACTAAAAATTTTGCTCTCTATCAGGTTGCGGTTTTCCTTTAGCGGGATTTTCATTAAACCGGTACATCAGCCTGAAGCTTAATGTATTGTTGTATTGTTTTCTTGTCCAGGTTTCATCACTTGTATCATATTGGGGGTCATAAAACCTTTTTCGAATAGGCTTAAAGGAATATGAATAGCGAAAGTTGAAATAAAACCGCCGGTAAACCCTGAATTGCACATCAACAAAGCCAAGGATATCATTTTTATTAAATCCTTTTTCATTCGTGTAGGGTTCGGCCAGTCCTCCATGTTCTGTTTCTTCGGCATCAATAAGCCTGGAATAAGCCATCCCCAATCCACCGGTAACAATATCCTTGTCATTGTACTGAATCATAACGGGTACCTCCACGTAAGTAAGCTTCAGATCGTACTCTCCTGTTCTTACCAGGGAGTCTCCGGCAAACTGCTCATATTGCTTCTTCTGATAGGCTCCTTTTTGATTGAAATTATTTTCAATGGTAAAGTAGAAATTATTACCAAGTGGAACCATTGCTGAAAGTCCAAAGTTCCATCCTAACCTGTTAAAGCCATAAACTTCGTCTCCGTCAACCTGGGTTATGTTGGTACCGGCCATAACAGCCCCTTTAATTTTCTGGGCTTCCGCATAGCCTGTTCCAAGTATAAAAAGCATCAGAAATAAAAACAGTGTTTTCCTCATTCGAAATTAATTTACCATTTAACGAGCGAAATTAATATTTAATATGCTAACAATTCTCATCCTAAACTTTCTTACATTAACGAAAAAACACTTTGCGTAGTTTATTAAACCCCTTTCATAGAAAGCTGGATTCGCTTCCTCTCCACATCAACATCCAGTACCTTTACCTGCACTTTTTGATTAAGCGTTACGATTTCATTGGGATCTTTTACAAATTTATCAGCCATATTGCTTATGTGCACCAGCCCATCCTGATGAACGCCAATATCCACAAAAGCCCCAAAATCGGTAATATTCGTGACTATCCCGGGCAAAACCATCCCCGCTTTCACATCTTGAACCGAATTAACATTCTCATCAAAGGTAAAATGCTCAAACTCCTTCCGGGGGTCTCTTCCGGGTTTTTCCAGCTCCTTCATAATATCATTCAGAGTGGGTAAGCCTGCCCGGTCGGTAACAAATTTCTCCAAATCCAGCCTTTCCCTAAGCTGTCTTTTCGACATCAGCTCGGATACCGAGGCTTTTAATGAGGCAGCCATTTTTTTGACTATAGGGTAGCTTTCAGGATGCACAGCGCTACGGTCCAGTGGATTTTCAGCATCCCTAATCCGCAAAAAGCCTGCTGACTGCTCGTAAGCCTTAGCCCCAAAACGTTTTACCTGCTTCAATTCCTCCCGAGCTTTGAATCCGCCCACTTGCTTTCTATGCTCTACAATCTGTTCTGCCAGTGAGGGGCCTATACCAGAAACATGCGTAAGCAGCTCTTTGCTGGCCGTGTTAACGTCCACTCCCACCGAGTTTACACAACTTTCTACTGTATCGGTAAGGCTTTTCTGCAATTCTTTCTGATCCACATCATGTTGATACTGCCCCACACCTATCGACTTTGGGTCAATCTTTACCAGTTCTGCCAGGGGGTCCATCAACCGGCGACCGATAGAGACCGCCCCCCTGACTGTGACGTCATATTCCGGAAACTCATCGCGCGCTACTTTTGAAGCAGAATACACCGACGCCCCGCTTTCATTGACCATGATGGCAATCATATCCCTGTCAAACTTCACTTTCTTAACAAACTGTTCCGTCTCGCGCCCGGCTGTGCCATTGCCCACGGCGATAGCTTCTATCTTATAAGCATTGGCTAAAAACTTCAGCTTTTTTGCTGCCGTTTTAACGTCTTTATGAGGAGGATGCGGGTATATCGTTTCATTGTGCACAAGGTTCCCATGGCGATCAAGGCATACTACTTTACACCCTGTCCGAAAACCGGGATCGACAGCCATCACGTTTTTCTCGCCCATTGGCGATCCAAGCATCAGCTGCCGTACATTCTGTGCAAAAACTTCTATCGCTTTTTTATCCGCTTTTTCTTTAAGCCATGCCCTCACCTCATTTTCCATAGATGGGTGCAGCAGCCGGCTGTAAGCATCAGCAAGCGCTTTATAAACCTGCTCCTGCGTGTGATGTTTTTTAAGAAAAACCGGGACCATCTCACTTAAGGCATCATCTTCATTCGCTTCTACTTTCAAACGCAGAAACCCTTCCTTTTCTCCTCTGAACATAGCCAGAATCCTATGAGAAGGCACTTCCGCCACCGGTTCTTCGTAATCAAAATAAGGCTCGTATTTTTCGGCTTCTTCTTCCTTTTTTTTCACCAGTGTGGATACTAAATAGCTTTCTTCAAAGAACAATTCCCTGAGGGCAGAGCGTACCCTTTTATCTTCATTTATCCACTCAGCTATAATATCGCGGGCGCCCTGTAAAGCTTCTGTTGCTGTATGAACGTCTTTGCCAGGATTGATAAACTCCCCGGCAATCTGCTCGGGGAAGGAGAGATTTTTTTGTGATAACTTTTTTGCCAGAGGTTCCAGTCCGCGACTGCGGGCCACTGTAGCTCTTGTTTTCTTTTTAGGCTTATAAGGCAAATACAAGTCTTCAAGCTCGGCCATGGTAGCCGCGTTTTCAATCTGTTTTCGCAGTTCCTCCGTCAGCATTCCCTGATCTTCAATAGATTTTATTATAGCTGCCCGTCGCTTATCCAGCTCTTTCAAACTGCTCAGCCGATCGCGGATTTCTGTAATCGCAACCTCATCCAGGCTGCCCGTAGCTTCCTTCCTGTACCTGGAAATAAAGGGAACGGTACTTCCCTCTTCAAAAAGACGGATTGTATTCTTAACCTGCCAGGATTTCCAGCCTGACTCTGCAGCTATGACACTGGTATATTTTTCGATGTTATCCATAATTAG
>CAYFQK010000274.1:0-3643 GCA_964345255.1 uncultured Bacteroidales bacterium | reverse complement strand
ACTTTTTTCGTTCATTTTTTATTCATTTTGTGTAAACCTATTTTAGGACAAGACAAAAAGCTAGTCTTCCTCGCGCTATTCCCATGCGCCCCGCACAGCTTTTCCTAGCCAGAGCGCAGGCATTAGCTATATTAACGGGAATCTTCTTTGTGTATATTTATCATTTAATCCGTTGTCAACTCGTAACGCAAAACCGCCGAAGTGACAAAGAGACTGAGCGACTGAGCGACTGAGCGACTGAGTGAGTCAAACCCGAAACCGACAGAGCGAAAGGCAAAGGGGCGAAGCCCCGTAATCAGCACCTCAGGGTGTAGCAAAGCGGAGCCCTGTGAATAAAAACCCCCTTGGTCTACTAAGCTCTGAAAGAGCGAAATCAGAAGCGGATTTGTTTCAATCGGATTGCGCTGATAAACGCAAATAACACTACTGAATAACTATTGACAACCGAGTGACTATTGAATGACAACAGATTCACCGACGGAGAGTGGCAAACCTCGAACGCGAAACTCGGAACCCGAAACGCGAAACAAATATTGACAACTGAATAAAACCAACCGAATGACCACCGAATAATGCAGTCATTCGATTGTATTGCAGTTATGCTTTTCCGATTTGGTACACTTTAAATCCAATCTCTTCCAGCTTGCCTTTATCGAGGATATTCCGTCCATCAAACAAGAAGGCCGGCTTTTTCATCTGGTCGTAGATCTTTTGCCAGTCATAGTCTTTAAACTCATCCCATTCCGTCAAAATGGCAACAGCATGCGCATCTTTGATGGCTGTATAAGGATCATCTTCCACATGCAACAGCTCTTTATTTTCCTCTTCGGAACGACTTCCCAGGTAGTTCACATCTTCATACATCTGTTGCGTGGCAACCTTTGGATCGTAGGCGTGAATAGTTGCCAGATCGTCCATAAGGTGATCTGCAACATACATAGCGGCGGTTTCCCGGGTATCATTAGTATCCTTCTTGAATGCCCATCCGAGGAAGGCGACTTTTTTTCCGGATACCGTGTTATACAAGCTAGTTATAATATTATCGGCAAATCGTTTTTTCTGGTGATCGTTCATGATAATCACCTGCTCCCAGTAATCCGCCACCTCTTCCAATCCGAGGGAACGACATATATATACCAGGTTCAGAATATCCTTCTGAAAGCAAGACCCCCCAAAACCCACAGAAGATTTCAGGAACTTTGGTCCTACGCGGCTATCTGACCCTACTGCACGTGAAATTTCGTCTATATCGGCACCCGTTTTTTCACATACCGCACTCATGGCATTGATCGAAGAAACCCGTTGGGCTAAAAAGGCATTGGCTGTGAGTTTAGACAGCTCAGAGGACCATACATTGGTTTGCAGCAGTCTTTCCCGTGGCATCCAGTGGGCATAAACATCGGTAAGCGCATCCATGGCCTCCTGACCTTCGGGAGTCGAATGATCGCCTCCGATAAGCACACGATCGCCATTCAGAAGATCATCAATAGCAGTTCCTTCTGCCAGGAATTCCGGATTGGATAGTATCTGGAACTTTACATCATTACCCACATTATCCAGGATCGACCGGATAGCCTCTGCAGTTCGTACAGGAAGAGTTGATTTTTCTACGACGATCTTGTCATCTGTAGCCACTTCTGCAATTCTGCGGGCAGAAAGCTCCACAAATTTCAAATCAGCCGCCATCCCTTTGCCTTTTCCATAGGTCTTTGTAGGGGTATTTACGGACATAAAGATCATCTCTGCATCGCGAATGCCCTGATCAATATCAGTGGAGAAAAACAAGTTTCTTCCTCTGGCCTCATTCACGACTTCTTTTAGCCCGGGTTCATAAATCGGAAGGTTTTCCAGATTTTCATCATTCCAGGCGTCAATACGCTTCGGATTAATGTCCACTACGGTAACATTTATTTCGGGACACTTCTGGGCAATGACTGCCATCGTAGGGCCGCCTACGTAGCCAGCTCCTATGCAACAAATATTCTTAATCGGTTTAAAACTCATTTTTGATAAAATTTAAAATACTTAAACATTTAATTCATTTAATCTTCATATAACATGATACCAATATCACAAAATGGCAACCAAATTAATGAAAATTGATGGACGAAAAAAGGAGTTTTATTAGAAGGGTAATGAAATTTCGAATTTAAGGAAATCCGGATAAAATAAAAACGTCCTTAAATTCCAGAGGAATTAACCCCTTTTAGGAGACACTAAAATATGCTTAGGCTTCCATCTCCATATATTCTCTTTTGGCAGCTTTAACCCTGGAGTAAGGAAAAGGATGAATCTTCATCTTTTCATATTCTTTCTTTTCTTTACTGGTAAAGGCTTCATATTCTTTTCTACGAATCAGGTATACCGGTAAGTAAGAAAAGATGATAGCTAAGGCTACTTCAGTTAAGAGCAGATAAAGGGTTCCAATATTTTGAAGCAAGAAAACCGTAGCGGTAAAAATAAGGTTGAACACTAAAATACTCACCGTAGCTTTAATGTGTGACTTTTTCAAAAACAACAACCGGTGATGCACATGCAGCTTATCGGGAGAAAATGGAGATTCTCCCTTCAGGGCACGGATAATAAAGACGCGTAAGGTGTCAAACAGGGGTACGATAAGAATTCCGAAAGACACGGCAGGCGCTGCAGCTACCTGGTAAGGCTGTTCGATCAGGTTGAGTTCGTTGAAATGTACAATTAGGTATGCCAGGCTAAAACCAAGGATTAAGGATCCGGTATCGCCCATAAAGATCTTATTTTTTCCTTTAGAGGTGTTAAAGTAAAAGAATACAGCAAATCCCCCAATAATTGCAAAGCTGATGATAGCCAACTGCACTTCTCCCACTAGCACAAACCATATACCCAGGGCCATGGAGGCGATGATTCCGATTCCGGAGGCCAGGCCATCGATCCCGTCAATCAGGTTAAAACTGTTGGTAATCACCACAATGACAAAAATTGTCAGCAAGGCTCCTATAAAAGGAGATATTTCATAGATCCCCAGGAATCCGTGCAGATTGGAAAACTGCACCCCGCCAAATACTACGAGTAGTACCGCTGCAAAGATTTGCGCAAGTAATTTTTTAAGGGGATCAATCAGCATGATATCATCCTTTAATCCTACAAAAACCATTATAAGCAACCCAACCATAAAAAATTGGCAGTGAAAACACCGACTAAAATCTAAAAATAAGAGAATGATGATACTCAACGGTAAGAATACCGCGAAGCCACCTAAAGAGGGCACATTTCCGGAATGAGATGAACGACCGTTCGGTATATCAACGAGTTGTTTTGTTTTCGCAATGCTCACAACGGTTGGAATAACAAAAGCTGTTGCGACAGCGGTTAGAAGAAGCACCCCGAGGGGGAGGATATTGGGGTAATTACTTAAAAATTCTGTCATGACGGGTAGTTTTTTCGTTTTTGTTTTCGGTTCCTTATTTGTGAGAATGTTATTCCCTATTTGTTTTACAAGCTTTTCATCTCTGATAATTCAAACAAAAAGCCTGCCAATACTATAGAGTAAAGATAACTTATTCATTCCTACTTTAAAAGCAATGCAAAGCTATAACAAATCTTTAGCTTTCTCAAATTTTCGCATATAAAAATTCAAAAAAAACAAAAAGCCAATACATTTAAT
>CAYFQK010000273.1:0-3650 GCA_964345255.1 uncultured Bacteroidales bacterium | reverse complement strand
GGTGAGGACCCGGAAGACCAGTATATGCCAGATGTTGATCCGTATGAGGATATGGAATATGACTTATTCTCAGAAGATTTTGATGATCAGGAAGAGAAATTTGCCGATACCACAAGAGAGCAAAAAATTGAAATCCTGCAAGAGCTTTTAAACCAATATGAGAAAAAACCATCAGAAGAGTCCCTAAAGGATTCTAATTATTTGATACAAGTTCTTATAGAAGAATCGGTTGACTACCACAAATTAGATTATTACCTGCAACATTTTTTTAGAGAACTTATGCCATACGAACAGGTGGAAGAATACTTTGATGAGTTTATTGGCGGGCCTGTAACGGAAACTGAGAAACAAAAACTTACCGAAAAATTCGAACAAATCCTTTCATCCTTTTATGAGAAGCCTAAGCAGAGTGTAAAAAGGATAAAAAAGTTACCTGACACGTTAAAAAACTTACCTTGTTTTAAATTTATGGAGCTGAAAGCTTTTAGCTTAATTAATAATGATGATGAGTATCCCCCTATGCTGGATCAATACTTATCAGAGCATCCTGATTATCCCTTATTTAAAATATTGAAAACATTAACAACAATTGATCATTCATCCGGGAATAATCTTTATTTTGAGGATATCTTTCCAGGCCAATTTTTCGGGGAACGTAAAACCCTGCACTCAGTAGAAATGGAATCCTATATTAGTTTGTTGATTCATTACGGATTAAAAAAAGAGGATGTCACATGGTTCGCGGCCTTAAAAATTTTCCTGTCGGAAGAATTCAACGAAGAGGATAACAATTTTGGGTCAATAATAATGTCTCTTTCTTTTATGCAAATTAATCTTATACTGAATGAAGAAGGGAATGCATGAGATATTTGAAGCCACCGGACATCCTCAAAATTTATAAATAACCTTTTAAGATGAAAAATTGAGACGCCGCATGACATCACTAGTTAAAGATGAGTATAGGAATTAATGAGGTCTCGTAATTAGTGTCTGTCTTTAATTTTAAATGGCCGAGCTTTGGGGGAGCTTACCACCAAACACATCTACTTCGGCAGCTACAACAAAATTGTGGCTTTTACACCTTTTCTCCGTAAAATTGTTATATTATCGGACGTCATTTTATAAAAAGGGGGCAATATGCTATTTGAATTAGCGGATCATATTCTGGAAAATAAAAGCAGGATTCTTGTCATTGGCGATTTACACGGGGATTATGCTTCATTTCAAAGCGCTCTTAAGCAAGCTGATTTAGCGGAGGACTTTCTGATTTTTTTGGGGGATTATGCCGACAGGGGCGATAAGGGTGTTGAAATAATAGAGAGCTTGCATAATTACATGGTAAAGTATCCGCAATCGGTACTTGCGCTAAAAGGGAACCATGAGATATACTCGCCCGGCGGCAAGCCTCAATTCCATCCGTGCGATTTAATAGATGAGGCGGAAACAAAGCGCGGTGGGTGGCTGCATTTTTTTAATGATGAGTTTAAGCCCTTCATCACGAAACTTTACCTTGCAGCCGTGATTCCGGGTAAAGCCTTGTTTGTGCATGGAGGCATCACCAGTGAAGTGCGATCGCTTCATGATCTTAGCATGCCTTCCAAAAGTCTGGAGAAGGATTTACTGTGGTCTGATGCAGTAAATGACAACATTTATGAAAGCCTTAACATTTTAAGAGGAACGGGCAAATTGTTTGGGAAATCTTTAACAGAAGAAGTATGCAAAAATACCGGGGTAGGTAAAATTTTCAGGAGCCATGAACCCCGAAAGGCCCTGAAAGGTCCTTTCTATCAGCACGATGACCGTTTCATAACCATCAGCTCAACCTCTGTATATGGAGGAGCTCCCCATATGCTGTCTTTGGAAAAAGATACAATGAAGGGTGAGACCATTTACCTGTGAATGGGGCTGTTGGAAGGTGTTTACAATTGAATGATAAGAAAAAAGCGTTTAAACTGGATTTTACTTCTAAAATTGACTAAATTAGAGAGTGCATTTCTATTTTGCACTTCTGTTAAGGGTTTTGGGTCCGGCCGTTCTGGCCGGGCTTTTTGTTGTGCTACGAGAAATTTGATGGCAAATATTTTTTGTAAAGAAAAATTATTGTAATTTTGCACGCTCATAATCGTAACACTAATAGTTCATAAGATATGGCGAATCACAAATCGACTCTAAAGAGAATGCGCTCAACACAGGCGCGCAAAGTGCGCAACAGTTATTATTCAAAAACCATGCGCAATGCCGTGAGACGTTTTCTGCAAATCGAAGACAAGAAAGAAGCAGAAGAAAAAATGCCGAAGATCGTAGCCATGGTCGATAAGCTGGCTAAAAAAAATGTAGTGCACAAAAATAAGGCGGGAAATATCAAATCACGACTTTCACGCCACTTGAATGCAATAGGTTAAATTACCGAAACCTATCCGTTCTGAGAGGGTGTATCGGAAATATTTCTGTAGTACAGAGATAGTTTTCGATACACTTTTTTATTGGAGGGTGGATACAATCTCTTTACAAATGCTCAATGCTGCATCACCATCTCCAAATATAGCGGGATAATTTTCAGGAGGGTGAGCGCTGAAATGTTCGAAAGCAGTGGTTATTTTACCGGAGTTTGCCCCTGCCAGTACCGCCGCATTATTCTCTGTTATCTCAGTCCATTCGGTTTCTTCTCTTAAAATGATCGACGGTTTTTTGAAAAAATAGGCTTCCTTTTGCACCCCTCCGGAGTCAGTGACAATCATCTCAGATTGTTTTTCAAGCATTATCATATCCAGGTACGACACAGGTTCAATGATCTGAAGGTTCGGATGGGCGCCCGCTTTATGGTCGGGGGTGTTTTCACGGAGGGACTCGAGATGTTTACGCGTACGCGGATGCAGCGGAAGGATGACTTTCATCCCGGATTCGGCTATCTTTTCCAGTCCTTTAAAGATTTCACCCAGGCGATAGGAATGGTCCGTGTTTTCAGCCCGGTGTACTGTGCTTAACACAAAAGGGTGCTCCCCGGGGTTGGTCTGCTCTGTAATGCTTGATTTCTTTTCCGCTTCCCGGGCAAAATAAAGGGCGTTGTCATACATCACATCTCCTCCGTAGTGCACTAAAGGGTTATCTATTTTATAGGGCGGATGATGGTCAGGGGAGAACCCCTCGGCTATCAGATTTCGTAAACCTCTCTGGGTCGGGGTGAAAAGCATGGTGGATACATGGTCGGTCAAAATACGGTTAATTTCCTCGGGCATGGTTTTCTTGAAAGAGCGTAAGCCTGCTTCAATATGTATAACGGGGATATGTAGCTTTGATGCGGCCAAAGCCCCTGCCAGCGTGGTGTTTGTGTCGCCATAAACGATTACTGCGGCCGGCTTTTTCAAAACCAGTAGTTTTTCAATTTTCTCCAACATTTTCCCTGTTTGGATGCCATGGGCCATAGAGCCTATTTCCAGGTTGAAATGAGGATGCGGGATATTCAGTTCATCAAAAAACACCTGTGACATGTTGATGTCGTAATGTTGTCCGGTGTGTATGGTAAGCTCTTCAACATCGCGTGGGAATAATTTTTTAAACCCGCGGCTGATGGCTGAGGATTTAATAAATTGTGGCCGCGCTCCTACAATGGTTATTATTCTCATTTTGCTTTTTTTTATTGATGAAATATT
>CAYFQK010000272.1:0-3668 GCA_964345255.1 uncultured Bacteroidales bacterium | reverse complement strand
TCAGGGTGAAGTTTTGACGGGGGGTCATCCCGATAATATTTTTGTACTGATTATGCTGCAAAAACAGTCCCCTGAAGAACAAGGCCTTAAAACCATTTTTCTCCAGGGCACTGAATTAAAAACTTATTACCTTAAAAACCTGTTAACTTACAACCATTATTGCTTCTCATCGAGCTTTTCCAGCTTGTCCATGCCGCGCATGTTCATGCTTTGGCCGATTTTTGAGATGGTCCTCATGTCAAACAATCCCGAAAAATTCATCAGCACCGTTTCCTTATCCTCGTCGGCTATCATCAGCAATTCGGAGATCATATTATCTTTCTTTTTGGCATAAAACTTCACATCTGAATCGCCGTCTTTCACTGACATCATCTCGGTATAATTTTCCAAATCAAATTCCTTTTTAATATCGTTATAAAAGACGTTATCATCTTTACTCTCCTTCATGTAGGTTAAAATTTTCATGCCATTCATTTTAGACACCATGTTCATCACCTCTTTAGCATCATCATCCTCCATCATCGAGGTATCCATTTTCATGTTTGCCATCATCTTAAACATCTCGCTGGATATGTTTACCGAGGTAACGCGCTCCTGGCCTGCATATTTCTCGTAAAGCCTGTCGACAGGCTTTTGAGCAAAAATAAAAGCCGGAACCAGCATAAGTAAAACTACTGTTAATCGTTTCATAATTTTAATTTTTTATGGGTTGATAATTCGTAAAAGTTGAAATCATATTCATTCTAAAGTATGCCTTGTTAAAGGTGCTTAGTTTTTGCATTTTATTTGTTGATTGTTCATAATAATCGAGCATTGCGGTTTTTTCCAGTCCGCGGTGAAAATACTTAAGTTCCCTGGCACCGGAAACTCCTTTGTTCATCCAGAAGCCGGCATACTGGAGGGCTAACTCGGTTTTTTTGTAGGCCTCCTTTACTTCCTGTTTTCTGTTTTGATTTCTTTTATCGTCAAAGAAAAGTCCCAGGCCAACCAAAAGAATTATAACAGCAGCTATGCTCCATCTCCTGAATGTAGAAGAATTAAGCAGGTGTTTCCCTGAGGCGGGAGGTTCAAAACCAATGTCCTTCATTTTTCTTTCTTTCTCCCTCTCCATTACACTGAAATACCCCTTGTATTTTGCCAGTTCCGCCGGTACGTTTTCATGAGCAAAAAAGTTTTTAAGCTTTTTTTCTTCCTCAATACTGGTTTTCCCTTCAAAATACTTTTCAATCAATTCACTAATCTCTTTCTGCATAATTCTCCCTTTTTAAATAAGCTTCTCTAACTGCTTTACGCGCCCTGGATAAATTAACACGTATACTATTCACGCTCATGCCCGTTATCTCAGCTATTTCATCAAACTCCATTTCTTCCACATCTCTCAGGTGGATCACCATTCGTTGCTGTTGCGGAAGAAAAGAAAAAATATTTTTTATTATTTCTCCCGCATCCCGGAGCTCCATCCGCTTTTCGGGAGAGTCAGCGTCTACCGAATACTTTGCCTCCTCCAAATCTACAACCTGGCTTCTTTTCATTTTCAGGAAATCAAGGCTAAGATTTTTTGTAATCACCATTGCAAGGGCCTCAGGATGCCTGTACCTTTTAAGAACGCTTCTCCTCTCCCACAGCCGAATGAAAACTTCCTGCACAATATCCTGTGCTTCACCATCGTGTTGGGTAAGCTGTCGCGCAAAGCGATACAGCTTATCCTTCATGGGCAAAATCAATTCTTTATATTCTGTGATCTCCATTTTCATTCTTATGACGATTGAGTGAAAAATCTATTACAATATATTTTAAATTTTTCAATCTTAATTCTGATTATGAGGATATTAAAAAAATCAGTTGTTTTTTGATTTGTGAGGGAATGATTTTTACCTATTTTTGTCTGCTTCAGTGAAAAACTTCCTTTGAATAAGGGATAAATTTCATTGAATTTCAAAGAAATTGACACTCAAGAGTAAATTAACTAAATGAAGCGAAAAGACATCCGAAATAAGGATATCTTATGAATTAAAGGAAAAAAATAAGTTATTAACTAAAAAAACACAATTATGTTTTCAGGACATCCTAAAGGACTATTTGTTGCGTTTTTTGCCAATATGGGAGAGCGTTTCAGCTATTATACCATGTTGGCAATATTTGTACTTTTCCTGCAAGCCAGGTTTAACATGAGCGCAGGAGCGGCTGGCGACTACTACGGTGGTTTCCTTTTCGGAATTTACTTCTTGCCTATACTGGGAGGTATTATTGCAGATAGGTGGGGATATGGTCGAACCATCATGTGGGGTCTAGCTATTGCATTTATCGGAAAGATTATCCTGTCGGCACCCGGTTTCACACAGGAAGGATATTTTAGTATGAATTCAGAGCTTATGGTAATTATACTAGGCCTGTTTATCATATCATTGGGAACCGGATTTTTCAAAGGGAACCTGCAGGCGCTGGTCGGGAAATTATATGACGACCCCAAATTTGCACCCCAGCGCGATAATGCGTTCAATATTTTTTACATGGGGATTAATATCGGCGCTTTTCTTGCACCTTTTGCGGCTACGGGAGCTGTAAACTACGTACTGGGGCTGAAAAATTTCGCCTACGAAAACGCCATGCCCCATTTAGCCACCCTCAACGAAAAGGCGCATCCTTTTCTTGATAAGATGATTAACACGGTTCAAGGCCACTTTACAGGGACCATGCACTATACTGAAAAAATAGCAAGCATCCAGGAACAGATGGGAGCAACCGGTGGCAGTATTACTGAATTTGCCAACACCTATACCCAATCATTATCAGTGGGATACAGCTCCGCACTTGGGGTAGCGGCAGTAGCTATGATTATATCCCTTGTTGTTTTTCAAGGATTTAGAAAGCATTTCAAACATGCTGACCTGACGCAGAAGCAAGCTAAAGAAAAAGCAAAACGGGAAGGTAAAGATGATACCACCGTCACCATGTCGAAAGAAGAAGAAAAGAAACGACTGGGCGCCCTTAGCCTTATTTTTATAACTGTGGCCTTTTTCTGGATGGCTTTCCACCAAAACGGATTTACCCTGACAATTTTTGCCCGGGATTATACCGTGAGCGAAGTCAGCAAATTCGATTACATGTTCTTTGATTTGCGATCATTCATACCGATACTGGTTGCTATTGGCGGACTTGTCCTATTGCTGAGAAGAAAAGCGGCGATGAAATTCAGAGGAATCGGGGCAGCCCTTTTGGCTACCGGTGCGGCTCTTGCCATTTGGGCATATTCTACTTTTGAACCAAACCCGGTTATTGAACCCCAACTTTTCCAATCCTTTAACCCAATATTCATCGTATTCCTCACACCGCTGATAGTCGGATTCTTCATCTGGTTGCGTAAAAAAGGCAAAGAACCGTCTTCACCAAAGAAAATTGGTACGGGGATGTTTATTACAGCGCTCGGTTTTGTGGTGATGATGATTGCGGCTTTCCAGTTGCAAAGTGTAACCGGTTTGAGTCCCTATTGGTTGATCAGTACTTACTTCGTGTTAACTATTGCTGAGCTTTTCTTAAGTCCTATCGGAATCTCTTTCGTAGCCAAAGTGGCTCCCCCACGATTCAGCGGACTTGCCCAGGGTGGTTGGCTTGGCGCTACCGCGATAGGTAACCTGCTGGCCGGCCTGGTCGGTAAGCTTTGGGATATC
>CAYFQK010000271.1:0-3679 GCA_964345255.1 uncultured Bacteroidales bacterium | reverse complement strand
GAAATCCCCGAAAATGACGAAACCACCAAAAATTGCGAATCCATCGAACATGACAAATTCACCGAAACCACCAAAAATGATATGAACAATGAAAACGATGGGACCACGGGAATATCGATAACAATAAAAATCAACGGATATGCCGAAAAAAAAACGAAAACCCGTAAATCAATCATACAATATATAAAACCCAAAAAAGGAGGATAGCCTCGCGACTATCCTCCTTTACCTATATGAAACACACACCTACTGTTTAGAACACTTTAATATTGCTCATACTCGTCGTCTGAAGATTTTTTATCGGACATCTTCAAATCCACTGTTTCGTTTTTCTTTGGACGACCGGTTGAGGATTGAGGTTGGTTTTGCTGGTTGGTTTGGGTATTTCTTCCTTCGGAGGAAGGCTTCTGATTTTGAACGGTCGCTTTTGAGTAATTCTGCACCGATTGCTTACGATCGAAATCGTTGTCTTTTTCGTCATTCAAATTAAAGAAAGCAATGGTTTGTCTCAGTTGTTCGGCCTGACTGGACAATTCTTCTGCGCTTGTAGCTAGTTCTTCAGAAGAAGCGGCATTTTGTTGAGTGACATCATTTAGTTGCTGTATTGCATTATTCACCTGATCGGCTCCGCTGTTCATCTCACCGCTTGCCGCAGTAATTTCCTGTACCAGCTTTGAAGTCTTATCAATTTCCGGAACAATCTCTTCCAGCTGTTTTCCGGCTTTTTCGGAAATTTCCACTCCATATTTTGATTTATCATCAATTTCTCTTGCAGCCTCGCCGCTTCGCTCGGCCAGTTTTCGGACTTCAGAGGCTACTACGGCAAAACCTTTACCGTGTTCTCCGGCACGGGCAGCTTCAACAGCGGCATTTAATGCCAGGATATTGGTCTGGAAGGCAATATCATTAATTATACTGATTTTATCTGCGATCTCCCGCATAGATTGCACCGAGGTTTGTGCTGCACGATTCCCTTCATTCACTCCTTCACTGGCTTTCTGCGAAATTTTTTCAGTTTGCTGAGCATTATCTGAATTCTGTTGGATATTAGAAACCATCTCTTCCATCGAAGAGGATACTTCTTCCGTAGAAGAGGCCTGCTCGCTGGCTCCCTGTGAGAGTTGTTGTGAACTGGAACTCACCTGCTCACTGGCAGAGGAGATATTTTTGGCGCCATATTTTATACTTTCTACAATTTCACTTAGCTTGAGCACCATTTGGTTAACAGCCTCACTTAATGCACCAATTTCATCGTTCTGAGTGACTTCAGAAGACACATTCAGATCTCCCTCGGACACCTTTCGGGTAACCTCCTGCAAATCCCTCAATGGGCTGACCAACCGCCCTGCGAAGTATACCAGAACAATCACGCCCAATATGGTGAGCACACCTCCGATAATAATCTGGTTGCGCATCAACTGATTCGCTTCTGCCACAATCAAGCTATTCGGCACGGCTACTCTTACTTGCCACGGTGTCCCGGTATTTCCAAGCTCTACCGGCACGAATACTTTCAATTTACCCTCATGGGTCATAACCTGGCGTTCTCCGGCCTGTATTTTCTCCAATTGTTGTTCTTCATCCTGATACACCTTTCCAATCGTTTCTCCTAACAGGTCGCTCTGCTCTGAATTTGCTACGTATTTTCCCTTGTTTGAAACAATGGAAAGCCCCGCTTGTCCCTGGTATAAGTCATGATCTTTTACCATATCCTGTAAAAAGTCGACAGCATAATCAATACCAGCGATCCCGTAAAAACTGCCCCCTTGCATAATAGGTGCTACTAACGAAACCAACAACACATCTTTCCCGCCAATATTATAATAAAACGGATCCAGAATAACTTCTTTTCGTTTCTGCTTGGGTAGTTGATAATAATCTCCGGCACCCTGAGTCTGATAACCTTTCAATGGCTCCATGGTAATTTGACCATTGCCGCTTCTCACCCAATAAGGGATAAACCGGCCGGTTTCATCATACCCCTCTTTATTTGCATATTTCTGATCAGCTCCATCAAAAGCATTGGGCTCCCAGCCTGTATATACTCCAAGAAAATCCTGATTTTTCCGGATAAATGACTCCAGCATAGCATTCACCTGATATCGTGTGAGTTGCATTGTGTCTTCGGCTTGCACTGCCGACAAGCTGTGCGCTAGAGCCCTGGCCTCACTGAGTCCGGTTTCAAGCTCAGCTTTCACTTTTCCTGCATAATTCCTGGCGGCCTCTATTGCAATGGTTTCGGCATCATCTAAAGAACGCTTTCGGTTTTCTACAGAACTATACGTAATTAAAATTCCCGCAAGCAAAACTAATCCTGATCCTACGAGAATGGCAAGCTTTTGTTTAATGGGTCGGAATTTTTGCATAGTATTTTGGTTTTATTGATTCTGGATAAAAGTATGAAATTACCAGGTTCAATTCCATCGCGGGGTGGTGATATAAATTACCCCTTTGAGGTGATTAATATGATCGTATTTTTTTGAATAAGAACGAATAAAGCCATCCTTCGAATAAAAGAAAAGGATGGCCCAAAAAAGCAAAAAAACAAAAAACGGAATCTTTACAGCAAAGTCCTTTTTCCATCCGGATTTACGGAAAACATTTTGCTATTCTCAATAAATAACGCCTGTGGTGTTTTCTGATGATCGACGTCAATCCGGACAACTTTGCCGGTATAATCGGTCGAAACAGCATCAACCACATTATGACCAACGATGATGTTTTCTGAATTGTAAGCATTTAGAACTTGCTCTACCGTAGCTCCCGGAAGTTTGGAATAATATTTATAATCTCTGACCATCCCCCGGTACCATAGAGGACCAAAACGTCCGTAAATTAGTTTCGCATTGTCTGATAAGTTAATTGCAGCTGGATGAAAAAGCGTTCTTGCTTCGGTATTAATCTGATCTATTGAAAGTCCGGCATGAAGCAAAGAATCACTGATGCCTCCGTGCACAAAGAGATGGCTGCCTACTTTTTCGATGATATTTTTTGTTCGTAACCATCTGCCCAGTTCGGTTTTCTTTATAAAAAGCCCCTTTTGCCCATGTTTTAATTTCTGAGCCAGAGCTTTATACTTGTCTGCATTGTAACGCAAATCTCCACGCAAATTCATCAATTCATGATTCCCCAGGATAAAGTGTACTTTACCGCCTTGTTGCTTCGCTTCCTGTTCCAGTTTATAAATAAGCCACAAAACTTGGGTCACCTGATTTCCCCGATCAACAAAATCACCATTCAAAACCAGATGTCCCTTGCCGAAACACCATCCAAACTGGCCATCGATGACACCATTAGACTGAAGCAAACGGGCAAAACTTTTAAAATTCCCTTCAATATCGGAGATCGCAAAAATCTTCTGCGGATTTTTCCAGATGGATTTTTCCTCCTTCTTAATTTCGGATTTCAGTGGAACCTGAAAACGTACATCTTTATTTACAACCACCTCCACAGATGAAAGCTTCGTTTTCTTTTGTACCTTCAGCTTATCATCGATACCCACCGAAATGATTCCAGCACTATTCTTCTCATCGTCATAAAAGATGTAGGGTCCATCGGCGCCATTCAGGGAATAATCTTTTTTCCTGTTTTGCCCCGGGCCTTTCATTTTTGCACCCTGAGCTTGTAGAATTTCAATCACTTTTTCCCGGCCATATTTAGTTGCATAATATAAGGCATT
>CAYFQK010000270.1:0-3749 GCA_964345255.1 uncultured Bacteroidales bacterium | reverse complement strand
AAGAATCATTGATTTACAGGCTGCTGAAAATGAGAGGCCCTTCAATTTGGATGGAAAGATAATGATAGCCACCGACTCCGATCCCTGGCAAAACGTGATAGGCCTGATTTACAACCCGGAGTTTAAGGCTGAGCGCTAGGTTGATTCAGATTAAGTTCAAAACCTTTTGGAATTTTTGTTTTTCCCTCTATTTCAACATCAAAATACAGCCTAAGCGTATCATTTAATCCTTTGGGCGATAAAATGTATAAATCAAGAAACTTGCCACCCAAATTGGTTTGTGCACCATAGCGCAAAGGCAATGCTTTCTTTTTCCTGGGTTGATCTTTCGGTTTGCGTACGGTGGCATGTCCCAAAAATTCAAGAGGTCTGCCCTTATAACTCAATTCAGATAAGAACTTATAAGTCAGGTTGGTGTTTTTTTGCCAGCTATTGTAGTGACCGATTAATACCGGGTTGTCTTTGGTATACCCATATGTTTCACTTTGTGCAGGGCTGAAAGTGGCTATAAGATCGTCCATGCTAGCGCACGACGTGAGTAAAAGAGTCATCAGGAATATTATTGAAAATTGTTTCATGGGTTTTTCTCTTGAAATACTGCGATTTAATCACTTTGGTTTTTTATCACTTCCCTGTTCTTCATGTTGTAGCTGTCACCGCTTCTTAGAAAGTAGAATCGCTTCTCTTTTTCCGGTAAAGTCTTCATGTCGGAGCCTTCACGTGACCAGAAAGAGCGGTCATAGATTGCTACATAGCTTTCGCCGATGACCTCAAAGGTATTTCCGTTTACTACAATGGCCGTGCTTTCGTCCAGACCAATCCCCAAAAGGTGGGGCTTCTCTTTCAGGATGTCGAACATATCAAACTGGCGGTTGCGGGCTATGACATGCTGATCGACAGCCACGTTGGAAATAAATCCGAGTCCTTTTTCGTGATCCCCCATCATGATTTGGTTATTTTTCGTATCACCCCTTGCGAGGTAGGAACCCTGTATGGTTGCCCCTGCCGAAGAGCCTGCAATAACTCCGCCACGGTCCAGCAAGTCAAACATTTCTTCGTGGGCTTTAGTATTCAGGAATCCATCGGCAATGCGCCACTGCCTGCCTCCGTAAAAATAAATGCCGGTGGCTTTTTTCAGAGGTTTGATAAATCCGGGATCGTTGGCCCTGGAGGAGTCTCTTGTGTGTAAAATGGTGATATTGCTGAACCCCGCTTTCTTAAAATATGCTTTCATTTTCTGAAAAGTGATCTCCTTGTTCCCCAGTGATTCGTCGTTTAGGGCTGTGGGAATAACCACAATTCTGGCAGTGTCGCCCCCAGCATTCTTTTTGAATTCCTGCATGATCTTTTCTCCCACATGGCCGCCACCGATAAGTATTAACGAGCCATTTGACGGGCCTTGTGTAAAGTGATCAGAGGATGTCTGGGCATTTAGGTGAATGCTGAGAAGGAGGAAAATAGCGGTAAAGAATGTGATTCCTTTCATGATTCCGGTTTTAAAAGGTACTACAGCTTGTGTTGTTCACCAAAACTACAAAAAATTTCCTCAACCCTTTTCACCGGGGCATCATTCTGCTATACAAAATACCTTTTACCGTGACTCGTAAATAAAAGGTCCTATTTTTAATAGATAGTTTGATGCACAGGTGAACTAAGCTATTAGTGTATCCTGCACCCGACACTTATCTATGAAAAATCAATCCATGAACTTTTGTGGCTGTAGTCTTCTATGGGTACGACACCCGTACTGTACCTAAATGAGCTGACCAGTGCCGATACTTCCTGTTTGATCATATCAATGCTGTCGCTCACCAAATCATAACGAAAGCCCTTGTTTCCTAATGTTACGGCGTAATCGGCCGAAATGACGCGGCTGAGGATTTTTCCCAGACCTACATGTTGGCGCTGCGGCATTTTTTCCTCCACCTTAAAATCCGTCAGATTTTTAAAATGATCTGCTGTAAGGTGGGTTAGTTTATACTCTTTCAGGAACGAAGAAAGGTTCATTTGTTTAAGGCGTCTCATCTGCTTCACTATCATTTCGGAAATCTGGGTATAGAGCATCTCATTGGAGCCTTCAAATACCTGGAAGGGCCGGGAGTCAACAATTCCTCTCGAAGCTATGCTCTCCTCCTTGTAACCGTTCGCCCCATGGAGCTGGGCGAGGGTTTGCGCCGATTCCTGCATTAATTCGGTGACGTAGGCCTTCATGGTGTTTGCTTCTACGGTGGAACCTGTGAGGTCGTGTTCTATTCCGCTGGCTTCACTGCTGCGAGAACACATGGCTGAGCTTACCGTAAAAGCGTTTTGAATACGGGCAATTTGGTGCCTTACCTGGTCCAGCGCCATTAAAGGTTTGCCGCGGATAAAGCGCGTTTGGGTATGCCCAATGGCATCATCAAGCATTCTTCTTATAAATCCCACGGCCATTCCCGGGAACTGAAATCTGCTTCGGTGCAGCAAGTCCATCGTTAACTTCAAACCGGTGGTGTCGGGCTGCAGTTTGTATTCTTCAGGAACATGGATATCAATATTGTTTTTCCCGTAAGGGATAGGGTACAAGCCAATGTTATTGTACAATTCATCTACCGTTATTTGTTGTTCTGGGTGCTGGGCATCCGTGACAAAGAAGTCAATATCGCGACTCAGCTCTCCACCGGGGAGTTTGTTCCGGGAAGTCATAAGCCAGTAATCTGCCATTCCGGTCAGCCCCTGCCAGTGTTTTACACCACGGATATGATACTTTGACCCGTTACGTGTGTTGGAGGTTTGCATATTCAATGCATCGCTGCCATAGCCAGGTTCGGTGATCATCAACCCGCCCATGTTCTGTTTTTTCAGGAAGCGGCTGAATATATCCGCTTTAACGCTCTCTCTGGCATATTTTGATACTGGTCCGAGAAACAGCCCCATGTTAATGCCAAAAATTAACGAAAGGGGGAGGGATTCATAGGAAGCCGCATCGAGCAGGCCCAGATTTTCTTTTGTTTCGCCCCCCCGGCCGCCATAGCGCCTTGGAATAGCTACCGAGAACGGATTAGTGGCCATAATATCCCGCAATACTGTGGCGGGAAAAACGCGGGTACGGATAAATTTTTTTTTATCATTTTGCTCATAAAAAACATTTTTTTAAATTTTTCTGAAAGAGCTGATGAATTCCGCAAAGGGAATTAATGTTTCATTTAAGGAAGTGGTCATTGGGTAAACGATTTTCTGTTTGTTGTTCTCTTTGTCCAGCCGGTGCTTTCTTTTTGACTGGTCAGGAGTAAGTATTTCTTTATCAAAGAACAACTTCTATAAGCGGATGTTTAATTGGTGCAGATGCCCATGTTAAATTTTGCGGAATAGTTGGCAGTGGTAAAAGCGGTCAGGAATCCAAACCGGATTTTACTGCCATACGCATTCATGAAAACAACTTTTACGCCATTAGGGTCTATATAATTTGAAAATTAAAACCGCTACGCGGGAAATTCACCAATATCGCTTATCATGGAAATAAGACATAAGCTTTTGAAAGTAGATTTCAAAAACCAACGTGTTTTGGACTTTAGTGTTTTTGTTGATTAGAAAACGAACAATCCCGTTATTTACGGGAGTTAGTTTTTTAGCCTAAGCTTCTATTAATTAAGCAGAATATCAGCCATTAAATAAAATGTTTTGTGATTGATCGTTCCATGATTGTAATCAGTATGCTGCTTTCTTTAGCTGAACAAAACCCTTTCATTCGTTGTATCTTTACTAAACACCAA
>CAYFQK010000269.1:0-3802 GCA_964345255.1 uncultured Bacteroidales bacterium | reverse complement strand
CATCTATCCCATTGTCAATTTCTGTTGCTGTAAGGTTTATGAACGAACTGCTTATTTCAAGCACCAGATCCTCAAATTCAAGCCTGTATTCAAGATTTGTCAGAATATTGTTTTTCTCCGAGATGTCTCTCATCGTTCCCACTATTCGAACAGTTTCTCCTTTGTTGTTCAAAATTTTCTGTTGCTTGACCCATATCGTAAGAACCCGTTGGTCGGGGCAAACGAATTTAAATTCGTTATCTGATTTAGAGCTGTTTAATATATCGTCTACAAAAAATATTCTTTTATGACTTTCCTCTTCAAAATAAATATGTTTATCAAGCAAGGAAGGGTCCGCATATAGCTTTTCCACGTCAAATCCACATATGGAACTGACGCCAGGACTGATATAACTAAAACGCCTTTCCTGCATATTAAAACTAAAGAAAACATCATCGATTGTATTGACCACCTCAAGAAATTGCTGCTCTGCCTGTTGTCTTTTACTTGTTTCCATAAGAATCCTTTCATGATCAATACATGATTTTATGGAATAAGTAAACTGATGAATTACCTTAACGAGTTGATTTCGTTCAACCTCATCCCACGGATACTTTCTTGCAAACTGGTATAGCTTGATAAAGCCAATATCAGCTAACCTAAACACGGTATAGACTCCATGAAACACTCCGGTTTCAGTAATAAAATCAGAGAATTCAGGCGATTGGTAACTAACCGAACAACTATCTTGTTCGCGCATTTTTATTGCAACAGGATGGTCCTTTCTCAGCCCGGTAAACTTTTCTCTTGACTCTGGATTATTATAAACAAGTTTAAAGGTGTCTTTATCAGGATTGGACTCATAAAATTCAGATAAGAGCCAAACACTGGCTATGTCAATACTCTTTCTCTCCATAAGAATCTTCGTGAAAGAATGAATATTCTCTTTCAAATCAAACGAATGCCCCACAGAAAGAGAGAGCTCGTAAAGGAGAGTGATTTCTCTGATTAAATCTATATTGTTATTCCCTTTCATTTATTGCTCCTATTACAAATGATTTATTGAACAGCTCGATTGATCCGGAAGAGTAAGAAGCGATTTCACCAATCGTCAAAGCACCGAAATTTTCTGCCACGGGATGTTTTTCGTTTATATGGTTATGGGCATTCAATAACTCGTGGTGAAAAGCATCTTTAAGGATTACTTTTCTGGCATAATCTATCGCGTAAAAAACAAATCCGGAAATAAAATCCGATTGGTTAACTTCTGCTACAGCTTTATCTGAGGCTTCTAAAAGCGATTTCTTATCCGTCTTAAGGACGTAAACCGCACTGTTGTCAGGCACCTCACCAATGGTAACTAACTCACGATTTTTGTTCAGATGAATGGGACTTCGAAGGATAAACTCCTGATCCTGCCGGTAAACGCCTAAGGGATAGCGCCATCCTGCCTCATAAACCGATTGCTCATCTATCTGAATTCCCTCTTCCTTCAATGCAGCCTTGTATACCTCAAAAGCATTCTGCCAGTTGATGGATTTAATAATATTTTTACGCGAATCAGTAACAAGATATGGCCCCTTGAAAACCTCCCACCCATGACGGGCAGACACACTCATGCTTCCCTGTAAAACTGCTATTACGGCAGCATCCTGATAAATGCCTTTGTTGGTGAAAACCGTTGGTTTTTGCACATAATCAGATGTGCCGGCGCCTCCACCGATGTAAGTCAAGCTGGTACCGTACCTCAAAAAAATCTCCGATAAAAAATGCTTTATACTTCCTGTAAAAGCATCATAAAGAATAAATGCCGTATTATTCATCCCGGATTCTATACTACCTAATACAGTGTGGACCTCCGTTGCTTTTTGCAAATCATCGCACAACCATGGTCCTTTTACTACAGACAGGGTAGTAATTATTGCTCCTTTTTTATACATCCTGCCTTCATAAATCACGCCCGGAAAGATACCCCCCAAAACCGGCAAATCCAGGGAATTGAAATATTCAATGATTTCATTAGCAAAAAACAAATCATTCTCAGCAATTAATACCAATATTGCATTACCAGGCTGAAATTGCGAAAAAGAAAACTGCTTCTCCAGTTCATCGATATTTAACTCTTTAAGATACATCTCTGTGATAATAATAATTTTTGCTCTTAACCAAACGATTTGCCTGCCTATTGTGGACGTGTCTATTCAAAGGATATTTAGCAATGAAATTTATACTCTTCTGTAAAAGTAATTTATCTGTCCTTCAATTGCAAAAATGCATAACAAATATCGATGATCCAAAGTACAAAAATGATTTTATGTTTGTCTCTTATTCTGATGAAATAATTATTAATTTTGTTGTCACAAAGGAAAAGGTTATGATACAATCCATACCCAATCCATCAAAAAAAATACTCTTTCTCAATATCAAGAGGCGGGATAGCTTCTATTGTCTTTTATTTCGTTAAAAGGCTGCAACAGCCAACTGAATTTTTTAATGGCTCTGCGGTCTATCCCATTTTTATCAACTATTTTTATAATCGATTTAATTAAAATGTATTATGAAACTACCTTTTGCAGAATCATATAAGATAAAAGTTGTAGAGACGCTGAAAAAAAGCACACGCCAGGAGAGAGAAAAATGGATAAAGCAAGCACGCTATAACCTTTTTAACCTGAGAAGCGACCAGGTTTTTATTGATTTACTCACCGATTCGGGAACGGGAGCCATGAGCGATGAGCAGTGGGCCGAGATCATGAGAGGAGACGAAAGCTATGCCGGAGCCTCTTCGTATTATAAACTTAAAGCGGCTATCAGGAATATTCTTGGATTCGAGTATTTTCTTCCCACTCATCAGGGTCGTGCAGCCGAAAATGTGCTCTTTTCAGTCATGGTGAAAGAAGGACATGTTGTTCCCGGCAACGCCCACTTCGACACCACCAAGGGGCACATCGAATTCAGAAAAGCCAAAGCCATTGATTGTACGATCGGCGAAGCATATGAGATTGAAAACGAGCATCCCTTTAAAGGGAATCTCGACCTGGAGAAGCTGGAAGATGTATTGAAGGAGTATGGACCGGAAAAAGTCCCGATGATTATTGTAACTGTTACCTGCAACACATCCGGCGGCCAGCCGGTATCACTTAAAAACATGAGAGAGGTTCGTCAATTAGCCGACAAATACGGAGTAAAAGTTATTTACGATTCAGCCCGGTTTGCCGAGAATGCTTATTTTATCAAACTCAGGGAAGAAGGTTACGCCAACAAAAGCATCAGGGAAATCGTAGCTGAAATGTTCAGCTATGCCGATGCTATGACCATGAGTTCCAAGAAAGACGCCATCGTCAACATGGGCGGTTTTATCGGGATGAAAGATGAAGCGCTTTTTAAGCAAGCCAGTACGTTTAACATCATGTTTGAAGGTTTTATCACCTACGGCGGCATGTCGGGGCGCGATATGAATGCATTGGCTCAAGGGCTTTATGAAGGAACAGAATTTGATTACCTGGAAACCCGCGTCAATCAGGTCAAATATCTTGGAAGCAAACTGGATGAGTACGGAATCAGATATCAACGGCCGGTGGGAGGCCATGCTATCTTCGTAGACGCATTACACGTTTTACCCCATGTTCCGCGGGAACAATTTCCTGCACAAACGCTGGGAATTGAACTCTACCTTGAAGCGGGAGTGCGGGGCGTGGAAATAGGAACCCTGCTGGCTGACCGCGACCCGGAAACGCGCGAAAACCGCTATCCTGAACTCGAATTGCTCAGGCGAACCAGGCGAACGCGAAGTAGTCACCATGCCCGATGCGGCCAAGCAGCT
>CAYFQK010000268.1:0-3837 GCA_964345255.1 uncultured Bacteroidales bacterium | reverse complement strand
TTCGACTTTGACTGGTCTTTAACTAAATTACGGGCAAATTCAAAACCAAAAGATGCGATCAAAAATCAAAATAATCTCAAAACTTGTTTATGATTAACCAATTAAATTTCAAAGTATTAGCCATTACGATTTTGTTTTTCGTTTCAGGGTTTTCCATTGAAGCGCAAAACCTTGAAACCAAGCTTGACCGAATAATCCAGAAAAACTATCAACCTGAAAAGCCCGGAGCTGCTGCCCTTGTCGCCAAAGACGGGGAAGTGATCTACCGAAAGGCCTTTGGAGAGGCTAATCTGGAACTGGATGTTGCAATGAAACCGGAAATGGTTTTTGAAATCGGCTCCATGACCAAGCAGTTTACGGCCGTTGCCATACTTATGCTGGAAGAACAAGGGGAGCTATCCCTGCAGGATGATATCACGAAATACATAGAAGATTATCCCACTCACGGGCATGAAATCACCATACATCACTTATTGACCCACACCTCAGGCATCAAAAGCTACACTTCTATGAAAGAGTGGCAGGGTAAGTGGCGAAAAGATTTTAAGCCCAAAGAAATGATTGATTTTTTCAAAAACGAACCCATGAATTTTGCCCCGGGAGAAAAATTCTCCTACAATAACTCAGCCTATTTTGTGCTTGGATATATTATCAAGCAAATCTCCGGCATGAGCTATTCTGAATTTCTTGAAAAGAAAATCTTCCAACCTCTGGGCATGGATAACTCCTATTACGGGAGTCACCGAAAAATCATCAAAAACCGGGCTGCCGGTTACCAGAAAAAGACAGGCGATTTCGTAAACGAAGAATATCTCAGCCTGACCCAACCGGGTGCTGCCGGTTCAATCATGTCAACGGTTGATGATATGTGGAAATGGCAGCAAGCCATCAATAACAACAGGCTAATAAAACGAGAAACACTCGAAAAGGCCTCTACTGAGCATACATTAAATAACGGAGAACCAATCAACTATGGGTATGGCTGGTTTTTGAAAGAAATCAACGGCAGCCAGACCATAGAACATGGTGGAGGTATTTTCGGTTTTACCTCCAACGGCATCTATCTTCCCGAAGAGGAGGTGTATGTTGTGATGCTCACGAACCGGGATGATTTTTCTCCTCATAAAACTTCCACAAAGATAGCGGCCGAAGTCATCGGGAAACCTTATCCTGACAAGGAAGATGCGATCGAAGTAAAAAATTCTTTCCTGAAGACTTTAACCGGTGTTTATGAATTTGAAGACGGTAAGACGCGCTACATCACCTACAAAGACGGCCGGCTTCACAGTCAGCTTAAGGGAAGTTCCGAATTCCCGCTATTCCCGGTTTCGAAATCCCGCTTTCATTTCGAAGATAGCTTTTCCCGGTATGATTTTACAAAAGAAAAAAACGGGAGGGTAAAAGTAGTCTTTCACAGCAGAACCGGAAAGTCCAAAGGCCATAGGAGTAATAAGCCTTTACCGGAAAAAGAAAAGGAAGTGAATGTAAAACCTGGCATCCTGAAAGATTATGCGGGCGTTTACGAGCTTCAGCCCGGCTTTAATATCACTATCACTTATGATGACGGGCAGTTAATCTCGCAAGCTACCGGGCAATCCGAGATAAAAATTTATCCGAAATCAAAAACACGATTTTTCCTCAAAAAGGTGGATGCTGAAATCGAATTTATCAGAAACGAACAAGACCAGGTGCAATCCTTAATCCTCTACCAGGCCGGTCGGGAGATGAAAGGGAAAAGGACGGACAACGATAAATAATTCCTTTTAACAATTAGCCTTTTGCTTGAACAAATAGTTTTTATTAACTATATTGGAAGTAGGAATATTGTTTAGATAACGCCAATTACAATTGAAATTGTATTTTTGGTGTCCGTTTAATTTATCAACTATGGCATTTATAAATTCATTCATATCGTGGTTTATTAAAAAGCGCATTCATCAGATTGAGCTTTTTATGAAATATCCCCACGAGGTTCAGCAGGAATGGCTGAAAAGGTTACTGCAAAGTGCTGAGGCCACTGAATGGGGGAAGCGCTATGATTTTGCTTCTATTGATACCCCCGAAAAATTCAGAAACAGAATCCCTGTCAGCACTTACGAAACCCTGAAACATGACATCGACCGAACAAGAAACGGTGAGCAAAATATTCTCTGGGGATCTGAAATACGATTCTTCGCAAAATCATCAGGCACCACCAGCGACAGAAGTAAATTTATTCCGGTTAGTGACGAAGCGCTCGAAGACTGCCATTTCAAGGCCGGAAAAGATTTACTATCAATTTATTACAACAACCACCCTAATGCTGCTATATTCGATGGAAAAGGCCTTGTCATGGGCGGTAGTCAGAACATCACAGAAATCAACAATTCGTCTTACTATGATGGCGACCTGTCGGCCATCCTCATTCAAAACATGCCTTTCTGGGTACAATTGAAAAAAACTCCCAACCTCTCTATTGCTCTTATGGAAGAGTGGGAGAGCAAGATCGAAAAAATGGCCCATGAAACCATGAACCACAATGTGACCAGCATTTCAGGCGTGCCCTCCTGGACGTTGGTTCTTATCAAAAGAATACTGGAACTGGCGAATGCTTCCAACTTAAAAGAAGTCTGGCCCAATCTTGAAGTCTTTTTCCATGGCGGTGTTAGTTTCAATCCTTACCGAACCCAGTATGAAAAGTTTCTTCCCCAGGGAAGCATCAATTACATGGAGACCTATAATGCTTCCGAAGGATTTTTTGCTATTCAGGATCAGAGCGATTCCGAAGAAATGTTACTTATGCTGGATTACGGCATTTATTATGAATTCCTTCCGGTGGAACATCTCCATGATGAAGACCCGAAAACTTTGACCCTTGGCGAAGTTGAAAAAGGAAAGAATTATGCCCTGATTATCACCACAAATGGGGGGCTATGGAGGTACATGATCGGTGATACGGTGACCTTTACTTCAACCAGCCCATACAGAATTCAGATTACCGGCAGGACCAAAAATTTCATCAATGCGGTGGGCGAAGAATTAATCATTGATAATGCAGAAAAAGCGCTTGACATTGCATGTAAAAAAACGGGGGCAAGTATCAATGACTACACCGGAGCGCCGATTTATTTCGGTGAAAACCAAAATGCCGGTCATGAGTGGCTGATCGAATTTGAAAATCCACCGTCCAATCTGGATTTTTTTACAGAAACCTTTGACAATGCCCTTAAGTCAGTGAATTCAGACTATGAAGCCAAGAGGTACAACAACATGGTGTTGCACAAACCCGTGGTCAGGCAATTGAAAAAAGGAACGTTTTACCAATGGCTCAAGCTGAAAGGAAAACTGGGAGGTCAGAATAAGGTCCCCAGGCTATCCAACTCAAGACATTACGTGGATGCCATACTAAATATGGAAAAAGAAAAAACATAACCAGCCATACTACTAGTTTTTTTTTAGCTGGAATACTCTTACATTTGAAATAAAAATAAAAAAACAACCATGCACATAGCTGTAGCCGGTAATATTGGGGCAGGGAAAACAACTTTATCAGAACTTCTGGCAAAGTATTACGGATGGGAAGCCCGTTTTGAAGACATTGACAAAAACCCTTACCTTGAAAGCTTCTATCAGGATATGCAACGATGGGCTTTTAACCTGCAGATTTACTTCCTCAACAGCAGATTCCGCCAAATCGTTGAAATTCGTAAGAGTGGAAAGGATGTCATCCAGGATCGCACCATTTACGAAGATGCATACATATTTGCGCCCAATCTCCACGAGATGAGCCTGATGACCACACGCGATTTTGATAATTATCGATCGCTGTTTGAATTGATGAGCAGCTTAATTCAGCCT
>CAYFQK010000267.1:0-3838 GCA_964345255.1 uncultured Bacteroidales bacterium | reverse complement strand
TCCAAAAGTAAGGAATCAACTACTGCTAAAAAGAAAGCAAGTGAGGAGCCTGCCAAAGATCAGAGTAAGGAAGGCGAATCGAAGAAGCAGAAAGACGCCGATAAGGAATAAAACGGTTTAATAAACTTTATAGCGGGAATTGCAGGTTGGCAAAGAATATTTTTCAGTCTAAAGTTCCCGTTTTTTTGATCCATTCTTTAAACGACGTCCCCCGTTCCTCGAAATTTTTGAACTGGTCGTAACTAGAAGCTGCGGGTGATAACAGGCAAGTTTTACCGGGATGTGTGACCTCAAAAGCTCTCTCTACTATATTGCGCATTGTAGACTCCACAAAAATTCGCTGCCTTTGGTTTTTCGGATTAAATTCTTTTCTCATTCGCTCACCTGCAGGGCCCGTGAAAATAAGGTTGCGAATACCACGGCTGCTGAGAAAATCATAGAGTATCTTGTAATCAATCTCCCGGTCGTACCCTCCTAGAATCAGCGTGTCAGTATGAGGTAATGTTTTTAAAGCTTCGATTGTGGTTTGTGGAATCGTAGATATCGAATCATTATAGAATGTAATGTCATGATAGGTTCCTATTTCTTCAAGTCGGTGCTCCAGGCCCGGAAAAGTATGGATTCCCCGGGCAACATGATCATAATTAATATGATTGATCCGGCAGGCAATAACGGCGGCCATAACATTAAGCAGGTTGTGGCGTCCCTTCAGCTTAATATCCTTTATAGAATATTTTTCATTGTTCTTGCTCCTTCGCACGATTAGTTTATCGCCCTCTATCCATGCATGCCTCTCAGGCTTTTCCTCAAACCCGAACAGCCATTTTTTTCCGGGGTAGGGAATATTGGTATCCAAATCGCCGCGCATCGACTCTTCATCGTTAAGGATGGCTTGTTGCCGGGCAGTCTGGTTGCGCAGGATATTCAGCTTGCTTTTGTAATAGCTGGCCTTATCCTGAAAACGATCGAGATGCTCTTCATAGAGGTTCAGGAAGACGGCAGTGGCAGGCGAGCTGCTGGTATTTTCAAGCTGATGGGCCGAAATCTCATTTACGATAAGGGTATTTTTATTTATCTTATCTATTTTTTCAAAAGGAGGAGTGCCAATATTTCCTACAAAGATAGCATTACTTGTTTGTTGTTTAATGAGGTGATAAATGAGACTTGATGTCGTGCTTTTCCCCTTCGTTCCGGTAACACCGATTATCTGATCGCCAAAAGTTCTGAGAAACAAATCGGCCTGGGATGTAACAGCCCCCTCAAAATTGCCTGGCAGACTTATGCCCGGAGACTTGATAATAATATCAAACTTTTCTATTTCTTTTTGATAATTGCTTCCTGTAATCCATTCGACTTTTTGGAGAGCGGGGTGCATTGCCGGAAGTGAATTGTCTATATCGGCAATTGCCAGGGGCTTTTCGGGGAATAATTGTCTCAGATAGCGGTATGTCGACTGGCCCTCCCTGCCAAACCCCAGAATTACAATTTCTTTGTTTTTCAGCTTTTCAATAATCTCCTTATTCATCCAATGCTCTTGTTAAAATCCTAAGAAACTTGTTTTCAAGAAAATGTTGGCTTTCCAACTGTTTTAGAAAATTATCAAAATTAACGTTTTTCTTATCCTCACGCTTTTGATAGGAAGCAAGAAGTGAGGGGAGGGGATTATCCCAACTGGATGTGGCTTTTTTTGCTGCAGCGTTCACCTCATCAATCGTGCCCACACATTCAAATGGCTTTTCCGCTGTAAAACCGGTCAGTTGGTCAAAAAGCGGCTTTAAGGTATGGTCATCCAGTACATCTTTCCCGAATATTTTTTCCTGCTGCTCCCTGCCCACAAACGGAGCAAGTATAATAGCCGTAAACAGACATTTTGAGCACTCGCCGCACCAAACGTTATCTTTACTTCCCGCGTTGCAGCTTTTAAACGTGGGAAAGTGGTTTTTATATCCGGAGAAAAGAGAAGCAATCTGAAGTTCATTAAGCGGCCTTAAAAAACTGAAGTAATTAAATTCATCCGAAATGAAATCTCTATAGTAATCCCTGAAGTCTTTTTCAAATTCAAAAGATTTTGAGTACTGATGATTGACTGATGTTCCCGGGATTGTTGCTTCATTAGCACTGGATTCATTGGAGAGGGCTATGTGTTTGCACCCTGTGAGTGTGGAAAACAACAGCGTGGTAAAAGCCACTAATGCGGAAAAAGGAGTATGGCCGTTTAAGTAGCCTTCTTCATTTAATTCAAGAAGATAGGGATCAATTGTGCGCTCAACCCTGACCAGTTTGTTCCTGTCTATTGCTGCACTATCCAGGGTTTCCAGTATTGCCGGCCTGGGGTTGATGGCAAAAGGTATAACATTGAACCCTTGTTGTTTTAGTAGCTCCAGGGTAACAGCCGAGTCTTTGCCTCCCCCAACAGGGATTAATACAGAATTATCATCAAGTTCAGGACTTATTTTTGGAAGTCGATCATTTGCTGAACTCTCTATTTCCATAAAATCATCATAAGATGTAGTGATTCTATTATGGTAAAAAAATTCTCCAAGGCCATGAAAATAAAGCTTTTTCCACCATTTAATCTGAGCATTGGAAAGCTGATAGGGGTTTATGTAAACTTTCCGGGGCACAGCTGCCTTCCAATAGCTAATAAGTTCAACCATGCCGATATGAAAAGCCAGATTGTTCCATTCATTCTCGCTCAGGCTTTTTATGTTTTGTTTCGGCAGACTATGAACCGGGTAGAAATGATGTTCATCATCTATAGTGAAATGAAAACGGATAATGTATTGATATTTCTCATCATAAATCGAAAATGACTCAAAGGAAAAAAAAGTGAATTTCTTTCTTAACTTTTCAAATTTCTCTTGATTATTTTGCATTTTTATAGTGAATTAAGTTGCAAAATAAAACAATTTGTATCGAAAAGGAATGTGCCGGTTATGCTTTTAAGAATTTTTGTCAATTACCCTGGTAGGAAGTAAACAATATATTGATACGGGGGATAAGGTTCTTGAACAGCGATTGGATTAGCAAATTTTAACCGGTATTTAATCCGGATAAAGGACAATAACGATTTTTAAAATATGTTAATTTTGCAGGAAAGGAGTGAAGAACTATGAGTCTGGGAAAACTGGAACCAACATCAGGAAGAATTTTAATATCCGAACCCTTTTTGCAGGATTTTTATTTCCGGCGATCGGTGGTGCTTTTGGCAGATCATAATAAGGAAGGATCGTTTGGGCTGATTTTGAATAAACCTGTAGAAAGCCGCCTTAGCGATGTAATGGATGAATTTACCGACTTCAATCCAGCGCTTTACCTTGGTGGGCCAGTACAAACCGATGCTTTGTTTTTTATTCATCGATTAGGCGACAAGATTGAAAACAGTTTGAAAATCAATGGTAACATTCGCTGGGGTGGAAACATAGAACAGGTTAAAGAGATGATTCATCTGAATCAGATTTCCGAACAAGACATTCGCTTTTTTGTGGGATATTCAGGATGGAGTCCAAATCAACTCGACCGGGAAATGGAAGAAAAAGCATGGGTTGTTACAGATAAAAATGTTGAAAAGCTTTTAAATACGGAGCCCGATCAGATGTGGGAAAGCGCCCTGGAAAACATGGGTTCGGTGTTTAAACAATGGGCAAATTTTCCTGCCGATCCCACGTGGAATTAGTGTTTTCAATTCGTGTTTGAACACTGTATCTAATCACAAAGAATTTTAAACGAGGAATTCTATTGACAGAAAGTGATTATTTCCCTGCCCAAATCAGATTAGTTTTAGCCTCCATTTTTCGTTGTAACTAAAAGATTCCTCACTGCATCACTCCGCTATCGC
>CAYFQK010000266.1:0-3889 GCA_964345255.1 uncultured Bacteroidales bacterium | reverse complement strand
AAATTCAAAACATTTCCAGAGAAGCGTTAGCTATTTTGACTATTTGTATTTTTGATCACTAAAATTTGAGATTTATTTGTTTTTTCTGGCTTGTCCGGGTTAGGTCTTAAAAGCTATTCCTGCAGCACTTTCTCCTGTTTTTTTATTTTCTTTTTGCTGAAAGGCAATCTAACCAATGTCACGATGCCGTTAAAAAACAGGCTAACCAAAACCCCACCAATCAATCCGCTGAGCAGACCTTCAGAAGTGAAAGGCATCCCGGGGGTGTAAGCCTTTAATGTTCCGCGCGCCAGCTTCGTGTCAACATGTAGTATCATATAGCCCACCTGCCTGAGAAAAGATGCATTCTGTAAAATATCCAGTCCGTGTTCGATCTCCTGTACCTTTGAAGAAATATTCTCCAGCTCCCCGGCGGTCTCTTTCATTCCAGGCTGATTGCTATTGCCAAAGGATTTTATAAGCTTATCCAAATCCCCCTCATAGTACTTATCAGCTATGCCCTGGTAAAGCTCGAGATGCTCCTTCTCTGAGTCGTAGTAACCGCCCAAACGCTGGGTGTACTGGTCAATAAAATTGGGGAGCTGCAAAAAAACAAGCACTCCCACGGCAAATACAATACGATCGATAAAACGATAAAATATCTTCATAAAGAGGCATTTATTCCAAAGATAAAATGTTTTGTTGAAACGCTCCCCTATCCGGATAGTTCAAAGAAGAAGTTGGCAAGAGGCAATGGGCAGTGGGCAATTTTGTATTGATTGCCAAATACCCACTGCCAACTGCCATTTTCTTTGGTTTAATTTTCCTTATTCAGCTTTCTAATCAAGTTGAGGGCGCTGCCTTCCTTAAACCACTGAATCTGGAATTCATTGTACGAATGCAGCACGTTGAACGAATCCTGCGAACCATCGGCATGATGCAGTACTACTTCAAGGGGTTTTCCGGGGGCAAACTCTTTCAGTCCCAGGATATCGATACGGTCATCCTCCTGGATCTTATCGTAGTCGTCTGGATTCTCAAATGTAATCGCCAACATACCCTGCTTTTTCAGATTCGTTTCGTGGATACGGGCAAAAGACTTCACCAGAACGGCTCTAACGCCGAGGTTCCGCGGTTCCATCGCGGCATGCTCTCGCGAGGAGCCTTCGCCATAGTTTTCATCTCCCACTACTATCGAACCCACGCTTTCGCTTTGGTAATGCCTGGCCGTGTCGGGCACGTGATCATACGCTCCCGTAAGCTGGTTTTTCACCAGGTTGGTTTTTTCATTAAACCAATTAACCGCCCCAATAAGCATATTATTCGATATGTTGTCGAGGTGCCCTCGATAGCGAAGCCAGGGTCCGGCCATTGAGATGTGGTCGGTAGTACATTTTCCTTTGGCTTTAATCAAAAGGTGAAGTCCCTTAAAGTCATTCCCGTCCCATGGCTCGAAAGGCCTAAGCAGTTGAAGGCGGTCGGAAGCTGGGTCGACTGCCACGTCTACCTGGCTGGCATCGTCGGCGGGCGGAACATATCCGGGGTCTTTCACCTCGAAACCTTCCGCGGGCTTTTCGACTCCTGTGGGGTCCTCCATTTTAAGCTCCTCTCCTCTATCATTTTTAAGCGTATCCTTCAGCGGATTAAAGGTCAGGTCACCGGCAATGGTCATAGCCGTAACTATCTCGGGCGAAGCTACAAACGCATGGGTATTGGGGTTACCGTCATTACGCTTGGAAAAATTCCGGTTGAAGGAGGTGATGATGGAGTTTTTCTTATCCGGGTCCTGGTTATGACGCTTCCACTGCCCGATACAAGGACCACAGGCATTGGCCAGGACGGTACCTCCGATATCCTCAAAAATCTTGAGAAGACCATCGCGCTCAGTAGTATAGCGAATCTGCTCCGACCCGGGAGTGATTGTGAATTCCGACTTGGCTTTGATGCCTTTATCGCGGGCCTGTTTCGCCACGCTGGCAGCACGCGTCAGATCTTCATACGAAGAGTTGGTACAGCTCCCTATCAATCCTACTTCCAGTTCCTGCGGATAACCCTTTTCTTTCACAATCTCCACAAATTCTGATATTGGATGAGCCGCATCCGGTGTATAAGGTCCGTTGATATGGGGCTCCAGTTCAGAGAGATTGATTTCAATCAATTCGTCGTAATACTTCTCAGGGTTTTCGTACACGTCGTCATCCGCGCGGAGGTGCGACATAATTTTATCTGCTTCGTCGGCAATCTCAGCCCTTTCGGTATCTCTCAGATAATCGCTCATGCGGTTATCGTAGCCGAAAAGAGAAGTTGTTGCCCCTATTTCCGCACCCATATTGCAGATTGTTCCTTTGCCGGTGGCGGAAATACTGTCGGCTCCTTCGCCGAAATATTCAACGATAGACCCTGTTCCACCTTTGACGGAAAGTAATCCGGCCACTTTAAGGATAACATCCTTGGAAGCGGTCCAGCCATTCATCTTACCGGTGAGCTTCACGCCAATGAGCTTCGGCATCTTGAGCTCCCACGGCATTCCGGCCATCACATCCACGGCATCAGCGCCGCCCACGCCAATGGCAACCATACCAAGTCCGCCGGCATTAGGGGTGTGCGAATCCGTACCTATCATCATTCCTCCGGGGAAAGCATAATTTTCCAGCACGACCTGGTGGATAATACCCGCTCCGGGTTTCCAGAAGCCGATACCATATTTGTTGGAGACGGATTGCAGAAAATCATACACTTCGCTGTTGGTTTTTTTGGCATTGCTGAGGTCCTGTGTAGCACCTACTTCAGCCTGGATAAGATGGTCGCAGTGAACTGTAGTGGGTACCTCGGTAGTATCTTTACCGGCGTTCATAAATTGCAATAAAGCCATCTGGGCGGTAGCATCCTGCATCGCCACGCGGTCGGGTGTAAAATTAACATAGTCTGCTCCGCGGCGATAAGCTTTCTTTAATTGTCCGTCAAAATCATATAAATGAGTATACAATATTTTTTCGCTCAAAGTAAGCGGCCTGCCCAGCAATTCCTTCACTTTTTCTATTCTTCCCGGCAGCTTATTGTAAACTCTCTTAATCAAATCGATATCAAATAACATGGTCACGTGGTTTTAGTTTCTAAATGAATTTGAGTCGTGCAAAGTTAATATATTTATAAATTTAGATACTTATTTGCAGTATTATATTAACAGCAAACCTGCTAATGTGTTTAGCATGAACATCAGTATATTAAAAGGCTCCTGCTGCATTCCGGCATGATTTCATTATAAAACTTCCTGTTTGACAAGCAATACATCGACGGTAAATTTGTATTACATTTGCAAAAAATCCGCAGCTGTGAAAAAAGGAGCCTTCGTCATAGCGTTTTTTTTGATTATTGCCCAGGGTAGCTTTATCCTTCTCCTGCTGAGAGGGAATATATCGCTACAAAAATTTTCTACTCAGCTAAAAATACAAAATTTACCTGAAGAAAAAATCGCGACGGATACGTTGCTCATCCACCCCGATGAAGTGAAATGGGAGCACGACAAAGAATTCTGGCTAAACGGACAACTGTACGATGTAATAAGTAAAACGCAAAAAGGGAAATTGCTCGAAATAGTGGCTTATCATGATCTAAAGGAGCAAAAAGCTAAAGAAAGCTACCGTGTTTACGCGAAGCACCGCTCAAGAGAAAACATCTCTGCCGGAATCCCCATCCCTGATTTCAGGATGCAGGTTCTGTTTTGTTACCCCTTTAGCAAAGTAATTCACAATACCGGGCAGCCCACAGGCATGTTGCCCTATCATTTTGCAATTAAAGAAGCTATCCAACCCACTATAACACCTCCCCCGGTAATTAGAACATAATTTCTCCCAGGTCTACTATTTACATTTTATTAAGAAAAATATAGCAATTCATGCTTTTCGGCATG
>CAYFQK010000265.1:0-3895 GCA_964345255.1 uncultured Bacteroidales bacterium | reverse complement strand
GCTCCCGCTTCATATGAGGAAAGCCTTTTAAAAGAAGGGGATGTTATTACACACGTTGACGGTGATATAGTCAATGTTAAAAACAACTTCTACGAGCCTTTAAACAACAAAATGGATGAAAAGGTGATGCTGCGCATTGTGAGAGATGATAAAGACATAGAAGTGCTCATACGCCCGACTAAGAGCATAAGAAAACCACTGTATGAGGATTGGGTGGACACCCGAAAAAAACTTACCGACAAGTATTCTGATGGGAAACTGGGATATATACATATCCGTGGAATGAATTGGAACAGCTTTGAGCGATTTGAGCGGGAGCTCGCTGCCACCGCCTATGATAAGGAAGGACTGGTTATCGATGTACGCTTTAACGGCGGGGGATGGACCACCGATTATCTGATGACCATCCTGGACGTCAGGCAGCATGCCTATACCATACCAAGAGGGGCCACAGACAACCTGGCGGAAAACCACGAGAAGTTCAGAGAGCATTATCCGTTTGGAGAGCGCTTACCTTTTTATCCCTGGACAAAGCCATCAATCACCCTGTGCAATCAAAACAGTTATTCCAATGCAGAAATATTTTCGCATGCTTACAAAACAATGGATTTGGGAACACTGGTAGGAACACCTACCTTCGGAGCCGTAATCTCTACAGGCGCTGAGCGAATGGTGGATGGTTCTTATGTTCGCATTCCTTTCAGGGCATGGTATGTGAAGAAAACGGATAAAAATATGGAGCATCATGGGGCTGTGCCTGACATCATTGAGAATAATCAGCCCGACAGCAAAGCGGAAGGGAAAGACCCCCAGTTAAAAAAAGCAGTTGAAGAGTTATTAAATCAAATGAAGTAATCCCTTTAATTATGATACAACTTAGTGAAAGAGATCATCAGCAACTAAAAGAGAAAGACCTTACACCTGAAGATATAAATCGCCAGATAGAGCAGTTTAAAAAAGGGTTTCCTTTTATAAAGCTTGACAGGCCTGCGACCAATAATGACGGTATATTTGATTTTTCCGAAGAACGGACTGATGAACTGGTTAAATATTATGAGCAGGAACAAAAAAACTATGATATCATAAAATTTGTTCCAGCCTCCGGCGCCGCTTCGCGGATGTTTAAAAACCTGTATGCCTTTATGCAGGATTTCACCGGTACGGAAGAACAATTATCAGATCTTGAAAAGCAAACTGATTTTCACTCGGTAAAGTATTTCCTCGATCATCTGCATGATTTTGCATTCTTTACTGACCTTAAGAGGGTTATGCGGGAATCAGGCTATTCCATAGACGAGCAGTACCGGAATAAAAACTACAAAGTTATCATTGAGTATCTTTTAACTGAAAAGGGGCTGAATTACGCCAATAAGCCCAAAGCATTACTACTTTTCCATAAGTACGAAAATTCGGCCCGGATGTCTATGGAGGAACACCTGGTAGAAGGCGCTAACTATGTGCAGAATTCCAGGGGGAAGGTGAATCTCCATTTTACGGTTTCGCCGGAGCATCAGGAAGATTTTCAGCACGCCTTAAGACAAAGAAAAATCAAGTATGAAAGTGAATTCAGGGTGCATTACGATGTAAAATTCTCTCAGCAAAAACCTTCAACAGATACCATTGCCGTGACCCCACAAAATGCTCCCTTCCGTACGCGGGATGGGTTGTTGCTTTTCAGACCGGGAGGACATGGCGCTTTAATCGAAAACCTGAATGAATTGGATAACGATATTGTTTTTGTGAAAAATATCGACAATGTGGTTCCCGACAGGCTCAAGGAATATACTTACCGCTACAAAAAGCTGATTGGGGGATACCTGCTTAAAGTCAAATCTAAGGTGGATGAATACCTTGAACTGCTGGATGAAGGCAGTGCAACTCATAAAGAATTGGAAGAGATGAGGGCTTTTGCTGAAAACTACCTGAACATCCACAACCATAAGCAGGCCTTTAATAAGAAAGAGCATATAGAAAAAATTGATATCCTCTATAATCAGCTTAACCGCCCTATCAGAGTATGTGGCATGGTTAAGAATGAAGGGGAACCTGGGGGAGGGCCTTTCTGGGTTAAAGAACCTTCGGGCAACAAGTCGCTGCAGATAGTGGAAAAAGCGCAGATAAATTTTGATGATGCCGCCCAGGCTGAAATAGTTAGCAAATCCACACATTTTAACCCCGTTGATTTGGTTTGTTCGCTGACTGATTTCAAAGGAAATAATTTCGACCTAAAAGAATTTGTAGACCCCAATACGGGATTTATAAGTGAAAAATCGAAAGATGGCAAGACGTTGAAAGCACAGGAACTTCCGGGGCTATGGAATGGCGCTATGGCCGACTGGATTACCGTGTTTGTTGAAGTGCCGGTGATCACATTTAATCCGGTGAAGGTGGTTAACGACCTTTTGAGGGAAAACCATAGATAAAAACACTTTTGACTAAGAACAAACTGGTTTTCCATTACTTACAAACTATTAAAACAGGGTTTAAATTATATTCAGCCCTCATTTTGTGTTCTTTCCTTTTTATCTTTGAGAAAAAAATGGAACATGAAAGGTAAACCTTTATTATTAATGCTTTTGCTGGTTACCTCGATTTTATGTGAAGGGGTTTGGGGGCAGAATAATAATTCTTCAGCACATGAAAATAAATTTGGTTTTAGTGCGCTGCCTTTTATTACTGGTACGTTTCAATTAAATTACGAACGCATCCTCCCTTCGCGAAACGGTATCTGGATGGCTCCTTCAATACATTATACCAATAAAGACTATCAGGATGAAATTGGGTTCGGATTGGAAACACAGTACCGTATTTATGTAGCATGGCGGGAAAAAGAGAATCACGGTAAAAACCTGTATTTTGCACCCTATGCATTTTTTAAATATTATAATATTCAGGAGAATGACGTGCCTTATTGTGGGGTAGGCTACGAATACGAGCCAAACGAAATTGACAAGCAGTATAGCTTCGAAATTGCGGGAGCAGGGATTTTATTTGGCTGGCAATATGTTTTTTCTGAGAGAGTTTATCTTGATATGTATGCAGGGGGTGGAATACGTGAGACCTTCAACGATACAGGTCGGTTCGATGAGTTTATGCAACCCGGTTTCAGTGGGTTTGCACCCAAACTTGGGGTGGATATAAGCTTTAGTTTTTAATCCAAAAAAAATAAATATGAGTGGAAAGACCTTCGTAGAAAAGATTTTTGATGCGCCCAAAGGCAGCATCGTTTTCAAAAAGCCGGATATTGTTTTGACTCACGACAATACGGCAAGTATTTCCAAAACGTTTGAAAAGATGAATGGGCGCAACGTGGCTGAACCCGAGCAGCTACTAATAGTCCTGGACCATAACGCCCCGCCAACGACTTCTGCGTTGGCGAATAATTACCAGAAGATTCGCGATTTTGTGAAAGACCAGGGCATTGAAAAATTCCATGATGTGGGGCAGGGGATTTGTCACCAGATTATGGCCGATTATGCGCAGCCCAAGAACATTATTGTAGGTAGCGACAGTCATACCTGCACAGCCGGAGCTTTCAATGCTTTTGCAGCCGGTATCGACCGCACGGAAGCCGCCGGTATCTGGCGGCAGGGCGAAACATGGTTCAGGGTACCCGAAACTATCAAGGTTTCACTCCATGGAGAGATGCCGGAAGGCGTTTATGCCAAAGACCTTTCGCTTTGGATTATCGGAATGATAGGCTCCAGCGGGGCCGACTACAAATCTATTGAATATCATGGGGATGGGGTAAAATCCTTGTCCATTGCCGACAGAATGACCGTTGCTAACCTCGCCTCGGAAATGGGTGCTAAGAATGCCATCTTCCCTTCAGATGAAAAACTGGAGAAATATTACGGTCGAAAAATTGATGGCCTGTGGGCCGATGAGGATGCCG
>CAYFQK010000264.1:0-3951 GCA_964345255.1 uncultured Bacteroidales bacterium | reverse complement strand
AAAACCGGAAAGGATAAATCTCAGCCTTTATAACTGAATTTCTCTATAAGTTTCTTTCACGAAAATAGCCGCCTTATGGATGAAGTTTAATACTGAAGTGTTTAAATTGGTATTTACTGGTTTTTATTTCCATAGAGATGAAACAGTAAATTTCGACTTATAGCCTTCACCAATAAATCCATTGGCGCCCTATTGGTCTAATTCCATTTTGATATAGTCGAACAATTCCCGCTTTTTGTTTTCACTTTTGAATGCCCCAAGGTATTCTGCCGTGACTGTTGTGCTGGAGTCATCCTCAATGCCACGGGAAGAGACGCAAAGGTGCTTGGCTTCTATGATTACCGCTACATCATCAGTATTCAATGAAGAACGCAGCTCTTCAGCTATTTGGCGAGTCAGGCGTTCTTGTACTTGAGGGCGGCGGGCATAATAATCTACTATTCTGTTTAATTTAGACAATCCTACCACTTTTCCACCTGCGATATAGGCTACATGAGCTTTACCTATGATAGGAACGAAATGGTGTTCACAAGAAGAATTTACTGTGATGTTTTTTTCCACAATCATTTGATTGTACTGGTAATTGTTTTCAAATGCCCGCATTTCGGGTTTGTTTTTGGGGTCAAGGCCGCGAAACTTTTCCTGGATAAACATCTTGGCAACCCGGTGAGGAGTTCCTTTCAGACTGTCGTCGGTTAAATCCAGTCCCATGGTTTCCAGTATTTCCCTGAAATTATGTTCTATGCGGGCGACCTTTTCATCGTCGTCCAACTCAAATGCGTCTTCGCGCAGTGGTGTATCGGTGGATGAAGAAACATGATTATCTCCCTGAAATTCAATTTCGGCTATTTTATCAAAGCTTACGTTTTTTAGTGCTGATCCGTTTGTTTTCATAATTTCGTATTTTGTACCCCTTTAAAACGAAAAATATGATTTTTTGTTTAAATATCAGTTAAAATAAATAAACAAAAACACGTTTTAACTCAACTCATTTATGGAAACCCAAAACAGAGAGATTATCAGCAATATTTCAAAAAAGGTGGAGCGCCAGTTTAGGGATGACAGTTCGGGGCATGACTGGTGGCATGTGTATCGTGTTTGGAAAATGGCTAAAAAAATTTCGGCAGGCAGGGAAGTGGATTTTTTTGTTGTGGAATTGGGTGCGCTGATGCATGATATGGCAGATCATAAGCTCGCAGATCCGGAAAAAGGATACAGGCAAATTAAAGCGGATTTACAAGCAGAAAGCGTATCTGATGCAGTTATTGAGCGGGTCTTGCATATAGCTGAGCATATCTCTTTTAAGGGCGCTCATGTTGAACAGGAGCAGCTCAGCACTGAGGGTGAAATAGTTCAGGATGCTGACAGGCTTGACGCGATGGGAGCTTTAGGGGTGGCGCGCACATTTATGTTTGGTGGAAGCCGCGGAAACCTTATGCATGACCCGGATATTGCCCCTGAGTATCACTCGGGTTTTGAATCGTATAAGAAAAGTACGGCCCCTGTTATCAATCATTTTTATGAAAAGTTGCTGTTATTGAAAGACCGGATGAATACGGCGAAAGGAAAAGAAATAGCAGAGGAGCGTCACCGGTTTATGATGCAATTTCTGAACCGCTTTTACGATGAGTGGGAGGGTAAAAAGTGAATTGCAAAAGAAAAAGCCATACCGGGAATCCGGCATGGCTTTCATCAAATTAAAAAACCAAAGATATTAAATTACACCTTGTTCTAACATGGCATTGGCTACTTTAAGGAAGCCAGCTACGTTAGCACCTTTCACATAATTAATATGTCCATCCTCTTCAGTGCCATGTTTCACGCACTGATCGTGGATATCTTTCATAATTCTCTGCAGCTTTTCATCTACTTCTTCGCGAGTCCAATTCAGTTTCATGGAATTTTGAGTCATTTCCAGTCCTGAAGTAGCTACGCCACCTGCATTCACGGCTTTTCCGGGACCAAACAACACTTTGTGTTCGCTGAGGAATTCTACAGCTTCCGGGGTGCTGGGCATGTTAGCGCCTTCGGCTACACACATGCACCCGTTTTTCACCAGTATTTCAGCATCTTCTTCGTTAAGCTCATTTTGTGTTGCTGAGGGTATAGCCACATCCATTTTCACCTCCCAGGGGTGTTTGTTTTCGTGGAATTGTGCTTCGGGGAATTCATAGGAGAATGGTTTCACGATATCCTGGTTCGAAGCCCTGAGCTCCAGCATGTATTCAATCATTTCATTGGTGAGGCCGTCAGGAATATGAACATACCCGTCAGGTCCTGATAATGTAACTACTTTTCCGCCGAGTTCGTTGATTTTTTGCGCAGCGCCCCATGCTACGTTGCCAAATCCGGAAAGACCTACAGCTTTGCCTTCAAAAGATTCTCCCTTCATGTTGAGCATCTCTTTAGCGAAATATACTGCGCCAAATCCGGTAGCTTCCGGGCGAATAAGCGATCCTCCCCAGTTGAGGCCTTTTCCGGTCAATACGCCGGTGTGTTCACGGGCTAGTTTTTTGTACATACCATATAGGAATCCGATTTCACGGCCGCCAACGCCGATGTCACCTGCCGGCACATCTGTTTCAGGGCCAATCAGGCGCCACAGCTCCAGCATAAACGACTGGCAAAAGCGCATGATTTCGTCATCTGATTTACCTTTCGGGTTAAAATCAGAACCCCCTTTTCCACCGCCCATTGGCAGGGTAGTAAGTGCATTTTTGAAAATCTGCTCAAATCCCAAAAACTTCAGGATGCTGAGGTTTACACTCGGGTGGAAACGCAGTCCGCCCTTATACGGTCCAATAGCGCCGTTGAATTGTACGCGGTAGCCTAAGTTTACCTGTACTTTACCGTTATCATCTACCCAGGGTACTTTAAAGGTTAGTACACGGTCGGGCTCAATTAATCTTTTGATGATGCCGCGGCCTTCAAATTGTGGATTATCTTCCACTACATCTTCGAGGGTTTCGAGTACCTCTCTTACTGCTTGTAAATATTCTGCTTCGCCTGGATGTTTTTGCTCCAGATCACTCATTACTTTTTCAAGATCCATTACGTATTGATTTTAATGGTTAACGACTATTTTTACGTTATATAAATAACATTGTTAATTACATAACAGTGGCAAATATATAAACTTCCTTTTAATCTATCTCAAACAAACTCCGAGTTTTTTACTTGATTATCAGACAATCAAATTTTCGGAAACGTTTGCGTAATTTGTTAAAAATTAAATGCTTATAAAAGCATTTTGTCAAAGAACTCCTGCAAAAATCGGAAAAATTATCAATAGACTAATTATAAATTATCCAAATCTATTAAAAGTTGCTCATCTTTAAGCACATCTTCTTTAAAAACACTGATTTTGATAGTGTCCCCCTGTTTATTAAAATACCATGCTTTACCGTGTTTTTTATCATCCTGATAGGAGAGGACGGACTCTTTTTTTCCATCGGGAAACCAGTAAGTTCGTTTACCACTGCCCATATCAAAATCAGCTTCTGAGGCTTTTATTCCGGTGCGATAATACCAAACCCAAAGGCTGTCCCTTACTCCTTGATGGTATGTGCCTTCTATTTTTATCCTTCCGCTTTCTCTGAAAAACTCTTTATAGGCGCCGTCCAGCGTGTCATTTTTATAGTGCGCAATCTGCTTCTGTTTTCCATTGTCATGCCACTCCAGGGCTTTGCCATGTTTTAAACCTTCTTTGTAATGTACTTCCTGTTCTTTTCTCCCATCATAAAAGAAATGGTAAGTTGGCCCGTCTAATTTTCCGTCCTTATAATTGGCTATGATCTTGGGCTGTTCGGTTCTGTAATACCAAATGCTTTCACCATCAAATTCACCTCCTTTTTTTGTAAATTCGGTTTTTTTGTTGCCGTTATCGTAATACTCCACCTCCTTTTGCTCACATCCCGCCAAGGAAAGCCACAGAGGCAAAATCACCCATAT
>CAYFQK010000263.1:0-3951 GCA_964345255.1 uncultured Bacteroidales bacterium | reverse complement strand
ATCACCCAAAGAAATACACCAACACCAGGATATAAATCAGCGCCGGCAGCATATTCACGATATTGATTTTTTTGATATCGAGGATACTGAAGCCCAGTCCCAGCAAGAGGATACCTCCTACTGCGGTCAGTTCGTTCACAAACAAATCGGTAGCATGTTCCTGGAAGTATTCGGCGAAAAGGGTGATCCCGCCCTGGTAAATCAGGAGTGGAACCACGGAAAAAAGCACGCCGATACCCATTGCCGAAGCCAGTGCAATGGAGGAAAAACCATCCATCAGGGATTTGGCCAGTAGCAGGTTGGGTTCATCGCCCAGGCCTTCTTCAATGGCCCCTAGAATGGTCATAGATCCCATACAGAAAAGCAGGAAAGAAGTAATTAATCCTTCAGAAAAGCGATCATTCCGCGATTTAAGATTTTGTTTTAAAAAGTCGCTGAAGCGTTCAATGCCTTTGTCAATTCGCATCAATTCTCCGGTGATAGCCCCCAACACCAGGCTGAAGATGATTAACAGGATGTTCTCGGTTTTCAATGCCATGCTTATGCCCAGGAAAACCGTAAATAGCCCGATAGCCTGGAAGACCGTATTGGTGAATCTCGGATTCAAGCGGCGATTTATCATCAGGCCTATCAGGCTTCCGGCTATTACAGCCCCAACGTTAACTAAGGTTCCTGTCATAATCCTACAAAAGTAGAAAAAACTTTTTGCAAGCGAGAGAGCCTCTGAGAGCCGATTTTTTTGTATCTTTCTGGAGATGAACCACTGGCACAAATACCCGCTTGTACGCATTGCCATTCCGTTTGCCCTCGGGCTTTTAGCGGCTATAAAAACTCCGCCTGCTGAAAGTAACCTGCTTTTGGGGATAGCTGGTTTTGTGATACTACTGCTTGTATTTTCCTATCTTTTTCATTCACGAATAAGTTATACTTCACGCTATGTTTTTGGAGTGGCCGTTTCAATAGCTTTTTTGCTTACCGGGTTTTTATGGCAGAATGTCCATACCCGCTATCAGAATTACCGTCATTTTTCTGATTACCTGAAAGGTCATGAAATGATGAGTGGCATAATTGTGCAAGAACCCGAAGAGAAAGCGAATTCTTACAAAACCATTCTTAAGGTTCAACGACTTTATAGCGGCTCTTCCTCAAAGACTGTCAAAGGAAGGCTTTTGACATATCTTGGTAAAGACAGCCTCAGCAGCCGGTTAAGTTATGGCGACCGGATTTTGTTTAAAGGATACCTTAACCCTATCGACCCCCCGAAAAATCCTGAGGTCTTTGATTATAAGCAATACATGAGCCTTCGTCATATTTATCATCAGATATATATTCCACCCGGTTCAATGAAGACTCTGGCCGGGAAGCAGAGAAATACGATTAGAACTTTTTCAGTCGAGAGCAGACAAAAGCTGGCTTCCATCCTGGAAGAGTATAACCTCAGAGGTGATGACTATGCCCTGGCTACCGCGCTGGTTTTAGGTTATGATCGCTACCTGGGTGACGATTTGCGTCAAGCCTATACAGGAGCCGGAGCCATGCATGTGCTTTGTGTTTCGGGATTACACGTGGGAATTATGTATGTAGTTATTGCCTTCCTTCTTAATCAGGTGCCTCTGAAAGGCAGAGGGTACAGGGTTCTAAAGGTATTGCTTACGCTATTGGTTATATGGCTTTACGCTCTTATTACAGGACTGGAGCCCGCCGTAACCAGGGCTTCGACCATGTTTTCATTTGTGGCGCTGGGCAGACTTTTCAGGAGGAAATCCCGCATATACAATACTTTAGCGGCCAGCGCCCTGGTGATGTTGCTGATTAATCCTAATCAAATCGCATATGTCGGTTTTCAGATGTCTTTTCTGGCAGTAACAGGCATTGTTTGGCTCCAGCCCGTGATTTATAACTGGTGGCGTCCCCGCAGCTGGCTGCCTGATAAAATATGGGCCCTGGTATCAGTTTCTATTGCCGCCCAGCTTATCCTTTTTCCGCTGTTGGTTTATTATTTCCATAAGGTTTCGCTGATTTTTATTGCGACTAATATTATTGCCATACCTTTAGCTACGCTTATTATTTATAGCACGCTGGCTTTATTTGCTTTCTCGGGACTGGCAATGATTGGTAATGTCCTGGCCTCATGGTTGGCAGCCCTTATCAAAGCGTTGAATCACAGTGTTGCATTTTTGAGCGAATTGCCCGGAGCTTATGTAGAGAGTCTGTGGATATCCCCGCCGCAAATGATGCTGCTTTATTTGGCGATGATAAGTTTGGTGTTTAGCTTAATATATGCCAAAAAAAGAGTGGTGATAACTTCTATAAGCTTCGCGATCATCATTTTCGGGTCGTTTTTGATAAAACAACATACCATTTTGCTCCAGGACAAATTTATCCTTTATCATGCTAAGGAAGGGCTTGCCATGGATTTCATAAACGGGAGGAAAAATGTCTTTTTGGGTGATTCGGCCGTAATGAATAATTCTGATTTGGTGAATTATAATTTTAGAAATGTCTGGGAGAAATATCGCCTGGAGACGGCCAAAATAGAGTTGCCAAAGACAACCAATGAAATTCGCAAAAATGAGATACTTATGAGGTATCCTTTTATCTCATTTAATGGAGAAGTATTTACAATATTAAAGGACAGTGAGTTACCGCAGGATTATAAGCTGACCACAGACTTTCTCATCATAAGTGGAAAGCCATGGCTCGACAAGAAAATCATCACATCTAAGCTGGAAGTCAAAAAGCGGGTGCTTTTTGACGGAACAAATCCTTCCTGGTACATCAAAAAAGTGAAACCCTTATTCGAAGAAGCCGGCTTCACGTGTTATGCCACCTCTGAATCGGGAGCCTTTATACGGCAATTATAATCCCGGATTAATAAGCTCAAAAGGTGTGGCGCTTTGCTGCAACTCGAATTTCAAAATTCTAAAATCTTTGGTGAAATAAACATTTTGAAATACATTGGTAGTATAGAGCATGGTATCAGCTTCGGCAATTGTCAGGACGTCATGGTAGGTTGTGTCGCTAACCGGGAGACTATCAATGACTTTCAGGGTATTGCCGTTACGATCCAATTTGAGATTATCGTCCTGGTAATCATTTTGGTAAAACTGGATATCGCCAAGGGTTATTATTGAACTTACTGCTGTTCCGCCTCCGCGCTCAGCTTTTAATAAAAGGTATTGACCGATGGTACCCTTGCTTCCTGTGCTGTCTGTCATATTTATGTAGCTAATGGCATCGGCCCGGCAGGGATTCCCTTCAGTCACTTCTTCATCGGCATGAGCAATAATGCGACTGAACTGAAACCTCAGGGTATCACCCGACTGATTTTTGAAAAAGGGCTGCTCTGCGCTATCATAGGGGAACCATGATTTTTCTTCCTCGCTGATGGTGAGGTTACAGGTTTTGGTTTTGAAGCAGCCTGATGCAAAAAGAGCTGTGATTGCGATGATTGTTAGGGCTTTGAATTTCATGGTTTTGAATTTAAATAAGGACAAGGAGAAAAGCCACGGGAATTAATATCCCGGCAATGGTTAAAATAGCACCCCGCCTCTTGATTCCGTTTTTACCTCTTACAATGAAAAGACCAGTGATGGCAATGATTATCAAAGCGCCACTGTATATATCCGAGAAATAGGTCCACCACCTGATTGGGTTGTAGTGCAGGTAGTTAAACTCATATATCAAGGGTATCTTTTTGAGTATTTCGGCATTCCCTTCACCCGTTTTGAGATTGACTACCATAGAGCCTCCCTTGAGAAATATCTTTACTGTATTCTTATCCGGGAAATAGTATTTTTTATAAAGATCTTCATACCCACTCTCATTCAGCCATTCCATAACTTTTGCCTTGGTGATGTTGTTTTGGTCCATCCCCTTTTCAAAAGAATGGGTGGTTGTGGTTACCGTATAACTAGGGTTCCAGTCATCGCGGTGGTTTAAGGCGATGCC
>CAYFQK010000262.1:0-3965 GCA_964345255.1 uncultured Bacteroidales bacterium | reverse complement strand
TAGGGTATACACGCTTTCCAGGCGTGCCTCTTCAGCCACTCGAGCACCTCTCCATAAAACCCCCACTATTACAGAGGATTACTCAGAAATCAGGCAGCTAAAATACAAAAAATAATATAAAGTAAAAACAACGGTATATTTTTCTGATTATCTTTTAAGCTTCTAAATAAGAAATATTTACATGGATAGTTCTTGACAATGGTTGTTTTTTTCATTAAACCGCACTAATTTTCTTACTCTTTGACTGTAAGTTCGCCCCTCAATGGCTTGGTTAACAACTTCCTGGTTTGTTCCATTGACAGACTTCTTCCAAGTAAATACATCATCTTGGCTAGCGCAGCTTCTGTGGTGATGTCGTAGCCTGAAATGACACCTCTTTTCTTCAAAGCGAGGCTAGTGGCATATTTCCCCATTTCAACCGAACCGCTTTCGCATTGCGTCACATTGTAAATAATTAAGCCTCTGGCTGTTGCCGCTTCAATCTCTTCAAGAAACCACGGGTCTTCAGGGGCGTTTCCCGAACCGAATGTCTCCAGGATAACTCCTTTTAAATCATGGATATGAAGTACTGCGCTGACAATTTCTTGGCTTATGCCGGGGAATAATTTCAGCACCGAAACATTCGTGCTGAGTTGTAAATGAGCTTTTAATTTTTTGAAATTGGGCTTTAATATATAGTTTGAATGGTACCTGATGTGCACCCCAATACTGGCTAAAGTGGGATAATTACCTGAGCGGAAGGCCTCGAAGTCTTCTGCATTTGTTTTGTGCGTGCGATTTCCCCTGTAAAGCTCATTTTCAAAGCAAATAGCTACCTCAGGGACAAGTGGCGTACCTTCCTCGCAGGCTGAGGCGATTTCTATAGCATTGATTAAGTTTTCTCTGCCATCTGAGCGAAGGATGCCCAGGGGTAGTTGTGCCCCGGTCAGAATGACCGGTTTGTTTAAATTCTCAAGCATGAAGCTCAGAAATGAAGCAGTGTAGGCCATTGTGTCCGAGCCGTGTAATACAACGAAGCCGTCATAATCCTCGTAATTGTCCCTGATGATGCCGGCCAGCTTACTAATGTGGGTGGGATTAATACTCGATGAATCAATTAACGGATCAAAGGCGATGGAATCTATTTTAAAAGGATAACTCTCCAAAACAGGAATGTGTTTGTATAAGTTATCAATATCAAAAGGCTTTAAGGCTCCCGTGGCGGGGTCTTTAACCATGCCTATGGTTCCTCCGGTATATACGATCAATAATGATATCTGAGAATCATTGATTTCCATTATCACGGGATTTTAAAAAGATTTTGAGCATTTGCTGTGGTGACCTCTGCCACTTTGGACTTGGGGATCCCTTTTAGCTCAGCAAGCTTGTCGGCAACCAGACTGACGTAGGCGCTTTCGTTTCTTTTTCCCCGGTGAGGGGTGGGAGCCAGATAAGGGGAATCGGTTTCAAGAATAAGATTTTCCATGTCGATATCTTTTACTACCTGATCCAGGCCGGAATTTTTAAACGTCAGAACACCTCCAATACCTAATAGAAAGCCGCCGTAGCTGAGGGCTTTTTTTGCCTGCTCGTGGTCGCCTGTAAAACAATGGAAAACACCTCTTAATCCCTTGCAATTTTCCTCGTCAAGGATTTCAAAAATTTCAGTAAACGAATCCCTGGCATGTATTACTATGGGTAAATCTTTTTCTATCGCCCATCTGATTTGTGTCCTGAAAACTTTTTTTTGCTGTGCTTCAAACGTTTTGTCCCAATATAAGTCAATTCCAATCTCTCCTACGGCATAATAATTTCTGTGATTAAACTGATGGTAAATATTCCCAAGTTCTTGTTCGTAATTATTATCTACTGAAGAAGGGTGCAGTCCCATCATCGGGAAACACTCATCAGGATATTTATCGCAAAGCGCATTCAGGTCTTCAACAGTTGTGGAATCGATATTCGGCATAAGCAATTTTCTGACGTTTTGCTGCCGGGCCCTCTCTATAACCTCGTCCCTGTCTTCCTCAAATTCCTTGAGGTAAAGATGTGTGTGGGTGTCTGTTAAAATCATGCTGCAAATGTATGAAACGAGGCTGAATTATCTATTTTTGCATTTAAAAATGACGTGCAACGTATACTAATAATCCGCTTCAGTTCTATAGGTGATATTGTGCTTACCACACCCATCATCAGAGCAATCAAAACTCAGGTGAAGCATGCCGAGGTGCATTATCTTACAAAAGAAGCTTTTAAACCTGTTTTGCATGCCAATCCATATATCGATCATATCCACACGATTAAACAAAGCGTTAGTGAAGTAAAAGGTATACTTAAAAGGCAAAACTTTGATTTTATTGTCGACTTACATAAAAACCTACGCACCCAGCATGCCAGGTATCTTCTTCGCCGCCCCGGCGCTTCGTTCCCCAAGGTAAACACCCAGAAATGGCTGATGGTTAATTTCAAAGTTAACTATTTACCTGATAAGCATATTGTCGACCGGTATTTCAAGGCAGCCAGGCCACTGGGCGTTTTCAACGACGGGAAGGGACTGGATTATTTTATCCGAAAGGAGGATGAAGTGGCTTATAACGATTTACCCGACATGCTGTCTTCCGACTTTGTTGCCATAGGTATCGGCGGGAAACATAACACAAAACTTTATCCCGTGGACAAGCTGACGTCGTTGTGCTATCAGATTAATCAACCGGTTATCTTAATGGGAGGTACCGAAGATTTTGAACGCGCCGAAGCTATCAGGAAGGATATGAAACATATAGTCTTTAACGGATGCGGAGATTTTACTATAAACCAGTCGGCCTCGGTTTTAAAAAAAGCAGCTGTTGTAATTTCTAACGACACTGGCATAATGCATATAGCAGCGGCCTTGAAGAAAAAACTTGTATCCTTGTGGGGTAACACTATCCCTGAGTTTGGAATGTATCCCTATTACCCTGATGATTTGCAGGATTATTACCGCATACTTGAAGTTAAAGGCCTGTCATGCAGGCCATGCAGTAAGATAGGGTTTGATAAATGCCCCAAAGAGCATTTTCGCTGCATGTACAACATTAGTGAGCAAGCAATAATCAAGGCGCTTAAGGAGTTATAAACGGGTTTTGTTCCTTTTCATGTCCTATTGTTGTTTGTGGTCCGTGGCCCGGAAATACTTTCACGTCATTATCCAATTTATATAGCTTTTCCTGTATACTTTGTTTTAATAAATTAAAGTCTCCTGTCGGAAGATCGGTTCGGCCAATACCCTCTTTGAAAAGTACATCGCCGGCAAGAAGGGCTTTTTCAGCAGAAGCATACAAGCAAATACTTCCGTCAGCATGCCCCGGCGTGTATAAAACATTTAATTCAGAATTGCCAAAATGGACTTTATCGCCTTCCTTGAGGGAATAATCAGGGCTAATCGTTTCAGTAACTTCCAGTCCGAATATCGTTCCGCTGCTTTGGGCCATCCTGATAAAGAGATCCCCGTCTTTGTGAGCATAAAGCGGTATTTTATATTCATTTTTTACGAACGGATTTCCAAGTATATGATCAACATGATTGTGCGTGTTTACCAGCTTTACTGGTTTGAGCCTTTTAGAGCCGATAAAAGACGCCAGCCTGTTTTTTTCCTCATCGTAGTAACAGGCCGCATCAATGATGATGCACTCGAGGGTTTGGTCCCATAATATATAGGTGTTTACCTGAAAGTCGTTGAATGTTAAGGCATGGATATGGATCATATCATCTGTATTTTATGTAATGCAAATGTAATAAAGTCAGAAAATATTTTTTTGGATTGTTAATCAGTTTTTTATGTCATAAGGCTCAAAATCGTAATGGCCCGTTAGATGTAGCATATTTACCTTTCATGGTGTTTAGTTTTTCTCGTAGATCTTATATAAACACGCTTAAGTTGGTTATTTAGGCCATGGTTTTAGGAAAAATCTTCTAGTTATACAACAATATCAGAAATACCCGAAGCA
>CAYFQK010000261.1:0-3981 GCA_964345255.1 uncultured Bacteroidales bacterium | reverse complement strand
CATCCTCACCCAGGTTATCTAAAAGCAGTTCTACCGACTGCTGCACCAACTCCCTCTGATCAAGGATCACATTAAAACTGGAAGACAACTTTAAATCAAAAGCGAAAGAGCGCACTATCCGGTGCATAAGGCTATCAATAGTTGACACTGCAAAACCTGAATAATCATGCAGGATATTGTCTATCAACCGTTTTGCTCCGCTTTGAATCTTTTCTTCGCTGTATCCTCTCTCAATTAATGGTTGAACGTAAAGACGGCTTTTATCATCAAGGCTTTCTGAAGAAGCGATAGCCTGAAGTATTTCTATGATTCTTGCTTTCATCTCACCCGCAGCTTTATTGGTAAAGGTTATGGCAAGAATGGCGGCGTACAACCTGGGGTCAGGAATAGCCAGTTTAAAATATTCCCTCACGATTTGAGTTGTTTTGCCTGAACCGGCAGATGATTTGTAAATTAACAGCGGTTTTTCCATAGGCATAAAATTAAGGAATATCCTGGAATAGGAAATAGTGTTCTTAGTTTCTGAAATGTAAAAATCGAGGTGTTTACTTAAATACTAAATAAAATCATTACTAAAAAATATGAGATCCATATTGACCTCCGGCCTGAGAACTGCCAGAGCATAGGATAATCAGCCTATTTCGCATTCCGCATTCCGGATTACTAAGCCTGAAAGGCATAGAGAGCAAAGCCCGGGGCAACGTCACGGGTTAAAAAGCAACGGCCCCATCCCTCATCTTCAGGCTGTAAGCCTGATACACTTGACGGGATAGTGGTGATTTTGGGACATATCCTTAGGCTTTATTGCTTTATCACCCCAAGAACAAGGGTGGCTAGCCTTGACTAAATGTATTTCCCGGAGCACCCCGTTCAATCCCTCCGGGATTGGGAGAGGTGCAGCATACGCCATACCCCAGGCTTCGCCCAGGGTTAATACCGTTTGTCCCCTTGCGGGGACCGGACAATCTTCCACCACGGGTGCATTCACGGCCTTTGTCCGTAACTGATATTATTTGGAATTTGAAATTTGAGTTTTGGGATTTAAGGCTCAGCCGGAAACCTTCCATCTCTTCCCGGCCCGCCGGGCTGCCACGAGAGCTGGAAGGTTTTGCCACGCTCATCCGCGTTGCTTTGTATTCGGACAAAGAATCCCGAAAGGGATTCAACGGTATTAGCCGCCGGTGAAACCGGTGGTAAGAAAAGTACATAGGCTCACCAACCCGGAACGGGTTGAACTTCCATGTGAAAAGGTATGCAAAAAAGAAATTTATAGTAAGGGTATTGTACCCCGTTAAATGTCTGTATTTATGAAAAACAATACAATAATAATCCTCTAAATATTCAACTATGACAAAAAGTGTGAAAAGCAACCACACCGACGTCACCCAGCTCATCGAAGCCGACCAGGATTCGTTGCTGTTCCCCTCATTTGATAGTACGCACATCCAACAACTCAAGGATATTGAGGATAATCATAATGGCAATGCAGCCATATTCGCGCGAAATATCCTAATTGCTGCCGGGGAGATGGAATGGACGGAAACCGTTTACATACCGGTATCCAATAAGTCATCCGAAATAGAAGACCAGGATGAAAACACGGAAACAATTGAAAAACCGTTTCTGGAAGTCTATCCCAACCCGGCACGGAGTTACATCACGGCCGAATATCATCTGGATAATTTCAAAACGGGTAAATTAGTGATTGTCAATACGGAAGGTAAAATGGTACGACAAGTCCCGTTGAAATACGCAGAGGACAAGGCGCGTATAGATTTGAAGCCTCTGAGTAACGGGGTGTATTTAATTAAACTAATAGCCAATGGAAAAAAACAGCAAACTGTCAAGTTTAGTATAGTAGAATAAGTTATTCATTTTACTCCTTACCCCTAATTTCAGGGGTAAGGAGTGATTTTTATTAAAATACTAAGATATGATAAAACGATTATTTCTGTTAAGTTTTTTGGCCAGCTTTTTGTTTTATGGTTTTTCACAAGAGGAGTGGATACGAGTTTATCATGATAACGAGGATGTTAAAGCTAAAAGTATTGTTGAAGCATATGACAATGGATATATATTAGCAGGTTGGTTAGAACGGAGTCTCCCACATTATAACTGGGTTATGAAAACCGATATAAATGGGAACACCTTATGGGAAAAAACAATAGGCAAATGGCAATATATAACAACGATTCATGATATATGTCAGAATGAAAATGGTGAAATTTTTATAACAGGAACCACCTTCAAAGAATCATCCTGGGGGGGGGATCCTTATGTTATGAAACTAAATGTATGTGGGGAAAAACTGTGGTGCAAAATTTTATATACTTATGATAATGGGGATGACGGATATCGAATCGTTCCTGCTGAGGATGGAGGATGTTTTACAGCTTTAATTTATAGAGGGTTTGAAAACGATCCAAATCATTCAGGAGAAGACCGCATTTGCCTGGGTCGATTTGATGACCAGGGTACAAAACTCTGGGAAACCTGTTTTAATAATACTCCTGTTTCAACAAGTAACGAAATACTGGAAGATATGACCATTACCCCGGAAGGGAACTTACTTTTTTCCGGAAGTATATATTCACATGATACAGCTACCGGACTGGGATGGCTGAAATGCTATTACATTATGAGTAATCCTAATGGTGATTTTCTTTGGCAAACCATTGTGCACAAAGATAGCCTGGGTTATGAGAATGCTTCCGGTGGGAAGGCTTGGGAAGCAACCATTAGCCCCAATGGTGAATATATTTTAAGCAGTGTTAGCCATTATGTACGTAATAGTGAAGGCGAAGTAGATAACCGGCCCGCTTTTGTAACGCTTGATATGGAAGGGAATTTTAAAAGCATCAAAGATTTAACCACAGGCTGCCAGCAAAACGGGGTTTTTAAATCTACGGAAATGCTCAACGACAGTGTAGCCATTGGCAGCGCAGGATGCTGGGGCAACGACGCCTGGGAGGAAAATCCGGCCTTGGCCGTTAAAGTGGACACATCCGGGAATATCATTACTCAAAAGGAATTGGAAGATGTGGCCTGGCTCAGCAAGGTGGAAAAGACCCATGATGATAAATTTCTCTTTTTTCACATAAAAGATTCCAATGATGGAAATCGTGATGCCTACCTCCACAAATACAACCAAAACCTCGAATACGACAGCATCTACAACCAACCCATGGAGTATGACACACTGTGTCCCTACCCCATTGCCAGCGATACCATTTCGCTGGACGGGTGTATGCTGTCCACCTCGAGTGAGGAGAACTCACCGGAGCCCAAAACCTATTCACCGGAGATGAAGGTCTACCCCAACCCGGCCCGAGGCTCGGTTACCGTAGAGCTGCCCGGCTACATCGAAAAGCACAGCTCCCAACAGGGCTTCCAAATCACTCAGAAAGATTACCAATACTACGGCGATGCCGTGCTACACATCATCAACGTTCACGGCCAAACGGCAGCCACCCACAAGGGCAATGGAAACAAAAAAATGACCGTACCGACCCAGGATTTGTCGCCGGGGGTGTATATGGTGATACTGGAAGTAAACGGGAAACGGTATGCGAAAGAGAAACTTATTGTAAGGTAGGCTGGTGTGTTGATTTTCTGATGTGGTGATGTGAGGATTTTCTGATGTGAGGATGTGATGATTTTTTGATGTGGTGATGTGGGGAGGAGCATAGGGCGAAGCCTGTTTCGGATTTCGTATTCCGCATTCCGGATTCGTCAGTAATTTATGGTAATTGGAGAGCATGGAGCTGATGCAGTAATTGGTGGTAATTTGCTTCGCGTCATTTGAGCTAAAGCTCGTAATTTGTTGTAATTGAAGAGCATGGGGCATGGAGCATGGAGCTGGATGTAGTAAAATTGGTTGAGGATGCAGGCTCGCTCGACCTACCAGCTTTTTGGGAAGGCATTGCGGGGAGGAGAAGATGGAAGGTCTCATTTTCGGGTCTCGGGTCTCGAGTCCCGGGT
>CAYFQK010000260.1:0-4027 GCA_964345255.1 uncultured Bacteroidales bacterium | reverse complement strand
CGCTTTACCCTGGAACAGCGACAAAAGCCGTTCCAGGGTAAAGCGATATAACCGTCCTTCGAGCCGCTCGTACGACAATAATCGGTCGGGTTCGTCCCGGAATTACGATCGTTCCCGAAGTTCCGGAAACAACCGTTCAGGAAGCTCGCGCAACAAACGTTCGTATAACCGCTCCAAAGGTTCTTCCTCATCCGGTTCATCCAGAAGTTATAACAGAGGTAGCAGCAGCAGGTCCAGCGGAAGTAGCAGGTCCAGCGGTAGCAGTATCAACCGGTCAAGTTCATCAAGAGGCAGTTCCTCCGGAAGCGGATCGAGCAGTCGATCAAGCGGTCGTTCCAGAGGAGGCGGAGGAAGAAATTAAAAATCTTTTAAAATTCTGATCATGAAGAAGATAACAGTTTTATTCAGTATTTTATTATTATTCGCCCAGCTTGGGCAAGCCCAATCGGAAGTTGATGCATTAAGATACTCCAGGCTTTATTTTGGCGGCACCGCCAGAAGTAACGCTATGGGAGGAGCTTTTGGAGCGATCGGAGCAGACTTAAGCACCTTAAGTACAAATCCTGCCGGCATCGGACTTTATAACCGATCGGAAATTTCAATCAGCCCCTCCCTGCATTTGGGAGAGACTGAATCGACCTTTCTGGGAAATTCAACTTCTGACTTGCGTTATAGTTTTGGCCTTCAAAATGTAGGCGCCGTATTTACCTTTGGATCCGGTGATAAGCTCTCAGACTGGAAAAAATTCCAGTTTGGAATCGGAGTAAATCGCCTTCGTAACTTTAACAACCAGTTCCAGGTAGCGGGCAATAATACGCAGATGTATGGAACTATTATGGAGCCTTTCTGGAACTATGCGACTAATGGCGGTACAGGAAACATCCAACCCGATCAATTGGAACGCGTTGCTGCTTTTGATGCTTACCTGGCCTATGATGCCAATCTGCTCTATGACTCAAACACAGACACCGACCAGTATGAATGGGGTTATGATGCAATCTTTGGCGGAGTTCAGCAACGAAAAACCGTTGAAACCAGCGGCGCTGTCGATGAATTATATATTTCCTTTGGCAGCAACTACCGCGACAGGTTATACATTGGAGCTACCCTGGGTTTTCAAAATATCGAATACAAAGAAGAAAACAGATATAGTGAGCTAGATGTAGCGGATACTATCCCCTATTTTAATTCCCTTACCAAATATGATAATCTTAAAACTACAGGTTCGGGAGTTAACCTAAAACTTGGAGCTATTTACAGGGCAGCCCCCTGGATAAGGCTTGGGGTAGCTTTTCATACGCCCACTTTTTATGCTAGCATGAAAGATGAATGGGACGCCCGAATGGAGTCTTCGCTGCGATTTGATAGTGGAGACGAATCCTATTCCTCTCAAAGGCAGTTAGGTGAGTTCGACTATGAACTTCGCACCCCGATGAGAGTCATTACAAGTGTTGGTATTATTGCAGGACAGTATGGTTTAATTACGGCCGATTATGAGCTTGTTGATTATACAGCCGCTAACCTCGACTCAGATACCGATGATTTCAGGGACGCAAACAACTACATAGAAAATAACTTTCAACGACAACATAACATACGTTTAGGTACTGAATGGAGATATAATAATTTCTATTTCAGGGGTGGATATGCCTTCTACGGAACACCTTACAAAGACGCTGACGCGTATGGTGAAACCACTTTTCAGACCTTCGGGTTAGGTTACAGAACGGATAGCTTTTTCCTGGATTTTGCTTACACGCACTCACAAATGGAGGACACTTATTACGTTTATGACGCTAATTACGCTCCTGTAACAACCAATGAGTATTTGCAGGATCGATTTATGACAACTATTGGCTTTACATTTTAAAGTGATAATAACCTCAAAACCGGAAATTGACAAAATCAATTTCCGGTTTTTTTATTGCTTATCATCCTCCACCAACCGACTTTTACCTGCTTCTGCTTTTTGATGAATAGACATCGCATAGTCAAAACCACTAAGCTCCAGCGCCTGGTTATATTTTATCAAAGCTTTATGCTGCTGATTTTGCTGTGCATAGATTCTACCCGCCATCAAAGCGGCATTAGCTGCAAAATAGGCATCTAAATCTTTTCCTTTGCGGTAAGCTTTCTCGTAAAATTTTAATGCTTTCTCACTGTTATCCGTCTCATGATAAACTCTTCCCTTCCTGTAATACCATTCAGTTATCTCGCGGGTTGATTTACCGGTTTTCTCAAATGAGGCCAGTTTTCTCAATGCGTTTTTATAATATCCGCCGTCAAATGCAAGCCGTGCCGAGAGCAATACCACATTAGGAATTTTGCCTCTTTCTGCCTCTCCGGCCGCATTTTTATCTGCACCAATAACAGCATATCCATGACCAGCCACCTGAGACATGTAATGTCTATATCGAACAGTATCCCCTTTAATCAAATAGTACCACGCCTTTTTCTGGTAAGCCGATTTAATATAATGTCTTCCGGGAAACTCCTCTAAATATCGATTCAAATAATGAAGACACTTTGGCGAATTTTTAAATAGATAGGTCAGCCCTTTCATGTAATTGAGATAATAAAAAGGATAATGGGCCTCATCCTGTTTATAGTAATTTAATATTTTGATAGTTAGCTCATTCTTTCTTTTCTTTTGCAATAAATTAGCATAAGAAAAAATCAGCAAAGGTTCATTGGCAAGGGTGCCCGCGCTATCATACTCCTGGTATCTTTTCATTATTGAGTGATCGACGTGGTGTTGCGTACTCATTTCGATAAACGAAAGCATAAACAGTGTAGGCCCCTCCAGAAAGGTTAAAGAATCATCGTTTTCCGCCAGCTTAAGCAATTGCTCTATCCTGGATTTGCCACCTTTTATTGTCCCTTCCAGGTTCAGTAAGCCTGCCAGCCATTCGTACTTGTCAGGAATAGTCCCTATCAAAACTTCAATAGCTCCCAAACCGGCATATCCGGGAATGAAATCCGGAAATTCAATATAATTTTGTTTCAAGAGCCGGTAAGCCTTATTTAAATCCAGCGCTGCAGAGAACCTATCCCCCATTTTCCCTTTAGCAGTAGCCCAGCGAAGATAAATTTCTCCTTTCAAATAATCTTTATAAGGGTTTTTTTCAGGAATAGCGTCTAGCTTGTTGAGTCTGTCCTTGCGCCGCTCAAGGGCTTTTTCATAAATATTTTCTTTTTCACTTATAAATACTTTCAAAAAATCAATATAATCTTCCAGGAAGACCACCATATGATTGTCCGGGTTTAAACGCTCTTCCTGTTGGAGAATTACGCGAGCCTCATCAAATTTTAGCGCAACGATGCTGTTGATAGCTTTTTTGCAGTTAGGGGTATATTCTGTCTGCGTATGAGCTGTTAGAGCTATCAGGATAGCCAATGAAACCAGGAAAGCTTTTAATGTATTCATAACAAATTAGTTAAAACAAAAAACGGGAACAGTATGCTGCCCTTAAAATAATTTAACAACAACCTGTCCCCGCCCTTTCGAAAGCTGGAGCCTTTACTTTTTACTCAAGTTCTCTTCAGCTTTTTCTGCTATATCATCATCTACAAGTATGCGCCCGCAAAATTCACACACGATAATTTTCTTGTGCGTTTTTATGTCAAGCTGATGTTGAGGAGGAATTTTACTGAAACATCCACCGCAGGCATCACGTTCAATTTTCACCACAGCCAGGCCGTTACGGGCATTTTCTCTTATACGCTTGTAGGCATTCAACAACCTGCTTTCAATCTCTTTGTCCAGCTTCTTGGACTTTTCATTCATTTCCTTTTCTTCTTTCTCCGTCTCAGAAACGATTTCATTCAACTCTTTGCGCTTCTCCTCAAGGTCTTTCTTACGCTCATCCAATTCCGACTTAGACTTTTCAACCTGCTGTTCCTTGGCCTTTTTCTTCTCTTCGGCCTCTTTTATGCGTTTTTCAGAGAGCTGTATTTCAAGATTTTGGTATTCAAGCTCTTTAGAAATAGAATCATATTCGCGGTTGTTGCGAACACTCATCTGCTG
>CAYFQK010000259.1:0-4052 GCA_964345255.1 uncultured Bacteroidales bacterium | reverse complement strand
GTTTATTGCCAACATAGGTTTTCCATAGCAAATCTTTAGATTTTTCAAGGGGTTTGATCTTTAAGTCCTGGCCGTATTTAAGAGGCAGCGCCAATGCTGTGGCCCCTCTCAACACCAGGTATTCCCCGGTTAATAACAGTTTTCCGTTTGAATGATACTGTTTATGCGTCACGATGATGCTTTTCGTTCCTAAGTGCTTTTATAAAGTCGGCAACATTCGAGTATGAGACTTTAATATTTTTGAAATATTCAACTGCTTTATTCTTTTCCTCTTCAGTCGCTTCAAAAGCATTCAGAATATTCAAAAGGTGCATTTTCATATGGCCGAGCTGGATGCCTTTGGTGACCAGCGAGTAAACCGCGCCAAAATTATTAGCCAGTCCGGCGGTAGCCGCTATACGCATCAGGTCTTCAGCTTTTGGATTATCGAGCAGTTGCAGTGATTTTTTCACCAGCGGATGAAGCGTGGTTAACCCACCCACAGTACCCAACGAAAGGGGTAGTTTTAATGAATATCTGAATCTTCCATTTTCCAGGGTCAAATCCGTCAGGCCTCTGTATTGGCCATCTCTTGAAGCATAAGTATGCCCTGCCGCTTCTATGGCGCGAAAGTCATTGCCGGTGGCTAAAGCTACTGCGTCTACTCCGTTGAAGATTCCTTTATTGTGCGTTGCTGCCCGGTATTTATCGATTTTGGCCACCTGAATGCCTTTTTCAAATTTTTTGGCAAACTCCTCACCCGTTAACTCATCTTCCAGCTCATCCAACTCGCTTATGTCGCATTCAACCCATGACTCCACCATACACTCCGGGGTGTAATTGGAAAGGATTGACATGATGATGTTCACGTCTTTTTCCTCATCACTGAACTGTGGGTGCTGCATGACATATTTTTTCAATTCACCGGCGAATTCTTCCAGGCAGGAATTGATAAAGTTCGCACCCATTGAATCAACGGTGTTAAACGTTGCTTTAAGCTGGTAGTAATCTTCCAGCTCTGCAGTTTTATCTATTAATTCGATGTCTATAATTCCTCCCCCACGCTCTTCCATGTTGGCCGTAACAGGCTTTACTTTTTCAATGAAGCGGGCTTTCATCTCCGGCATGAGGGCAAAGAGCTTTTTGCTGTCGCCTTTCCAGGTGAAGTGTACCTGCCCGATTTTGACTGTAGAGTGTATTTTTGTGTGAAAACCGCCATGCCTGGCCCAGAATTTAGCGCTTTTCGATGCTGCCGCTACCACCGAGCTTTCCTCAATTACCATAGGGATATGATATACCTCATCATCGATAACAAAATTCGGGGCTATACCATAGGGGAAGTGGTAGTTGGATATAGTGTTTTCGCTGAATTCATCCAGTAACTTTTGCTTGGCTTTATCATCATACCAAAAAGACTTAAACTCTTTCTCCGCGCTGTTCGGGTCAGCGAAATATTCTGATATTTTTCGCAATTTTTCCGCTTTCGGCAAACGCGAAAAACCATTAATAATTTCCCTTTTCTTAACCTGTTCTTTATGTTGTATATATGATCGCATTCTTTGATTGACTTGAGTTAAAAACAAACATTATCCTAAAATGTTAGCGACTTTGTTTAGTTTTTATTTAAAAATCTTTAACAAAACTCGATTCTAATATTTTTGTTCACGGAATCGGTTTAAATTTATCGAATCACAAACTATCTGATTAATAGTTTTCGGAAGAGCAAAATAAAGCATTATTTTTGTCTTTTTAAAAATCGAAAACCTTTGAAAGCTTTTCAGCATGAGTACAAAAGAAAATCATCCGGGCGAAGAAAAAAATACAGGGAAAAAATCTTTAAATTTCATAGAAGAGAAAATTGAAGAAGATTTAAGAAAAAATAAGAACAACGGAAGGGTTCATCTGCGGTTTCCTCCCGAACCCAATGGATTTCTGCATATAGGACACGCAAAATCTATCGTGCTCAATTTTGGATTGGCTAAAAAATACAATGGCAAGTGTAATTTGAGATTTGACGATACCAACCCCAGCAAAGAGAGTACGGATTATGTAGACTCCATTAAGGAGGATATCCACTGGCTGGGGTACGATTGGGAAGACCGGCTTTATTATGCTTCAGATTATTTTGAAAAGCTATATGAAATGGCGGAAAAATTGATCAAGAAGGGTAAAGCTTTCGTATGTGACCTTACCCAGGAAGAAATTGCAGAATACCGGGGCACCCCAACTCAGCTCGGTAAGGAAAGCCCGTACAGGAATCGCAGTGTGGAAGAAAACCTTGACCTTTTCCGCCGGATGCGTGCCGGAGATTTTGCTGACGGCTCGCGGATGCTGAGAGCGAAAATAGATATGGCCAGTCCCAACATGCACATGCGTGACCCGATAATGTACCGCATTCGACGTTATCATCATCACCGTACCGGCGATAAATGGTGTATTTATCCCATGTATGATTTCGCTCATGGGCAAAGCGATTTTATTGAAAATATTACCCATTCACTATGCACGCTGGAATTTGAGGTGCACCGCCCTTTATATGACTGGTTTTTGGATCATATTGCAGAAGAAGGCGAAGAGCGCCCTGAGCAGACCGAGTTCGCCCGCCTCAACTTAAGTTATACCATCATGAGTAAAAGAAAACTGCTCGAACTGGTGGAAAACGGTTATGTTGATGGGTGGGATGATCCAAGAATGCCAACAATATCCGGTTTCAGAAGAAGAGGGTACACCCCCGACGCCATCAAAAAATTTGCTGAAAATGTGGGTATCGCCAAACGCGATAATGTGATTGATGTGGCAAAACTAGAACACAGTATCCGCGAGGATTTAAACCAAAAAGCTCCCCGTGTGATGGCCGTGCTCGACCCGGTGAAAGTGATCATCGATAATTATCCGGAAGGAGAATCGGAAGAACTTGAATTAATCAATAATCCCGAGGATGAGACGATGGGAACCCGGAAAGTACCCTTCAGCCGCGAGGTGTACATCGAGCGAAAGGATTTTATGGAAGACCCGCCGAAAAAGTTTTTCAGAATGGCCCCAGGCAGAGAAGTTCGCCTTAAGGGAGCCTACGTGGTGAAATGCGAGGATTACAAAAAGGATGATCAGGGCAACATCACGGAAATTCATTGCACCTACGATCCGCAAACTAAGAGTGGAGAAGATACCTCAGGTAAAAAGGTGAAAGGAACCCTGCATTGGGTATCAGCACCACATGCTTTTGAGGCTGAGGTGCGGCTATACGACAGGCTGTTTAACGACCCGGCCCCATCAAGTCATAAAGAAACAGATTTCAAAGAGTTTATCAACCCGAACTCGCTGAAAGTCCTTAAAAAGTGTTACCTGGAACCTGTGCTCAAGGATGCCCAACCCGAAGACCGCTTCCAGTTCCAACGCATCGGCTATTTTTGTGTAGACCGCTACGCCCAGCCCGGCACCCCGGTCTTCAACCAAACCGTAACCTTGCGGGATACCTGGGCCAAGTGGGAGAAGCAGCAGAAGAAGTAGGGGGAGGATTAGCCTGTTGCTCAAGTGGCATTACTTGAAGCCGGGAGGTCCCTCAGTCTGCGCCTGAGACGCAGACTGAGGGACGACTCGGTATTATGATGATACAAAGAGCGCGGCGCAAAAGTGGCTGCCTACTCCGGCCACTTTTGCGCCGCGCTTCTCATAAATATTTTTTTAGCTTAAGTCGCCCTGAGCGCAGCGAGGGGTCTCCCGGATTTTATGCAATGCGGTTAGCTACCTATTGAAGCATTGCTTTCAACGCTGCGAGGGATCTACCAGGGTTTTAGCAAGCCGCATCAAAAAGAACCGGGAGGTCCCTCAGTCGTCGCTTTGCTCCTCCATCGGGACGACTTACTTAAGTGGGTATATAAAAAAAATGGCAGCAAAAAGCGCCGGAAAGGGCAGCGCTTTTTGCTGCCATTTTTCCCTCTTTTCCCATCCACGGTGAGTCGCCCCGAGCGCAGCGAGGGGCCTCCTAGTTATATGTAATGCTTTTTACTAATTGTTGAAACACTGCTTGCAACGCAGTAAAGGGTCTCCCAGGGTTTTAGCAAGCCGCATCAAAA
>CAYFQK010000258.1:0-4162 GCA_964345255.1 uncultured Bacteroidales bacterium | reverse complement strand
TCAGGACGAGCGCGTCGCCCAGCCGTTCCGCCCTTGCTGATTTATTTGCGTTCCTCGGTCCCCAACCTGGTCAAACGTATTCAGGAGCGCGGAAGGGAATATGAAAATTCGATTCGACTGGATTATCTGAAAAAGCTCAACGAAAGGTATGAAACGTGGATTGCCAACTATAACCAGGGAAACCTCCTGATAATAGATACTGATAACATCGATTTCAAAAACAGCCGTGAAGATTTAGGAACCATTATCGATAAAATCAATGCCGAAATCCACGGCCTCTTTTAATTATGAAAATTCTGGGCATCATACCATCACGATACGCCTCCACCCGGTTTCCGGGCAAGCCCTTAGCCTTAATCGATGGAAAAACCATGATTCAAAGGGTTTACGAACAGGCCTCAAAGTGCGAAGCATTAAACAGAGTGCTGGTCGCCACCGATCATGAAGCTATTTACAATCACGTAAAAGACTTTGGCGGGGAGGCCATCCTAACCAGCAAAGAGGCCGGAAGTGGGACGGAAAGATGTTATGAAGCTTATTCCCGTGTTCAGGAAGAACCCCATAGCGCTGACTTTGATGTAGTAATCAACATTCAGGGCGATGAGCCTTTTATCAAACCGGAGCAAATTGAAAAAGTGGGTGCCCTTTTTACTGATAAAAAAGTTGAGATTGGCACGCTCATAAAAAAAACTTCCAGCGAAACCGAACTAAATGATCCAAACGTCGTAAAAGTAATAAGGAACGTGGAGGATGAGGCTGTATATTTCAGCCGTGCGGCTATCCCCTTTATCAGAGACAAACAGGCGAATAATTATGATAGCCTGTTGTTTTATAAACATATAGGCCTGTATGGCTATCGCACCGGCATTTTCCGGAAGCTTGTGAAATTGCCTGAGTCCAACCTGGAAAAGGCGGAGTCGCTTGAGCAATTGCGCTGGATTGAAAACGGATTTAAAATTCGTACGGCCGTGACCGATCAGGATATTATAGGAATTGACACCTATGATGATCTGATAAAGGTCACAAAAACTTGATAAACACAATACAAATCTTTAACTTCGTGAAGTTTTAAGATATGGAAATGAAATACATTAGCACACTTTTATACGACAATGATTGCGTAATTATTCCCGGATTGGGAGGCTTTGTATCAAATTACGAGCCCGCCCGCATCGAAGGAGACAGGAATCGTTTTATGCCTCCTTCCAAGAAAATCTTATTCAACAGTCGATTAACCAGCAATGACGGGCTTCTGGCCAATCACATCGCTAATGTAGAAAACATCTCCTACAACAAAGCAATGGATATCATCCGGAGGTTCGTGGGCAAATGCATCAAAGAACTTGATAACAAAGGCAAGGTGCGCTTTTCCGGTATCGGCATGCTATATAAAGATGCCAATGATAAACTTCTTTTTGAGCAGGACCTTCAGAACAATTACCTCCCTGAAGCCTATGGCTTACCACAGTTTATCTCGCCGGCTATATACAGGGAAAGTTCTTATCAGCGGTTCGAAAATAAAATGAAAGAATCACCGGTAATTTCTCTGCGAAGAAGAAAAATAATGAAAAGTCTCAAATGGGCCGCCATCCTGATTCCTGTTGCTGCAATAGCTACATGGTCTTATCTTAATCTTGACAAGATAGAAAATACCTATGAGAAATATGCTATTTATTTTAAGCCACTTCATGAGCAGGTCGACAAAAAGCCGCCAGCCCCTGAAGAGCGTTACGAAGCAGCAAAAGACTTCGCCAGTAAAAATACAGAAAACGCTGTAAACACTTCCTCTATACTTCCCTCAAATGCCTCTGATGACAATAGCGGAGCGCCTGGTGATGAATTAAGGGATGCAGCGCCGGTAGAAGAAAAAAGCCCTGAGGCTGCAGACAGTGGAACCACGAAAAAGCCAGAACCAAAGCAAAAGGCTGGCCAGGAATCGAAACATAATTCCACGCAGCCCGCTCAGCCTTCACATCAGTATCATATTATAACCGGCTCATTTATAAGCCGCACTAACGCACAGCAGCATCTCAGGCAGCTCAAATCATATGGGTTCCCAGCGCGAATAGCCGGTCAGAACAGCAGTGGTTATTACCGTGTGAGTGCGCTTTCAACACGGTCGAAAAAGGCAGCAATCGCCAAACTGCAAACCATAAGAGAAGAGGATTTCAGTAAAGCCTGGGTATTAAAAAAATAGCCTCCGCCCCATTTATTTTATAGTTTTGCGGCAAAAAAAGACGTGAGTAAGAATAAGCTAAAGAAATATGCCGAGACGCTGGAGTATGAGAACATTCTCCAGCCAACAAAGCAAAAGCTCTTTGATGGTTATGAGCTTAAGGGGCTTTGGCATGAGGAGGTATTTGGAAACAATAAGCCGATCGTTCTTGAGCTTGGCGCAGGAAAGGGAGAATACAGCCTCATGCTGGCGGCCAAATATCCCGGTAAAAATTTTGTAGCGGTCGACATCAAAGGCGACAGGTTGCTCAAAGGAGCCAAAGAGGCCAGTGAAAAAAACCTGACGAACCTGGTATTTTTACGAATACAAATCGAGCATATTGAACTGGCATTCGGAAAAGACGAGGTGGATGAAATCTGGATAACCTTCCCCGACCCTTTCCCAAAAAAAACACGTGCCAAAAACCGCATGACTTCCAAACGTTTTCTAAATCGATATAAAAACGTCTTAAAGAAAAATGGCCTGATTCATCTGAAAACAGACAATACGCAGTTCTTTGAATATACCCGTGAAGTGCTGCAAGACCTTAACCAGGAGGTTTTATTCAGCACGGGCGATCTCTACCATGAGGAGTCGGACCATAATGATGCCACAAGCCTTCAAACATATTACGAGCGTAAATGGCTCGAGGAGGGAGCCAAAATAAAATTCATGGATTTCAGGTTAAACCTTGACTAAGCATGGACAAAAAATCGTTCTTTCAGAGGGTTTACGAGGTAGTAAAACAAATCCCTTATGGCAGAGCCACTTCTTACGGGGCCATTGCCCGCTACCTTGGCACAGGGCAATCTGCCCGCATGGTTGGATATGCTATGAATGCCTCCCACAACCAGCTTGACAACATCCCTGCCCACCGGGTGGTGAACCGCAACGGCAGGCTCACGGGCAAGCATCATTTTGGGGGGCCGCATGTCATGCAAAACCTCCTGGAAAGCGAGGGACTGACCATAGTGGAAGATCAGATTATAAATTTTGAGAAATACTTCTGGGATCCTTCCAAAGAACTTCCTGTTTAAATCCTTTTCAGAAAAAAGCACATTATTTCCCGGCCTCCAGCAACTGGTATCTCATGTGATCAATAACTAATGGTATGACCTCAGGGTCAACCCCGTTATTAATCAAATGGACTTTGTCTTCCTCAAAGCCGGCCAGGAATTTTTTGAGACTGCCGTCCTTGTGATGAATGCTTTGCGTATAGTACTGCAACATATCCTGCAAACGACCTTTACACCACATAACATGTCCCATATTCATCAGGTCGAAGCGATTATCATCCTGCTGAAGAAGTTCTTCGTAGTATGAACTTGCCATGTCAAGCTTTCCCACAACAAAGGCGCAAAAGGCTACCGGTCGCTTCACACTGGGTTTATCGGGTATCATCTTTTCCACTTCAAGATAATATTGTAAGGCATTGCTATAATCTTCCTGCTGGAGATACGTAAAAGCTATAGAAGCCTGGATTCGGGAATCATCGGGCGAGAGCCTGGCCGCATCTTTGTAATACTTCACCGCTTCTTCATAATTCCCCAATTTCCTGTAGCAGTATCCGATTTTTTTAAGGTTCCAAATTCTGTTGGAATCGAAAAGTTCAGCCTTTTGATAGTTATCAAGCGCAGATTCAAATTTTTCCATTTTCTGATAAGAATAGCCCAGCTTTTCGTATATCTCGGGCTCATTGGCCCCCTCGTCTCTCAAGCTGGAATAAATCTCCACGGCTTTTTGGTAATGGGTCGATTCAAAATAAAATTCGGCGATATTCCGGATAACGTTGCTGTCACTCACAATTTTTGAAAAGCTCGAAGTATTATGGATATCGAGGTTAAATGAAAATAAATCCTCAAAATCTTCTTTGTAGGGATTCAATCTGAAAAAGCGATACAAATCCTGGATATACTGCACAAAAATGGTTTTATTTCGGGAGGAATC
>CAYFQK010000257.1:0-4174 GCA_964345255.1 uncultured Bacteroidales bacterium | reverse complement strand
TGATGCAGTGAGGAATCTTTTAGTTACAACGAAAAATGGAGCTAAAACTAATCTGGGCAGGTAAATAATTGAAATCAAGACCCTAAAACCTCTTGTAATGCCCAATTAGCAGGAGAAATGCGAAAACATGATATAACGGCTTGTAAATCAAATAAATAATTTGATTAATGAATTTTATTTTATTTTATTCTTTACGAATATCATCAAAATCATTGCGAATAAAAAAAAGTTCCCAACGAATGATCATTTTCTCCCATAGAGGCATTTTTAGTTATTATTTTTGTTTATGTTAAATAACCGGAAAAAGTTTTAATGTTATGTTAGTTGATTTACTTATTGTACTGTACATTATCGCCCTTTTTCCGCTCATATTCGAGTGTGAGAAGTTACATAGTAGTGGATTTAAAGTGCTTTTGGTTGGAACGTTTTTCACGCCAATTGCCGGGTACGTTTATCTCTATTTTGTTAAAAAGAAAATCGGCGAAAATTCCTCAGAGCAGCGCACTTAGTTAGGTTAGTTACTTTTAAATTCCTCGCTTTAAGAGAAAAAGGTCTGCAAGTTATCCTCTCCCGCAGACCTTTTTTATTGGAATCTTTTACAAATGATCTTCAAAATACTGAGCAATTTTCTTATAAAGATGTATTCGGTCTTTTCCTCTTACATTGTGCTCATGACCGGGATATATGAAATAATCCAATAGTTTTCCTTCATTTACACATGCTCTCACAAATTCTCTGCTGTGTTGCCACACTACTGTGGGATCAAGCGTTCCGTGGATGATCATAAGCCTGGAATCGAGGTTAGAAACCTCATTGAGTAACGAAGCATTTCTGTACCCCTCAGGGTTGCTCTGAGGGGTATCCATATAACGCTCGCCATACATAATTTCGTAGTACTTCCAGTCGGTAACCGGACCTCCGGCTACCCCCACCTTAAATGTTTCAGGGTGCTGAAGCAACATCGAGAGAGTCATAAAGCCCCCGTAGCTCCATCCGTTAACGCCTATACGTGTGGTGTCTACATAGTCAAGAGATTTCAGGAACCTCACACCCTCCATTTGATCGGCCACTTCGATGTCGCCTAGCCTGCGGTGTATAGTGCTTTCAAACTCAAATCCCCGGTTGGCTGACCCTCGATTATCTAAAGTAAATACAATATATCCCTGTGAGGCGAGGTAATTCAAATAGATATTCCCCCCTCCCAGATGAGAGTTTGTTACCAGTTGGGCATGCGGACCGCCGTAAACATAGATGTAAACCGGGTATTTTTTCGATTCATCAAAACCATGAGGTTTTATCATACGATAATAAAGGGTAGTACCGTCATGCGACTGAAGGGATGACACGATGGTTTCACCCGTTTTGTATTGCTCCAAAGGGTTTCGGTCCTGCTTAAGCGTTTTTATTTTTTTTCTTTTACTGTTTAAAATGGCATATTCTCTCCCCATTTCTGTGCTCGACCATGAATCGATGAAAAACTTAAACTCTGGTCCGCATTTTATGGAATGTGTCCCCATATCAGGGGTAAGATTTTTTATTTTTCCGTTAGAAAGCTTTACGCTAAATGCATCCCGGTTCAGCGGGCTGTTTTTTGTAGCGTAGAAATAGCATTTATCCTTATCAGAGTCATAGCCAATGATGTCCCGAACCACCCATTTTCCATCAGTGAGCTGTTTTATAAGCTTCCCATCCGTGTCGTATAAATATAGGTGCTGATAGCCAGTTCTTTCGCTAAACCATATAAATTGATTTTTTCTTTCTTTGAGGAAAAATAGTTCGTTTTCAGGCTCTACATATCTGCTACTCTTTTCTTCAAAAAGCGTTTTGAGAAATTCACCACTCTCAGGGTCATATTTATTTAGCCTGAGATGGTTTTGGTCTCTGTTAAGCTCTGCTATATAAATGTATTTCTCTTGGGGGCCCCATGAAATATTTGTCAGATATTTATCTTTTGGTAGTCCTGTTTTAAGGTAAATCGTTTTGTTCGAGTTTGTGTTATAAATGCCGACTTTTGCCTGGTGACTTGTCATTCCGGCCATAGGATATCTGATCATTTTGCTCTCAGCGACACGGGTATTCGTTTTGACCAGTGGATATTCGCTTACCATTCGTTCATCAACTCTGTAAAATGCCAGCATGTCACCTGCCGGGGACCAGAACGTGCCCTTGGAGATACCGAATTCTCTTCTATGGGCCGCTTTTCCGTTTTCTATCCCGTCAGCAGTATCATGAGTGATTTGAATGGTTTTATTGCCATCCGTCAGAAACAGGTTTTGACCTATGGTGTAAGCTGATTTTTGACTTCGCTCATGAAAATCGCTATTGCTGGTCTCTTCCGGTAATGATATGAGAACAGATGCTTTGGTATTTTTCAGGTCATAAGTGATAATTTGATGTTTATGTGAAAACCGGAATGTGTGGTCATCCATCCATTTGATACCTGGAAGACGCTTTAAAGAATCAATATTTTTATCAATTAGCGCGTCATTTAGTTTACTCAATTTTAATAGCGTATCTGAACCCTTTGAGGTTGCTGATTCACGAATTAGAGAATTATTTTTGATAAACGAGTAATCTGCATCGGACATCATCCATTGCAGGTTTTGAATCCGTTCAGGATACACCTCCGGGTTGAGGTAATCTTTAATGGCTAATTGTTTTTCCTGGCCATTCCCAAATAGGAAGCTACAGGAAAAAAGCAAAACAAATAATGTAGTTCTCATTTTTTTCATGATTCATGATTTTTTATTGAATTCTGCAAAAATAGCAATCTGGATTGGCTTTTTTTATTTTTTGTAACACAAAGCTTTTTGCGTTTTTTAAAGGCAATGTTAAAAAATAGGTGAGAACGATAAATTCTTTAAGGAAACAGGGATAATGCTTGATTTATTCGGGCCAATAGTTACCCATTAACGTTAAAAAGATAATTAGTCAAAAGAGGCAGCTACATCTGAAAAATCTGAAATAAGCGAAGGCTCTTTTTCAAAGGCATTACCCACAACCACCAGATCGGCTCCGGCATTATATGCCTCTTTCATCTGATGAGGCTTTTTTATCCCTCCTCCAATAATAAGAGGCACATTGATTTGCTCTTTCACTTTAGCAATCATTGCGGGGGAAATTGGCCTTTTTGCTCCGCTGCCCGCATCCATATATATTAGCTTATGGCCGATCATTTCTCCGGCCAGTGCAGTGCATACAGCTATGTCATGTTTATCTCCCGGGATAGGAGTCGTATTGCTGATGTATTGAACGGACGATGTATTAGCCCCGTCGATGAGCATATAGCCCGTGGAGATTATTTCAAGATTACTTTTTCGAAGGTATGGTGCCGCCTGTACATGCTTTCCTATGAGATATTCAGGATTTCTTCCTGAAATTAACGTTAATAAAAGGATGGCATCGGCATGGCTGTCAATCTGGTATATGCTTCCCGGAAAAATCACTACAGGAACAGTGGTATTATTTTTAAGTTGCAGAATAATATCCGACAGATTGGATTTTGTGATCAGGCTGCCACCAACAAAAAAGTAATCGATTTTTACATGCTTACTCATGCTGGCCAAATGCGCCACATCTTCTATATTAACTTCATCGGGGTCAATAAGCACGGCAAAAGACTTTTTATTCGTTTTGAAGTCCTCTGCTATTTTAGAATGGATTGTAGTCATCAGGTGATTCTTTTGACACAAAGCTACAAAATTCTGGTGTTTTTTGTAAAAGTTTTATACTCGGATATCAAACCTTGCGCTTATGGCATTGTTGTTTAATACAGTTTTGAAATGGATTCAACAATTAGATTAATTATATTAATTTTGCAAAAAAATTTGACAAATGCCAACATCAACTAAGAATCAGGAATATAAAATAAAAGACATTTCCCTGGCTGAATGGGGAAGAAAAGAAATTGAGATAGCAGAAAAAGAAATGCCCGGTTTGATGGCTATCCGTGAAAAATATGCACAGGAAAAGCCTCTAAAAGGAGCGCGCATCTCAGGGTCTTTGCATATGACCGTCCAGACGGCAGTGCTTATCGAAACGCTGCAGACCCTCGGAGCTGATGTTCGATGGGCCAGTTGCAATATTTATTCTACTCAGGATCATGCCGCTGCGGCCATTGCTAAAGAAGGAGTAAATGTGTTTGCCTGGAAAGGCGAAACCCTTGATGAATACT
>CAYFQK010000256.1:0-4205 GCA_964345255.1 uncultured Bacteroidales bacterium | reverse complement strand
GGTAGTAACGGGTGTAAGCGGTTCAGGAAAAACCTCGCTGGTGAAACGAATATTATACCCCTCGATTAAAAAAATACTAGGAGGATATGGAGAGAAAACCGGAGCTTTTGATCAGCTTGGAGGCGAATATCAAAATATCGGTTTTATTGAAATGGTAGACCAAAACCCTATTGGTAAAAGCTCCCGCTCCAACCCTGCCACTTATGTAAAGGCCTTTGACGACATCAGGAACCTGTTCTCAGAGCAACCTTTGGCCAAAATGAGAGGATATAAACCCGGATATTTTTCATTCAATATCCCGGGAGGTCGCTGTGAGGAGTGCGAGGGTGAAGGCAGGGTGAAAATAGAAATGCAGTTCATGGCTGATATTTATCTGACCTGTGAGGAGTGTAAAGGCAAAAGATATAAAAATGAAGTGCTTGATATTAAGTACAGGGGAAAATCCATATCAGATGTCCTGGAGATGACTATTGATGAGGCTATAGAGTTTATTAATGAGAATAAAAAAGTAAATGCATCTGAAAAAAAGGTACTTCAAAAACTTACTCCCCTTTCAGATGTGGGAATGGGATATGTAAAACTAGGACAGGCTGCCACCACGCTTTCAGGTGGAGAAGCCCAGCGCATTAAACTCGCCTCCTTTTTATCAAAGGGAGTTGTAGAGAAGCCGGGATTTTTTATTTTTGATGAGCCTACTACCGGCCTCCATTTCCATGATATCCATAAGTTACTCAAATCTTTTGATGGGCTGATCGCCAACGGCCATACGGTACTGGTGATAGAGCATAACCCGGAGATCATAAAAAGCGCCGATTGGCTCATTGATCTGGGACCGGGAGGTGGTAAAAATGGCGGAAGCCTGGTTTTTGAAGGAACACCTGAACAAATGAAAAACGCAAACACTCACACTGCAGAATTTATCAAAAATAAATTGGAGTAGCGAGTCTTCGGCTTCAACTGCCAAAACTTGGTTTTTTCAGACTTTTATGACTTTTTACGGATTATAATGGGTATATTCTTTTTTCTTTCCGCTTGAATTATTAGATTTGAATTTCATATTCATAAAAATGGAAAACAACACCCAAGATCAGCAAAAAATAGCGCAACTTGAAGCTGAGATTAAAGCCCTTAAGCAGCAGCAAGAAAATATTCACGGTAGAAATATATCTTTCCACGACTTTATTGCTTTGCTTACCCACAAAATTTTAACTCCTATGAATAGTATCATAGGTCTGACCAATTTTCTAAAAGATACGCAGCTCAGTAAAGAGCAGCAAAGCCTGGTTGACCGGATACAATCCAATGGAATGTCTTTGGTGGATATATACAACGAAATCCTCGATTTTATCCAGATAGAAAATACCGATAATCAAATTAATAAAGAACAGTTTGATCTCGAGCAAGTCCTTCAGGAAACCATAGAAAATTTTTATAAAAGCACCATTTCTAAAAAGAACTTAGAAGTCTCCACACATTACCAGGAGGGCTTAAACAAGTACTTTAAAGGAAATAAAAGCAGAATTGAGCAGGTACTCTTGCTCAGCCTGGGCGAACCCGATAATACAGATGCCTTTAAAAAAATAACCATTCAAATAAGTGAGGATACTATCGATGATAAGGATGCTATAAAATTTGTGATAACTCACAACCCGTCTGTCCTTGAAAACCAACATATCCAATACCTTACATCTTATGATGAAAAAAGTTGGGAAAAAGCCATAAACACAAACAATAGCTTTTTCAAACTCCTGTTTGTCAAAAAAATTCTGTCTCTTATCGATGGAACACTAACTGTTCAAAAAGGCGACAATCTTACTCATTTACATATCACCATTCCCGTAGGTACAGTTCCATCTATGAGCTCCAGCACCATCTCAAGCAGCATACCTGAATTCGGAGGTTTGCAATCGCTTATTATTGCTGAAAATATTGCAGATCAGAATGAGCTGCTAAGAATCATGGAACGGTGGGGAATTAAATGCTATATTGCTGACTCGGAGAAAGATGCCATCGAAAAAACCATCAGGGAAACGCATCTCAACTTTGCGATAGTTAGCGACGAACTACCGGATATATCCAGCAAAAGTCTGGCGAAAAAAATAAAGTCGCTACCCGGCAAATCGCAGTTTCCACTTATATTGTTGCAAAAAAGAAAAAATCTCCTGGCCCGGTCCGAATTGTTTATTGACACGATACAGTCGATAGATAATCAGACACATATCTTCGAAAAAATATTAAAAAACATAAGTGAAGGCAAAATACTGAAAGAACCCCACAAGCTGGATACCAAGCTAGCCTCAAAAGTACCGCTTGATATTCTGGTGGTGGAGGACGATCAGTCCAACCTGGACTTGTTGATGATGTTGCTCCGGAAATTGGGCTATAAGGCCGATACTGCCAAAGACGGGATAAAGGCCCTGGCTGCTGTCAAAGAAAAAGATTATGACATCATCCTTCTTGATATTCAAATCCCCAAGAAAAGTGGATTTCAGGTGGCAAAGCAGGTGTTGGAAGGCAACACCAACAAGGAAAAAAACAGGATTATTGCTATTTCAGCCAATACATTGCAATCCACTATTGATAAAGCTACCAAAGCAGGTATGGTGGATTTCATCACAAAACCCATCTCTTTTAAGAGAATTGAAGAAACGATTATAAAATGGGGATTTGCGCATAAGCTGCTTTCAAAGGAAAGTCGAAATTCTTAAGGTTGTTAAGATTTTCTTTACACTGATCTGAGAGATTTTTCGTATATTTCCGCCTCGAAATTGAAATCTAATTTATTAAGCCCTATGAATGAAAACATGAATAATTTAGTTTTGGTTCCCACGGATTTTTCCGAGGTATGTGATAATGCTATACATCATGCGGTTCAGGCAGCCAAGTTCCTTAATTACAAGATAATGCTTCTTCATGTCATCGATAAAAACTCAAAAGAATATCTAAAAAAAGAAGGCAAAGGCGAAGCATTTCTGAATGAAAAACTACAGAAGAAGGCTGATGAGATTAAAGAAAAAGACGACCTCGAAGTAGATACAAAAGTCGTTCCCGGCGACATCTTCACTACAATAGGAGAAGTGGCAGGAGATGTTGGAGCTAACCTTGTATTCCTGGGCACTCATGGCAAAGAGGGAATGCAAAAGCTAACGGGTAGTTTTGCCCTGAAAGTGATAACCAGTTCGCCAAGCCCGGTCATCGTCGTGCAAAAGCGTGCCTTTGAAAAAGGCTTTAAAGAAATCGTTCTTCCTATTACCAATGAGGCCGGACCATGGGAAAAAACGAAGTGGGCTGTCTTCATGGCTAAAGAATTTGGTGCTACTATTCATATCTATAAACTTGGCGGTGCCGATAAAAAAGTTGAGGATGCGGCTAACCGCATAGCCAGTTACCTCGAAAAGAACAGTGTAAACCAAACACTTGAAACAGCCGACAAAGGCGGTAACTTTACCAGACAGGTAATTGATTATGCAACTGCACGGAATGCCGATATGGTAATGATTATGACTAATCCCGACAGTTCATTCAAGCGGTTCCTGCTGGGCAGCTATGATGAAGACATCATTTTTAATGCTTCGCAGATACCTGTAATGTGCATTAATCCAAGAAAATTAAATTACAAAATTCTTGGAATGTAAAAGATTTTAAAAATTAAGCCGAAAACTCCATCTTAGAATAAGGGATGGAGTTTTTTTTAATAGGCACTCAAAGAATGATTAAAAAACTGGAACTCTATGCTTCTGTCCTCCGGATCCTTCGCATAAAAATGATAAATATTGAATTTGTTATTCATCTTCACTTCAGTAGTAGCTATATCATATAACTTTTCATACATTTCATCCACTTCCTTTCGGGTTGGATAAAAAAATGTGATAACCCCATCCATCGATGGAGGCTCACCCTTGCAAAACCCAAAAAGCATATTCCCAAATTTGTAAATCTGGCATGGCCCCTGATCGAGCCACATCTCCACACCCACCCTGTTTATGTAGAACTTTTTGAGATTATCAGGCATTTCAGATTTCATAAAAAAGATTCCACCCGGTTTGAAATTATCTTTTGGTTCCATGGTTTATTTTGAATTATTAGTCCCGTATTCTGTTTTGTGGTTCTGTACCCAAAATTAGTTAACAAATCCGAGAGCGAAAAAACATAGTGTCTTAATTTTTAAATTGTTGCTTTTTTTGGCATAAATTACAAATGACAAA
>CAYFQK010000255.1:0-4239 GCA_964345255.1 uncultured Bacteroidales bacterium | reverse complement strand
GCTAAGAAGATACTTCACACTTTGTCTTTCACCGACTCCTCGTCAGTTTATCTTTAGTGATCCCGCCAGGATTCGAACCTGGGACCTACGGCTTAGAAGGCCGTTGCTCTATCCAGCTGAGCTACGAGACCATTTGAAAAACGACTGCAAATATATAAAGTTATTTCAAAAACTCCATGACAGGTTTGTTATTTTCATTTTCAAGAAAAGATTAAGTTTGCATTGGAAAAGAGCTTTCGACAGTTGCCGATTTTATGGAAAAAATTTACATTTTTCATTTAGGTACAGCGCTAATATACCTTACCTTCGGTATGATAGTGCTAATAAGAAACCGCAGCAATCGCCTGCACCAGACTTTTGGTCTGATTATGGCTTTTTTTATGGTTTTCAGCATCTCCCTATTCATTTCTGAAAACCCCAAAGCCAATGATCAGCTGGCCCGGTTTTCGGCCCATATCTACTTCATATTGCTTCCGGCTATGCCCTTTCTGATGTTATGGTTTGCCTTATTATTCAGTAGAAAATCAAAGCATCTCTTCAGCAAAATCGTTTTGGGAGCAACCATACTTATTTCAGTTGTTTTTGTATGGTTTGCAAATAATAGCGCTTATTACGAAATTAGTCCTTTTGGATTCTACTACATCTCTGAAGTCGCTTATTTTGCCCAGTGGAAGCAAATGACCTTGCATTTGGTGCAAATGATTTATTTTTTTATTACAGGTCTTGTCTCTATTATACTCATCATACGTTTCGGATTAGTAAATATTGACTATAGAGTAAGAACAAACGCTAAGTTTTTCGCCATTGCCTATTTCTTTATTTTCTTAGCCTTTTTTCAGGAACAGCTGCAATTTATCCTGCTTCGTGAAAAGCAGTTTTTTATGTTCGGCGATTTCTTTCTGTTTACCGGCAGTCTTCTTCTGTTTTATCCACTCGTAAAAAAGGGAGTTAAAATATTTTCTTCTTCTTTTCTTGCTGAAAATATCCTTGAAAATCTCAGCTATCCCGTATCTCTGATAGATGAACGGGGCCGTATCGTTTATCATAACGATAAGATGAAAGAGCTTACAACGATGTCGTCAAAAAAGCTCAACGGGATGAATATCTTCAATTTGTTACCCACGCTGGATTTTAGTCTGGATGATATACTCGGATATGCGCAACATGGTATTCATCATATTCGCACAGACCTAATAGATGCTTTTAACAATAACATGAAGGTATTAATATCATGCCAGTCCATTTATAGCTTTGCGGGTTCATTCCAGGGAATCGTTTTTAGTTTTGAAAGTCTTGATAAAAAGCCCATTGCACAAGCATTTAAAAAAGACTATGAAGACAGAATGCTGAAAGCTGTTGAAGCATCAAGAACAGGGTTCTGGGATTGGGATATTCAAAAGGGTGACTTGCTGTTTAGTGAAGAAACATACAATATCACGGGCTATTCGGTAGAGGAAATGCCTGATCTCAACTTCACCACCTGGCGCGGTTTGATACACCCCGACGACACTGATAAATATTTTGACATTTTAAATGAAAACCTAAAAGGAAAACGAAACACATTCTCTGTTGAATACCGAATAAAAAATAAATCAGGAGAATGGGTCTGGCTATTCGACCAGGGACGTGTCATTGATTTTGACGCAAATAACAACCCTGCACGAATGAGTGGCATGTTTACGGATATAACACATTTGAAAGCAGCTCAAATAAAACTGCAGGACTATAAGCAAAAGCTGGAAAGCTCGATAAAAATCAGAGATAATCTCATTGATTTTCTCGCTACTGATATCCGCGAACCTTTTAATGCCATTATCGGACTGACCGAAATATTAAGTTTAAGACCCGATTTGGAGGAAAAAGAAAAAGAAGTTATATTGAAACGAATTCTCGAACAATCTCACCGCTCATTTCAACTCATAGAAAACCTGCTGGATTTTTCACGATTTGAAAAAGACCTCCCTTCGCTCCAAAAACAGAAATTTAATTTAAAATTCCTATTGTATGAAATTCAATCGGAATTTAAAGATGCATTTCGTAGCAAGCAAATTTATTGGGAGATAGCAACCGAAGACAGGAGTATCCATACCGACCGCGAAATCCTCAAAAGGGTTATTCGCGTTCTGTTACAGGATATTATTAAAAATTCAAAAAACAACATCAAAATATTTTCAAAACTATCCGGTCAGAAAAAGTATATCAACATTAACCTCACGATTCAGGGTGCAAACATTAGCGAGGAATGGCTGGATAGGTTCTCAAAATTGAATAAACCCCAAGAGCCGTACTATAAACCTGGGGATAATGAAAAAATGAATGATCTCGACATAATTGTAATTGACCGACTGATTAACAGCCTGAAGGGTGAATTAAAAAGCTGGAAAACAAAGCAGGGGTCCTATTCTTTCAACATACAGTTGCCTGCATAAATGTCTTTCTATCAAGAGATATTAATATAGGTATATATCGCAGCAAAAATGACCGAAAAAACAATCAGCCATACTTTCTGCGAATTGGAAAGCCTAGCCTTAGGATTATCCGATTTAAATGGTTCCGGCACATCCGGCTTATTTTCTTCTTCAGCCATATAAAAAACTCATTTTGTCTTTACAAATTTATAAATTATTTCCTAAAAGCACTCGCTTAGCTGACCAAAGCATTTTGAAAATAAGTGGCAATTGCACCTTCTGATATCACAGATTTACTCATATGTTAACTTAAACAATTACTACTGAAAACTGATTTATTAAGCAACCCATATCTTTTATATTTAAATCCCGCATGATATAGCTTCATGCGGGATTTAAGGCTTTTATAAATCCTTAAGCAATTGTTATTTCCTTAGCCAGGTAAACGTCCTGTATCAGATTCAGAAGCTGCACACCTTCTTTCATGGGACGCTGAAATGCTTTGCGGCCTGATATGAGGCCACTCCCACCTGCACGCTTATTAATAACGGCTGTTCTTATGGCATCACCAAAATCAGAGGCCCCTTTTGAGGCACCCCCAGAGTTAATCAGGCCGATTTTCCCCATATAATTGTTTAATACCTGGTAACGGGTCAGATCAATGGGGTGATCCGAGCTCAGTTTTTCGTACATATCCTTGTGGGTCTTGCCAAAGCCAATCTCTTTAAATCCCCCATTAGTTGTAGGCAACTTCTGCTTAATAATGTCAGCTTTTATCGTAACGCCCAGGTGATTTGCCTGACCGGTTAAATCAGCAGCGGTATGATAATCAGTACCTTGATGCTTGAAAGCGTTATTCCTGGTATAGCACCATAACACTGTGGCCATGCCCAATTCATGGGCATATTCAAAAGCCTGGGCAATTTCTACTATTTGCCTGTTTGATTCTTCCGAGCCAAAATATATGGTGGCTCCTACCGCTGCAGCTCCTAAATTCCATGCTTCTTCAATTGTACCATAAAAGATCTGATCGTAGGTATTGGGATAGGTGAGCAACTCATTATGATTTATCTTCACCAGGAATGGAATTTTATGTGCATATTTTCTACTATGCAATGATAATCCTCCGAAAGTAGTAGCTACTGCATTGCATCCTCCTTCAATGGCAAGCTTTATGATGTTTTCAGGATCAAAATAAGCTGGGTTGGGACCGAAAGCACTACCACCACTATGTTCTATTCCCTGATCAACCGGGAGGATTGAAAGATAGCCCGTGCCTCCCAGGCGTCCATGATCATAAAGCTGCGCAAGGTTTCTCAACACCTGAACATTTCTATCGCTAATGCCGAATGTTTCATCCACATGATTTGGACCTGGCAGTTTTAGCTGACTTTTATCAACCGTTTTACATTCATGGTTTAATAAGTTATCAGCTTCTTTGTCGAGGTATTTTCTTATTGTTTCGAACGAATTCTTTGGAGTATCCATAACTAATTTATTTGTGATTTTTGAACGTGTGACTAAGGTACAAAAATTTAACTATAAAATCTTACGGATGTTGGCATTGTTTCAGAATTTTAAAAAAACTAATGGTGGTATAGCATGCGTAACATAAAAATCATGAATTAGCTATAAACAATATTAGGCCCTTCCTGATACCAATAATGGGTCACTCTCTGTTTAAAAGACCAGCTATAAAAACGATACATTAATTATCAACCTTTTATTAATAAAAAAAGAGCTGCATTCATCCAATGCAACTCTTTGATTTCATTTGTCGGGGTGGCAAGATTCGAACTTGCGGCCTCCTGCTCCCAAAGCAGGCGCACTA
>CAYFQK010000254.1:0-4271 GCA_964345255.1 uncultured Bacteroidales bacterium | reverse complement strand
CTTGTAATTGGCGGAGTTGCATTAATACTCAATCATTTTAATAAAGACAAAGAATAAAATTATGAGCTACGGTAAATTATTTTGGGGTGTTATCCTCATCCTTATAGGTGTTTTGTTCATTCTGAAAAACATGGGCATTATATTTTTTAACTGGTCAGTCATTTTTAGCCTGTGGCCTTTGCTACTTATCCTGTGGGGAATCAGTCTGATTCCGGTACATGCCTTAATCCGGTTAGGCCTCTCAGTAGCTGCCATTATCCTGGCATTTGTCCTGGTAGGAAATCGGGATGACATAAACAGACGTAACTTCAGTTGGGAAAAAGACCATTTCCATTTTAAATGGGATGATAACGACAAAGAATATCGTAACGATGATAAAAACTATGACTGGGACGATGTTCAAGAGCTTACGGCTGATTATCAAGAAAAGGAGTTTGCATCACTGGAATTTGATGCCGGCGCAGGGTCTTTCAAAATAAACAGGACCACTGAAGACCATCTGGCTTCTTTCTATAAAAAAGGAAAAGCCAGCCAATACTCTTTAAAAACCAAGACCGACAAAACCCGGCAATATGTTGGTTTTAAACTCAAGAATCAAAGAGTTACAATACCTGACAACAGCAAGAACAAGAATATCATAGAGGCAAGACTACATCCTGACCCGGTATGGGATGTTGATTTCAATATAGGCGCTGCTGAAATTGACTTTGACTTGAGCAATTTTAAAATAAAAACCATGAAGATAGACGGCGGAGCGGCTGATATTAATATTAAAATTGGGGAAAAATATGAAAAAACCCTTGTAAAAATCAACGCCGGGGCTTCTGATATCAACCTTATGATACCGGAAAATACCGGAGCCCGCATACAAACAACTACGCTCCTCACGGGCAAAGACTTAAAAGGTTTTTCTAAACGCAACGGAGCTTATTATACTGAAAATTACGATAATGCGGCAAATACCATTGAAATTAAAGTGCAGGCCGCTATTGCAGACCTTTCTGTGGAACGCTATTAGTTTTTCTGCTTACGCGGTTTATATTCACAGGTTTTACCTGTAAAATCGCTTAACATTGCACACAATTCATCAGGAGCTTCTGCATGTACCCAATGCGAGGCTCCTTCGATGGTTTTTAGTTCAGCCCCCGGAAAATGCTGCCCTATTTTATCCATATCCTCATCTGAAATATAATCAGAGCGACCACCCCGGATAAACAGGGCAGGATTCTCAAATATACCCAAATGTTCAACTCCTTCAAAAACATGCGCAATATTGTCATTCAACGCTTTTAGATTAATTCTCCATTTAAAATGATTGCCCTGGGTTCGCTCCAGGTTTTTCATCACAAAGAGTCTGATGGGTTTGCTTGGAATGGCTTGAGCCAGTTGCTCGTCCACATCCTCCCGTTTTTCCACCTTATCAAAATCCACCGCCAGCATTGCTTCTATCATTTTGATGTGATGACTGCGATGAGGGTATTTGCGCATACTGATATCTACAACAACCAAGCTGTTTACCGATTCAGGATATTCAAGACTATAATACATGGCTACCTTGCCACCCATGGAATGCCCAATCAAAATGGGATTCTCAAGTTCATGGTCTTCGATAAACTCCTGCAAGTCTTCCATCATGGCAATATAATTAAACGTATCGCTATGGGGCGATTGACCATGATTTCGTAAATCAAGGATATACACAGAAAACTTTTCGGCCAGCTTTCGGCCTATCGTAACCCAATTATCGGAAATACCAAAAATACCGTGCAAAATGATTAATGGCTGGCCTTCGCCGTAATGTCTGTAAAACAGTTTCATTTCAGATGTTTTTAAGCTAAACAAATCAAAAAAGAGATGTTCAAAAAAGAATTCATAAGCCTGGTCTAGTAGAAAGTAGTAATTATTTGCTTAAAGTATTTTTCTTCAGGTTATTAACCTACATACTTAGTAACTTAGCAACTAATAAACTTTTTAAACTGAACTCATTCATCTTATCTTGTTTTTTCAATATAATACCCAATGGTTTTTTCCAAACCCAAGTATAATGCATCGCTAATCAAGGCATGTCCAATGGATACCTCAAGCAAGCCAGGGATATTCTCAATGAAATATTTCAGGTTATCCAGATTCAAATCATGACCGGCATTGATACCTAAGCCAACCTCATTAGCTACTTTTGCCGCTTCAATAAAAGGTGCAATGGCTTTTTTGCGATCTTGACTGTAATGGCGGGCATACGATTCTGTATAAAGCTCAATACGGTCTACCCCCGTTTCCTTGGCATTCCTGATGAATTTTTCAACCGGGTCAACAAAAAGAGACGTACGGATGCCATGGCCTTTGAGTTCTTTTATTACCTCTATCAGCATGTCTTTATTCTCTATCGTATCCCAACCGTGGTCAGAAGTAAGCGCATGCGGCGGGTCCGGCACCAGCGTTACCTGATGAGGCTTCACCTCTCCTACAAGCTGCAAAAAGCTGATTCCCGGGTATCCTTCTATATTAAATTCCGTTTGTAATTGCGGTTTTAATGCTCTGACATCTTCATACCGGATATGCCGCTCATCGGGCCGTGGATGAACTGTAATTCCCTCAGCTCCGTATTCTTCACATTTCAGGGCTGCCATCAGGACATCAGGGATATTTCCCCCGCGTGCATTCCGGATAGTAGCTATTTTGTTGATATTTACACTTAACTTAACCATATTCTTAAATTTAACACAAAAGTAACAAATATTCCCTTCCAAAGTTGACTCAGGAAGCTGGAGGTGTTTAATGAAAAAAGCCGCCTAAGGCAGCTTTCCTCTTTTCGCATTTTCCTTTTCGCTAATAGGCTCTGGCAAAAATTACTTTTTGATCGGAGGATTTTCCGGAGTAAATGCATTTCCCTTCCTCCTTTTTCTGCTCCAGCGGTATTGCCCTGATCGTGGCTTTGGTTTCCTCTTTTATTTTCTGCTCTGTTTCTGCCGTGCCATCCCAATGGGCATAAACAAATCCGCCTTTATTGGCAATCAGGTCTTTGAATTCTTCCCATGACGAAGCCGTGTGCGTTCTGTCATTTCGCAAATCCAAAGCTTTCTGATAAAGGTTGTTTTGAATGTTTTCGAGTAAGTGGTTTATCTTATTGGCAAGATCAGACACATCAAAAAATTCTTTTTCAAGCGTATCGCGACGAGCCACTTCTACAGTTCCCTTTTCCAGATCACGGGGTCCGATTGCGATTCTTACGGGCACACCTTTATATTCCCATTCCGCAAATTTAAATCCGGGCTTTTGGGTATCACGGTCATCGTATTTTACAGCAATCCCTTTCTCTTCCAATTCCTTTTTTATTTCTTGCGCTTTCGCGGATACGGCTTCAAACTGTTCCTGTTTCTTATAAATGGGCACAATTACCACTTGAATAGGAGCCAGCTTAGGCGGCACAACCAAACCCTGATCATCGGAATGACACATAATCAAAGCGCCCATCAGTCGGGTGGAAACACCCCATGAAGAAGCCCATACATATTCTTGTTTGTTTTCTTTGCTGAGAAACTTTACGTCAAAAGCTTTCGCAAAATTCTGCCCCAAAAAATGAGATGTTCCGGCCTGCAGGGCTTTGCCATCCTGCATCAACGCTTCTATGCAGTATGTTTCCTCAGCGCCGGCAAAACGTTCGTTAGGCGATTTTGTGCCCTGAATCACCGGAACGGCCATCCATTTCTCTACAAAATCAGTATAAACCTCCAGTATTTTTTTGGTCTCATCAATAGCCTCTTCTTTGGTAGCATGAGCAGTATGACCTTCCTGCCACAAGAATTCTGCAGTGCGCAGGAAAAGGCGTGTACGCATTTCCCACCTTACAACGTTAGCCCACTGATTCACCAGGATAGGCAAATCACGATAAGACTGTATCCATTTACGATAGGTATCCCAGATAATGGTTTCTGAAGTAGGCCTTACTATCAGCTCTTCTTCCAGCTTGGCGTCTTCATCAACTACAATTTCTTTTCCGTCTTCGCTGTTTTTTAACCTGTAATGTGTAACTACGGCACACTCTTTGGCAAAACCTTCAACATGGCTTGCTTCTTTCTGAAAAAACGATTTGGGGATAAACAATGGAAAGTAGGCGTTGGAATGGCCGGTAGCTTTAAATTTGCCATCGAGCACAGCCTGCATTTTTTCCCATATAGAATATCCATAGGGCTTAATTACCATACAGCCCCTAACAGCAGAGTATTCTGCCAGGTCTGCATTGATAACTATTTCGTTATACCACTGGGAATAAT
>CAYFQK010000253.1:0-4278 GCA_964345255.1 uncultured Bacteroidales bacterium | reverse complement strand
AGGCCTGTTATATCTCATATGGCAAGTCCTCCCTAAAAATCGAAGACCCACCCGGGTGCGCTGATCTAACGGGAAGCGTGGTGGGTTCTATTGCGCACAAAAGTAATACACGCCGGCACACATATCCAAATAAATGGTGAAATTTCTTTTTATTACCCATTATATATCCAAAATTTCATTAATCAAACCTTTGCTTTGCTCCTCTAACTCTACTATTTCATTTGTCACCTCTTCCAGACTTCTCAATGGTTTATGCTGGTAGAAATACTTATTGAAGCTAATCGAATAGCCAATTTTCGTAGCGTCGAGATTAATCCAGGCTTCCGAAACATGGGGTTTTACTTCTCGCCGGAAGTAGTCGTAAATATCTTCTTTAAGAGGAACTTCCTCATAATCCCGCAAATCGGATTCAGTTTCATACTGAATATACTCATTTTTATTTTCCGTCGGGTAGTAGCCATAATCGGGCAATTGCTCTTTGGTGCAGTTTAGATGATCGAGCCATTTCTCCAGCTTATCCTCTTTTAATTGGATTTTGCTTTTAATCACTTTTTCAGCTTCTGCATTATACCAGCTTACGGCATGCAGGATGGTATTTTTAGGTGAAGCATCCAGTTTTATCTTCTGCTCTTTTAAATAGCTTTCCACCTTATTTCTGAATACGTTAAAATCATCATATTCATCCGTTCCTATGGCCTGCATCAATTCATAGGCTCTTTTTACAAGGTTGCGGTGTTTTTCCCATTGCTTTTTACTGAGTAAAGCTTTACGCTGTTTGTTGGTCAGTTCAATGTCATTCTTCTCGCACCAGTCATCGATTTCTTTTTCGAATTGAGATATATTTTCATAAACCTGATCGCCATACTGCTGATAAGCCCATTGCATGGGTTCTTTTAGTTTCGGATCAAAGCGCAATGACTCAATACGCTCTTCCGTAAACTGGGCTTTAAGTCGTTTTGGTCGCTCAATCGTCACTTTATAAAATCCGAAATCGCTATTGTCAAAAACTTTGGCCGCTAGGTCTTCTTCTCCTTCCCTTTCCGCTTCGCTCATATTGTGATACGTCTCCTGAATCTCATCAATATGCTCCGGTGCAAACTCGCAATTCTTTTCGCCCAGATTCTTTCTCAGCTTTCGATACCTACCGCTGGCATCAATGAGTTGAACCTTTCCCTTACGCTGAGGAGCTTTGTTATTGGAAAGAATCCACACATAGGTTGAAATACCCGTATTGTAGAAGAGATTGGTGGGCATTTGTATGATACATTCAAGCCAGTCGTTTTCGATAATGTATCGGCGAATATTGCTCTCTCCGCTTCCGGCATCCCCGGTAAACAAACTCGAACCATTATGAACCGAAGCAATGCGGCTTCCCTTTGGACTTTGAGAAGTGGGTTTCATTTTATTCACCATTTCCATAAGGAATAAGAGCTGTCCATCCGATGACCGGGGCACTGCATCCACCTCTTCTTCCTCTCCCCAAAAATCCTTCAGGTTTACCCTGAAGCGGGGGTCAATTACTTCCTTGCCATCTTTTATAAACTTTTGTTCACTGGCCCACGATTTTCCGTAGGGCGGATTAGAAAGCATAAAATAAAATGACGTTCCTGAGAAATCATCCGTAGAAAGGGTAGAGCCGTTCCTGATGTACTTAGGATCATTCCCTTTGATCATCATGTCAGACTTGCAAATGGCGTAGGTTTCGTCATTTATCTCTTTTCCGTAGAGGTAAACATCGCCATTGGCTTTAATCTGGCCCTTTTCATCCTTGATAAAATTCTGTGATTCCGTTAGCATACCGCCCGTTCCGCAAGCCGGGTCGTATACTGTAATAATTGGGGGCAAGTTATCCTTTACCGGCTCAAAAACAATATGGGTCATCAGGTCAATGACCTCTCTGGGAGTAAAGTGCTCTCCGGCTTCCTCGTTGTTTTCTTCGTTAAATTTTCTGATGAGTTCCTCAAAAACATAGCCCATTCCTAAATTGGTCAGGGGCGGAAGTTTGCGTCCATCCGGATCAGTCTTTTGCTTATCCGTCAGGTTGATGTAAGGCGAAGTGAACTTTTCCAACACGTCAAGCAACACATCTTTATTAGCCATGTGGCGGACTTTGCTTTTCAGGTCGAACTTGCTGAGAATATCTTTCACGTTGTCGCTGAATCCGTTCAAATAATCTTCAAAATTAGCCAAAAGGATTTGCCGGTTATTGGTGGCCGTGTCGTACAACCTTTGCAAGGTCCATTCGCTGGTGTTATAGAAAGAATAACCTGAAGCATCACGGAGTTCTTTTAAGTCTCCCCATTCGGTCAGTCCTATATCATTTTTCTGAAAATCCAATTCCTTCATCACCTCATCCTTGGTGTGTTCTAATAAAGCATCCAACCGGCGGAGCACTACCATTGGCAATATCACATCCCGGTATTTCCCCCGGACATACACATCCCGAAGGCAATCATCTGCTATAGACCAAATAAAGGAAACCAGTTTATTATGTGTTGCAGCAGTCATAATGTTTTTTGTGATTTGATAATCAATTCATTCAGTATTCTGTTTTAATACTCGTAAGCTTCTAAGAGGGTTACTAAGTTAAGACATTTGGAAGAAATGGGATATGGTTGGGGTTTATTTATTGGGTTTATGAGGAAAAACAGGATTTTATTCAGTATTATTTACTTTTCAATCCCTCTATAAAGTAATCCTATTTACAACCTTGCAGCCGATGCTACCAACGATGACTGGATAAGAGCAGCCAGGCTCAACAAACAGGGAAAATGGAAAGAGCTAAAATAGCTATCTGAAACAAAGATGTAACGGATTGTTGATGAAAGTGACAACAGGAAACACCGGAAATCCAGGAAACGCCACGAGCCCTTTGCCAGCAGCCTTTTGAGTATTTCCTGAGAATCATGAATTTCCTACCAGTCCTTTTTCTGATATTTGTTATGTTCGGGGTGAAGTAGTAAACCTTTATCCACAGAAGTATGGATATAATCTTCTGCTGTATTGTAAAATTATTGTAAACTAGTCCATCGTTCTTTTGAGAACTGAATTCATAGAGGGTCAGCATGCTCCGGAATTTTTGCCCTACTATTTAAGTTAGTGCTAAGGGCTCAACATCCGCTGGAATGACAGAAAAAATTATTGCTTTTTAGTAACTGAATAGGGGGCAGCTTGCTTCGGTATATGCATTCAGCCCCGGAACGCATTAACAACCATCGGTTTAAAGGACATCGTTGGTTGACCCTTGCAATGGCAATATTATGAACAAAATTGATTATTTTTACAAACCAAAGTTAAACAGTCTGATTTATTGGGTGTTAGGCCAGGAAATTAAGAGCATTTTGAAATTTTTAATACGTAGGTTATGCAAGATATTGTCCTTTTAGATGGCGGAGTTGGCCAGGAGATATATAAACGAGCCGGAAAACCGGCCGATCCGATGTGGTCTTCCAGAGTGATGATGGATCAGCCGGAAATAGTAAAAGAAGTTCACCAGGATTTCATCAGGGCAGGAGCGGTAGTTGTAACGATTAACAGCTACACCTCTACGCCAACGCGCCTCCAGCGGGATGGCAAGCTTAAGTGGTTTGACGATCTGCAACGGCAGGCTTTAACTATAGCTTCTGAAGCAAGAGATGAATTGGGGGCTATGGCAGAAGACGTGCAGATAGCCGGCTGCCTGCCTCCTTTGATTGCAAGCTATACTTCAAATGAACGTTCTTTCGCAGAGATAAAGCGCGAATACGAACAAATCGTCGCGATACAGGCTCCTTTTGTCGATTTATTCCTCATTGAAACAATCTCCAATATAAAAGAAGCACAAGCTGCAACAGAGGTGGCCCTGCAAACCGGCAAAACCGTCTTGCTTAGTTTTACTCTAGCAGATAAACACCCCAATCAGCTGCGATCAGGAGAGACCATTGAGGAAGCTGTGAGCGCTCTAAAACAATACCCCCTGGATGCGTTCTTGTTCAATTGCTCCTTCCCGGAAACGATTAGCGAAGGACTGAAGGCAATAGAGCATTTGGACAAACCCTACGGAGGTTATGCGAATGGATTTACGTCTGTTGACCCACTGAAGCCGGGAAAAACAGTAGATATCCTCTCGGCCAGGCATGATATGGACGAAAAGAAATATGCTTACCATGCCATGGACTGGGTAAAAAATGGGGCCACAATCATTGGTGGATGTTGCGAGGTAGGGCCTTCGCATATCGATTATCTTCGGAAACAATTGCAATTGGAGGGTTATAAAATAGTTCCCCTTAAATAGGCAAG
>CAYFQK010000252.1:0-4299 GCA_964345255.1 uncultured Bacteroidales bacterium | reverse complement strand
GGAATAAAGTTTTACATAGGACAAAATATGCGGCTATTGCCTTTTTATTGGTTTCAGGACATTTTGCACAAAATCCTGTTCGTAGCACCAATCAATCCGGTAATGTCGAGGGTATTATAGATAAAACTGATTCACTTTTAGTTTCTCATCATCGACCCCTGGCATATAAAGAGAAACAGCGGGTTATCAGCGAAATATATAGCAACCCTCTGAGCAGCGTAAAACAAGAAATTGATGAATATATTTCAGATGACCGTTTTAACGGCACTGTTGCCATTGCAAAAGACGGCGTGGTGATTCTTCAAAAGAATTATGGGCTCGCAGATATGAACAAGAAGATTCATATCACGGATTCATCAAAATTTCAATTAGCTTCAGTGAGCAAGCAATTTACCGCTGCAGCTATCCTCAAGTTATACCAGGAAGGAAAAGTCAACCTGGATTCCTCAGTTACCACCTATATCCCTGAGATCCCCTATGAGGATGTGAAGATTAGGCACTTGCTTACTCATAATGCCGGTTTTCCAAGTTATATGTGGATCATCGCCCGCCATTGGAATGAACCACAAGCCCCAACAAACGAGGACCTGGTAAACATGATAGCCAAACACCCTGTAAAGCTGCATTTTAAACCCGGAGAAAAATTTAATTATTCCAACACGGGATATTGCCTCCTGGCATCTGTTGTAGAGCGTGCATCGGGCCTTAGCTACAACGAGTTCATGAAAAACAGGTTTTTCAATCCGCTTAATATGGATGACACATTTGCATTCAGTAGCGCAGTGGATACTTATCAGTCCGATATGGTAAAAGGGTATCGGTATAATGGATATCGCTATAGGAAAGTTGATTTAAACCTGATGGATGGAACCTATGGCGATAAAGGTATTTTTTCTACTGCCACTGATTTGGTGAGGTGGGCTGAAGCCCTGAAAGAAGGTGATGTGATTGATGAATCGCTCATTGAAAATGCGTTCTCCGCCTCAACCCTGGCCGATGGAGAGCCTATCGAATATGGCTACGGTTTCCGTATCAAGAATACTCATAACCACGAAATGGTTTTCCATAACGGATCCTGGAGCGGATTCCGCACCACCCTCCGTACAATTCCCGAAAAGGGACTAACCTTGGTTATATTATCTAATAATAGCTTCAGAAAAACCGGCGATATGGCGCGAAATCTAACCCATGTCATGCTTAACGATTATGAAGCCGGCGAAGTCTATAATATTGTTAAATCATTACTCTTCAATGAAAACAGTGATTTGCCTGACAAAAAACTAAGTTTTGTTGATAGTTGGGAGTTACACGAGTTGATGAAGGTTACTGAAACAATGAATCGTATGGACAGAGGGTGGCTGGCCCATAGGTTAAAGACATTTACTAACGATGTTGCCGGCGGCAGCAATGAGTATTACGCATTAAAGGATAATTAAATTTTCTTTAAAGCAATACCAAACCCTATTAAGGAGGAGCTATGATTAAAAAAACAACATTATTCATTTTGGTTGCTTTTACAGGAGGCATTTTTTTAGCCTGTGAAAACATGGATGATACCAATACCATATCCGCAGCCAAGGTGCCATCAGATAATTATGAGCAGATAACATTTGATGAGGACTATTCCATTGATGAAATGAGTCGTAAGTTGCAGCTTCCTGATTTCAAAAAATACGAGGATGCCAACACCCGTAAAGAAAAGTTCTTTAGTTTTATGCGGCCTATCCTCAAAGCTGAAAATCAGCGGGTAACAGCTCAGCGTAATTTTGTAAAGAAGTGTTTTGTAGCCCATAAGATGGGATGGGATGTGTCGCAAGAGCAAATAAACCGTCTTGAAGAAATAGCCCGGGAATATAAGCTTCGGGATGCTGATTTTCAAAGTGAAGAGACCTACACAAAGTTGCTCATGCGTGTTGATAAAGTACCGGTTTCGCTGGCTTTGATACAGGCAGCCAACGAATCGGCCTGGGGTACTTCCTATTTCGCCCGTGAAGGGAATAACATGTTTGGGCAGTGGTGCTTTACTGAAGGCTGTGGGCTTGTGCCCCGAAATCGTGCCGAAGGTGCTAAGCATGAAGTAGCAGCCTATCCTAGTGTGGCGCATTCCGTAAGAGCATACATACGGAATTTGAATAGCCACGCAGCTTATACATACTTCAGAAACCTTCGTTATGAGCTTCGTCAGAAAAATGAGCCGCTTAAAGGAGATTATCTTGCTATTGGCCTGCAGAAATATTCGAGCAAAGGAATGGAATATGTAAATGTAATTCGTTCGATGATCAGGTCAAATGACAAATTCCTTTCGTGATAGCGAAGCAAAAAAAAGGAAGTCAGTTTATGCCGGCTTCCTTTTTTTTGTGTTGTTTATTGCGTCTGGTAAACCCTTATCCAGTCGATATCCAGTGAAACCGGAAAACGCTTTTCATCAATTTTTCCTTGCACTGAGGTGAAAATATTCAGGAAAAGTGGTTTTTGGGGGATGTTTTTCTTTTCTTTTTTGATAGTCAAATCGTTAATTTTCCATACAATCTCTTTTTCGTTCCAAAGCAAGGTCAGCAAGTTATAATGTGTTCCAAGATTTCTGCCCTTTATTTTACTTTTTTTACCCGTCGCACGTTTTTTCTGTTCGCCGGGGGTAAAAGAACCTGCCTTAGCAGCCCGGTTGTTTTTAGTTTCCCCGTATTCTGCAATGGCTATTAAAGGACTTTTAAAATCGGATGAAAGATGGAACGAATGGACCAGCGGATAGGCATAACCCATTCTGATTTTCGCCTCGAACTTACCGTATTGCTGCCTGAAAGTTTCGCCGGTATTCAACATAGCACTGGTATACGAAAACTTTTTCGGCAGGAATCCCATCGTAGGATGCCATGCTTTTCCTTCCCGCTCCTCCTTTCTGGTTTCTATTTTCAGAATCCCATTTTCTATTTTATGATTATCGTTTTCGGTATAAAGCTGAAGGTCATCCCACTGTGAATAAGTTCCTGAAATGAATTTTTTAGCGGGGTAAGGCAGCGTGTCCCATTTTTCACCGTCCAGCTTTGGGGCATCAAACTTGTCTTCGAAGGTCAGCCGCCAATTGCGGTAATCGTTAAATCGACTGGCATCTTTATGTTTAAAGTACCATTTGATATCCTGATCCTTTTTAAGCTTCTTATATTCCTGCAGTTGTTTGTATTCTTCCGATAGTCTGAATTTTTTCGGATCCTTCATGTATTTTTTATAGTCAATAAACGCTTTAGTGTTTACATATTCATGAAGCTCTTCGTATTCTTTAATTAGATTGGAGCTATCAAGGTTTTTGAAAATCTTATATTTTTTTGATTTCTCAAATTTTAGGTAGCGTTTTATCTCCTTATCAGCTTTTAGCTTCTTAAATTCTTTGTATTTCCTGTAGGTTTCACTGTTTTTATAGGTTTGTGCTTTTACTTCCTCCAGGTCTTTTTTGTATTGCTTATTGATATACTCTTTAACAGACTCGTAGTGCTTTAATTCCTCAGTTCCCTGCACTGCTTTGTATCTTTTATACTTGTCGGAATGATAAAAAGAAGCAGCTGTTTTTACCCGCTTACTTTTTCGTAGCTCTCTGAACTGCTGGATTTTTACGTATTCAATGGCCTGTTTGTAGTCTGCATCTTTTATCTTTTGATCAAATTTTCCCTCAGCTATAGTTTCCTTAAGTTGCTCTAATTCCTGCTCATTGGGAAAAGGTTGTTTCTTTTTGTTTGCCTTACGCGCTTGCTTTTCCAGCTCCTTATAACGTTTTTCCAGACGTTTCTTTTCTTTTTTAAGTCCCTTTTGCTGAGTTTTATATCTTGTTTTAACCTCTTTCAAAGAATAATTTTTTACTTCTTGCTCCAGCTCCAGGTATTGGCTAAAGGTTTCGGAATCTTTGAAATGGAGGAAATCATTAAATTTTGTGTTCTTTTTTAGTTTTTCATACCACCTGAATTTCTTTTTTAAGGTGTTATATTCATTTTTTTTCTCCTTAATCTGGCGAATTTTTTTCTTTCGTTCCTTTTTTATTCGCTCTTTATCTTTTGCAAAGTCTTTGGATTTAAAATACGTTTTAAGCTCCAGGAACTTGTTCAGCTTATCGGAATTTTTGAAATCTTCCAGAAATCTTAGCTCGGCAGAGTCTTTTACTTTGTAGTAAGTCTTTATTTGATTTGAGCGGGCCAGTTTCCTGTAACGTTTTTCTTTGTGGAAGGCTTCAGTGCCCCTGTATTTCTGGGCTTTTATAGCCTTCTTCTTGTCTTTGAATTCTTTGGAATGAATAAACTGATTTAAAGCTTTATA
>CAYFQK010000251.1:0-4324 GCA_964345255.1 uncultured Bacteroidales bacterium | reverse complement strand
GGGGCATGAAGAGACTATTGCACATGTCAGGGATCCGGAATTCAACGAAGAATACATAAAAGAAAGCACCTATGAGTACCCGGTTTCCTTCAATGGCAAGATGCGTTTCAAGATGGAATTGCCCCTCGACATGCCCAAGGAAGAGATTGAGAAGAAAGTGTTGGAAGAAGACCGCTCACAAAAATACCTCCAGGGCAAAACCCCGAAGAAGGTGATTGTAGTGCCGAAGAAGATTATTAATGTGGTGGTTTAAAAGCTCAGAAAATCCTGGAAGGTATTTTTATTAATCAATTTAGTCTCGTGATTGGGATAGGACTTGCGAAATGATTGGGGGAACCTGACTTTGGCTTTATCCCATTTAATTTCATAGGCATACAACTTGCCTCCGGATTCTTCGATATAATCAATTTCTGCCTGGTCACGAGTTCTCCAGAAATAGGTATTGGGTGTTTCTGATAGGTAATGATTACGTTTCCTGCGCTCAGACAGCAAAAAATTTTCCCATAACGAACCTTTATCGAATCGGTAAGCCAGCGAATTAAAATTGTTGATCAATACATTTCTTATTCCGTTATCAGCGAAATAGTACTTTTTCCCTTTTTTGATTTCATTTCGCATATTACGGCTAAAAGCAGGTAACTTGTAAATAACGTAAGTTTTTTCAAGCAGATCGAGATATTTTTCAACGGTGGCGCTATCAATATTACCAACGGTTTTGGCTAATTCATAAAAACTTACTTCGCTTCCTACCTGAAAAGCTAAAGCCTGGAGCAGCTTTTCCAGGATAGCTGATTTTCTGATCCCATCAAATTTTAGTATGTCTTTATAAAGATAGCTTTGTGCAATTTCTAACAATACTTCTTCTTCATTGCCCGGATTATTTACAACCTCTGGATAATAGCCATAGATTAGTCTCCGCCCCAGCAATCTTTTCTCTTCTCTTAAAGAAGTGTGGTTTGTCATTTCAGTAAAACTAAGTGGATAAAGATAGAATAACCGTTTTCTGCCAGTAAGCGGTTCGCTTGTTCGGTTAAGCAAATCGAAAGCCGAAGATCCGGTAGCAATCACCTGGAGGTTAGGTTTCGTATCATTCAGCAATTTAAGTTTTCGTCCTATATCAGGCACCTGTTGAGCCTCATCAATGATCGTCATCTCTGTATTTTTCCCAATCAGAGCAAGCAATTGTGTACTGGTATTAGCTTCTGTCAGATCATTCAATTTCCAAAAATTAAGCCTAATTTTTGGATTATAATCGAAATTTTAGGCCTCATTTTCGGAATACGATCTAAATTTTAGGCCTTTTATAAAAACAATATGTTCAAAAAAAACAGCAAGGTTTAATGTTTTTGAAGATAATTAACGTGGTATTTTATAATGGCATAAAGCTCCGGGAAGCCGCAAACGTTTTTTATGTTTGCATTTTATCAGGCTCTTGATGCTTTACCAATTCTTCGAATTTTTGATAAGCTCTTCCTGGGTTTGTATTTTTCCTTGATCGTAGTCCTCGTTAGATTTTTTGGCTCTCTCGATGACCTCTTCTTTTGTGAGCTTTCTGAATCTGTCATCCTTCTGTTGTTTTTGTATCTCATTGATAAAAAACTCAATTTGCTTCAATAACTCTTCGTCATTGATATCTATCAAGTTTTCAATCGCCTTCAGTTTACGTGTTTATATATCCATAACAACTCCATTTCTTACAAAGATAATCTATTGAATTTAAAAATGTAAGGCGTTATTCATTTTAATTACCTTATGAATCTCCATCAAATATTGCTTTCGATTCCCTATCCTTAATCAGAAAATACTTCCTGATAAACCTTCTCAATCTCCTCCACTTCCGCATCGGTCAATGCAGAAAACTCTTTCTCTCTTGCTCTTTTGGAAAGTTTACCGTCATTTTGTTCCAAAAATCTTACCAACATGGCTACCATTTTGTCGGGCATTTCAAACTCATCGTCGATAAAGCGCTTAAACCGATCGTATTTTTCCAGGTATTTCACTTCCTTTGGGATAATGTTTTGAATGGTATCATACACACAATCGTACAAAAATTCAGCCTGGGGGGTGGCATCAAAATAACGGTAATAATCGATCGTTTCGTTGTTTACTTCCACGTTATTATCCGGTGCGGTTTTCCAGTCAATAAAATCAAGTAACGGATGCGAATATTTCTGCAACACCCGGCGGTAATCATCGATGTGGTCCAGAATAGATGCGGATACCGGAAATATCAGTCCCTGCTGTGTAAACTGCTTCCTGGCTAAAACATGATGAATGATATAGCGGTGAATCCGGCCATTGCCATCCTGTAAGGGATGAATAAAAACAAAGCCAAAGGCAATTAAGGAAGCTGTCAACACCGCATCAAAATCCGATTCATTGAGTGATTGGTTCGTTTTCAGTAATCCTGATATCAATGAGTCTAAATCCTGCCAGCAAGCGGAAATATGTTCCGGAATAGGCTCGCCGGTGGTACGATCATGCTCTCCGATAAAACCTCCCTGTTCTCGAAATCCCATTTTCACAAACCGTTTGTTCTCAATAACCAGTTGTTGCAGCCGGAGAAGCTCTTCTTTACTCAACGGATTTTTTCCGGCTTCGCCAATGGCTTTTCCCCAGCGGGCAGCGCGTTTGCTTTTCGGGCTCTCCCCCTCGATGGTAAACGAAGCTTTGGAATCTTTCAGCAACAAAAAAGCCGCTGCTCTTTGCAAAATATCCTTATGGAAATCCTTCAGGCTTTTTCTTTTCTCTTGGGCCAAATTGCCCCGGATGTAATTTTCTAACTTTTCCGTCTTAAAAATTAAAGGACAAAAGTCTCGGTTTCCGGGAAGGTTGTTGATGATGCGATGACGTTTCGAGCGTGTACCTTCCAGGCCGTATTGAAGTTTTTCATCAATCAGTTTGACGAATTTTATTTTAACATCAGCATTCGGCAAATCTAATATTCGATCGAAAAGCCACTCATAAAGAAACCATATTTTTCGACTGTAAGCACCCGTAGGTTCGCTATTAATGGCTTGTATAACCTCCTTTTCAGATAATTTGTCAAACAACTTTTTAAAAAAGAGAAGATTAACACCTTCATATTTCAAAGCAAACAACAAATGCTTGTAAAGAGTTTCTTCTGGCTGATAGATTGGTTTAAAGACATTCCAGCCTTTTGAGTGATAACTACGATTTTTTAAACTCACTAAAGATATGACTTCCGGCACAGGAACATCCAATTCGTATTTACTTATTATCGCAGCGTATCCAACGATAAATCCTTTTTCAGGTGCTTTACGTGCATCAAAAACCGACGCTAACTGTGAAAAATCCATGCTTAAAAGATATTTTATTAAAAATAAACGCCTTAAAGATAATTAAAAATCCTAAAATATTAACGCTATTTGTTAAAAATAAACGCTATTGAATAGTTTGCATAAAATTTAATTGTAAAAAAAGCAGGCATCTTTACCGAAAAAGAAACCTGCTTCTGTATATGATTCTAATAAATGCCTATATCCCCTTTACACCATATCCATCTCTTTACCAATCTTTTTAAAGGCTTTGAGGGCGGTGTCGAGATGTTCTTTTTCGTGTCCGGCTGAAATTTGAACGCGAACGCGGGCTTGGCCCTTAGGCACGACCGGATAGGAAAAGCCGATCACGTAGATTCCTTCCTCCAGCAATTTTGCTGCAAAATCCTGGGCTTTCTTGGCATCATAAAGCATCACAGCACAAATGGCGGAATCGGTGGGTTTAATGTCAAAGCCCATCTTCTTCATCTCTCCTATAAAATAATCTTTATTCGCATGAAGCTTATCCTGCAGATCATTGCTTTCGCTCATCATATCAAACATACGAATTCCCGCATTCACAACTGAAGGAGGCAGTGAATTGGAGAAAAGATAAGGTCTTGAGCGCTGCCGCAATAATTCAATGATTTCCTTCGGACCTGTTGTATAGCCGCCTATAGCGCCACCAAAGGCCTTTCCAAGGGTACCGGTAATCACATCCACCTGACCTCTTACATCATACAATTCCGTGACCCCTCGTCCTGTTTTACCTACAACGCCGGCTGAGTGGGCTTCATCCAGCATAAGCAGTGCATCATACTTATTAGCCAGCTCAATCATTTTATCTACCGGCGGGGTGTGCCCGTCCATCGAAAATACGGCATCGGAAGCAATCACGCGGAAACGGGCATCCTGAGCTTCTTTGAGTTTTTCTTCCAGGTCTTCCATATCGGCGGTTTTTTAAAGGAAAACCCGCCCTTTTCACAAGCGCACACCGTCAATTATGGAGGGATGGGTTTATGAATAGGGAATAATCGCATCCTTGT
>CAYFQK010000250.1:0-4346 GCA_964345255.1 uncultured Bacteroidales bacterium | reverse complement strand
CTGTCTTATCAAATCGTTGACAAGTTCACTTTTACTGGAATATTCATCGTTGTCTATTTGAGCTTTTAACCATTCATCATTTGGTTTCGAGAAAGTTATACTTTGTCTAGGCATAGGTTTGTATTTTTGATGTAAAATTACACCAAAATTGAATCATACGCAACTTTTTTTGTATTGTTGGCAATAACATACTAAAACACAAAAAAACATATAACCTTTAAACTTAAAACATGTATATTTCTCCATCTGAATAAGAAATATTATCTTAGACGAAAATAAACAGGTGCTTATGACGACTGCACAAAAAAGCAAGCTCTGGTATTTAGAGAATTTCAACATCCTTAAATCCATGAGCAAACAAGAAATGATGGAGCTGAACGACAAGACCTCCATGAAAAATGCCGCTAAATCGGAAAAAATATACCTGCCGGGCGATAAATCCCATTCCATCTATTTTTTGAAGGAAGGTAAAGTAAAAATCTCCACCTACTCGGAAGACGGGAAAGAGCTTACCCATGCTATTGTAGGGCCGGGAGAATTATTCGGCGAGCAGGCTATTGCCGGTGAAACAGAGCAGGCGCACGTGGCCGAATCCACCGAAGATGCCGTGATTTGTACAATTCGGGTGGATGAGTTTGAGCGTTTTCTGGAAAAAAATCCGCAACTGAATCTTCAGGTAACCAAGCTCATTGGTTTTCGGTTGAAAAAAATCCAAACCCGCCTGGAAGCGCTGTGGTTCAAAAAAGCCCCGGATCGAATCAAGCAGGTAATTAACGATCTTGCCGAAGACCACGGCCGGAAGATCGGTGATGAAGTGGTCATCGAATTGAAGCTAACGCACCAGGATTTGGCCAGCCTCACGGCTACCACCCGTCAGACGGTAACCACGGTGATGAATCAACTGGAAAAAGACGGAATTTTGAATTATGACCGCAAAAAAATTCTGATTCATGAGCCGGAAGCGCTTAAGAAATAGCCGGGAGTATTGGTAGACCAATAATGTTTGATTTTTTTTGGGTTATTAAGTAATGAAATGAAGTTGTTTCTCACCATCTTCTAATAAGCCACAAAAACTTCTTATCACAACTTCTTTAACCTTATTTTCCGGTATTCAACCTTAGTAGCCAGGAATACCCCCCGAATATTTAACCTTATTGATTTTGCAGAACCTTGATTATAAAAAAACCGGGCTGCCGGATAACTCCAGCAGCCCGGGGAACCCAAAACCTCAATCAAAATTGAGAAATTAATGAAAAATTACCCTTCTCTCCGCTTGCTCATAAAATAGTCAATACTATACTTACCGGAGCCATACGCCAATAACAGAATCAGCATCAGCAAGTAGTAAAGCGGAATTTCAAAACCATTATCGCCTGCTGCGAACCCATTACCGATATGTACGGTAAAGATGGCCACCAGCATGGTTATCATCAACGGAATCGAGATGATTCGCGTTCCAAGTCCGAGGAACAGCAGGAGCACTCCTGCAGCTTCCGTGGTGCCGGCCAGGTAAGCATTCAGCGTGGGGAGCGGATAGTTCATGCTGTCAAACCACTGGGCAATCCCCTCCATGTTGCCCCATTTATTTGATGCCGGCCCGTAAAATCCATAGGCCAGAATCAGTCGTATAAACAACAGGGCCAAATCTTGTAACTGGTTTACTCCTTTTACGAATTTTCTGTACACTTCAATCATTTTATTTTTATTTTTTAAGTTTATATCCAAGTACGGCTTGCTGGTCGAACAAATCCTCAAAAAAGCCTTTCAGATGCTTTTCTATCTTTCCGGTGTCTGCCACGCCAAATTGTTCGGAAATCATTGTTGTAAGTTCTTTTGTGGTTAAATCCTGTTGAGACAGTTGCTCTAATGCAAATACAAAAACCACCGACAGGTTAATAAAGTGCACGTTGCCTTCATCGGGGTCTCTGAATATCAATACGAAATATTGCCCCGGATGCTGAATGGCCTCCTTTATTGGTTTCAGGTGCAGCGGGTAGTTGAGCTGCACTAAACGATGCTCAGGATTTACCAGGGGAATCGTATCATCAAAATGTTTATCCGGAATATATTCCGCTTCAATGTCAATATCTTCCATAGTGTGAACCTCAATCTCCAGCCATTCGAAATAGAGAAGTTCAGGCAGGAAAGGATATTTCTCCTTTAGTTTCAAATCATTTTCTTCCACGTAATTATAGAATTCATAGGGCATTTGCCACAGCAGCGGCGTTTGGCAGTCGTGCCCGGAAAAGAATCCGTCGACCAGTTCCATCCACTCTGCCTCATCCAGGTACTCGTAAGTGATAGGATAGGCCTGTTCCAGCGTATTGTTGAAGATGTTGAATGACAGCCGCCGGTAGTGCTTCATGCCTTTGCCGTTGGTGCCGGGCAGAAAATTCGGGCTACCCGTACGGCAATATTCGGTCATCCGGTACTGAAGCTTTTCGGTATATTTATCGAGTGTTCGCATTTTCTTTCCTCCAGGCTTTTTCAGTGATGTTTCTCAGGTTATTCATCTCCTGTTGGAGTTCTTCCAATTCAGGGAAGTTAAAGTCACGCTCCAGTAGTATTGGAACTTCGGGCATCTGGTTTACGGTGTAGTCAAAAAGCTGGTAAACCGGGTCGATTATGGCTTCGCCGTGCGTATCGATAATCAAATCGGGCTCTACCTTTTCATGCCCGGCCATGTGAATGTAGGCTACTCTATCCAGGGGAAGCCGGTTAATGAATTCCCGGGCATTGTAGTTATGGTTGAAGGCATTGACGTAGATATTGTTGACATCCAGCAACATGTTGCAATCAGCTTCTTCCACCACACTATTCAGAAATTCAGCTTCATCCATTTCGGCATCTACCGGGGTGTAATAGGATACGTTTTCTATCGCAATTTTTCGGCCTAACAACTCCTGCGCCTCGCGGATACGGGTTGCCACATGTTTCACGGCATCTTCCCGGAAAGGAATCGGCAGCAGGTCGTAGATGTGCGCATTATTGGTTTTGGTGTAACTAAGGTGCTCCGAAAAAATCTGTACATTGTTTTCCTCCAGGAATTTTTTCAAATCCTTTATGAAATCATGGTCCAGTTCCTCCGGGCTGCCCAGCGACAGGGATAATCCATGCGATGTTACCGGATACTTTTCGGTAACCTGCCTCAATTTCTTCTTCCAGTACCCTCCCATTTTCATCCAGTTTTCGGGGGCCAGCTCAATGAAATCGGGTTGCAGTTGCTTTTGCTGAACCAGTTCATCGACAAATTCTCTTCTTAATCCTATGCCTATTTTCGTATTCATTTTGATTTTTTGTTTTGGTTCCACAATGAGAAATTAACCGGGGCTGCCCAAAGGCCGCACCCCGGTTAAAACACAACCCTGTTATTCTACCCCACATTTTCCTTCTCCACACTTCGATTGTGCTGCTTTACTCTCTTTCTTGGTTGTGTCTTTTTTGGCCTCTTTGGCGTCTCCGCCACATTTGCCCTCGCCACACTTAGCTTCGGCACTCTTACCTTTTTTGGTCGAATCTTTCTTATCGGCTTTTTTGTCGCCAGAGCCACATTTGCCTTCACCACATTTAGCTTCGGATGATTTGCTGTCTTTTTCCGTTTTTTCACCACCGCATTTCATTTCGAAAGTCTTGTAGCGGACGCTGTTCATTTCAATCAATTCGCTTCTGAGTTCGGCGCCCGATCCCAGGTTTTCATATTCAAAAAGATTGGCCTGGTTGGCGTTAGCTGATACGGAAAATGATCCGGCTACTAATGTTCCGGTGATCAATGCTGCTGATTTTTTAAACTTTTTTGTGTTCATAGAATAATTGTGTTTTGATTATTTAATTTGATTCAAAATTAGATCGAACACGAAGGAGAAAATGTCAGCTTGCTGACAATTCGGGTGGTTATTTTGAGAAATTTCTGTAATCATCGACAAACGGGGATTGTGTCAGCTCCAACAGCACACAGATTGAACTGATTAGACAGATTTTCGCAGATTCTTGAATCAGCTAAATAATTACAAAATTTGTTTGTAAAGAATCAATAAGATGAGTGTGGTATTTTTCTAAAACATATATTTCTCTCTCAACTCCAGCTTTTTGATGCGGGCCCGGATGGCCCCTGTGGTGCGGCCGAAATGCTTCGCCATTTCTTTTACTTTTGCTCCTTCACAAAACATCACCGTAAGCTCATCATCCTGCTCCTCAGTCCAATGCTTATAGGCTGAAGTATAAGTTTGGCGGATAGCCTCGACGGAAGAAATTTTTTGCCGGACATTTTCCTGCGGTGGGTTCATTTCGGGTTCAAAATAGGGTTGTGCTGATTTTTCTTCCCTCTCTTTTTCTGAAGGAGCTTTTAT
>CAYFQK010000249.1:0-4382 GCA_964345255.1 uncultured Bacteroidales bacterium | reverse complement strand
GGGCTTCAAAAGCAATATTGAAAAGCTCCGGATCGACATTCCAGTGAATATAATTTAATAACATGTTGTGCCTTGTTTTCCACAAAAATAAGAAAAGATGGTCACCCTCGACTGATGCTGCCATCTAACTTATGTAAAGATTCGGTTATCTTTTGTCTTAAATCGGCTGCTGAGGGGTATTCAGGCTTTGTAAGCCGCGCGCCTTGATCCAGTGCCTCCGCAAGGGAGAAGTCTTTTTGAGTCATCCATGCAAATGATTTTCCTGCCAAATGCCACGCCAGGTATTCCTGCTCGGTTTGACCAGGGGTGGGCACAAAAACGGCCGGCTTTTTCAGCGCAATCAAATCCATCACTGATGAATAGCCGGAGCGACAAATGATAACCCCGGATTTTAACAAGTAGTTTTGAAATTCATCAGAAGGCAGGTGATTATAAATCCGGATATTTTCTTTTAGGTCAGGAGTCGTTGATGTCCCCGGTAATCCCCTGATGACAATGCCTTTGATATGGCCGGGGATAGAGCTTAGGGCTCTCTTTTCGAATAGTGTGCGCTGGGGCTCAGGCCCCGAGAGCACTAAACAAAAATCAAATTCCCGATCTGCTTCAGCATAATTGAAGCGCGACAGCGGACCTATGTAATCGGTGAAATCTTTTAGCGGTGGATGTGCTAGTTCACCGGCAAGGGTGGGAGGGGTTTCGAAATCAGGAATCCACAACCGGTCAAAGCGTTTGATAAAACGTAAATTGATTTTGAAAAGCATCTTTGAAAATGCTTTCAAATAATTGGGTGGTTTGACATGTAATTGATGCGTCATAAAAATGGCAGGGATTTTATCGGAGAACAATCCATAGCGATTATCAGAAATCACAAGATCAATGGAGTAGCTGTCAATTATTTTTTGAAGTCTAAGGTGTTCCTGGTATATCTGAATAAGAATCTTTGGGAGCTGAAAGATTATTTTTATGACAAAAGGCAGATTTCTTGAATATTTGATTTCAACGCCCGGAAGGTGAATTATTTTTCTTCCCGGAAACTCAGCTTTCAGTAGGGTATATCCTTGCTTTTCAGCCCCGATGATGACATCCCAGCCTTTCTCCTCAAAAGCCTTTATCAGAGGGATGCACCTGGTAGCATGCCCCAGCCCCCAGTTCAATGGGCTTATCAGTACGCTCTTTTTTTTCAAGATTATTGATTTAGTGCACAAAAATCAAAAATAACAATGAATCTAAGGTAAAGAAAATCAGGGACCGGATTTATTAATTTTTTGTGAAGACCCAACACCCAATAAAATGAAAAATTTGTATTTTTATACAAAACCTTTGCCTGTGCTTTTATATCAGATAGCCCTTACGTTTTTGCCAAATATCGGCCCTAAGACCGGAAAAGAACTGGTTGCCTACTGCGGTGGCGTGGAAGCAGTTTTTCGCGAATCGGAGAAAAACTTAATGAAAATTCCACGGGTCGGAAAAGAACTTGCCAAAAGTGTAAAAAACGGCACCGTCATGGAGCGCGCTGAAAAAGAACTTGAATTTATAAACAGGAAAGGGATCAAAACCTCCTTTTACCTTGATAAGGATTATCCCCAGCGCCTGAAGCATTGTGCTGATCACCCGCTTATGCTTTATCGCAAAGGCGAGGCCGATTGGAACACACAAAAAGCTATTGCCATCGTCGGAACCCGGATGGCAACTGAATATGGCAAGATCGTATGTGAGCAGCTTTTATCGAGCCTGACCCATCATGAAGATTTAATGGTTATAAGCGGCCTGGCTTATGGAATCGACAGCTGTGCCCATCGAAATTCACTCGACAACAACATACCTACTATGGCAGTGCTGGGGCATGGTCTCGACCGGATTTACCCTCCTGTTAACAAAGGGCTCTCTGAAAAGATACTCTCAAATGGTGCCCTGATATCCGAGTTTCCCAGTCAAACCAAACCCGACAGGGAAAACTTTCCTAAGCGGAACCGCATTGTTGCAGGGATGGTTGACGCTGTTATCGTAGTTGAATCAGGGGTTAAGGGAGGCGCTGTGATTACTGCTGATATCGCCAACTCCTACAACCGCGATGTTTTCGCCGTGCCGGGAAAGTTGCAGGATACTTATTCGCAGGGGTGTAACAACCTCATCAAAACAAACCGGGCAGCGCTTATCGAATCATCATCCGATCTGGAATATATCATGGGATGGGACCAGGCTTCTCAGAAAAAGAAAAATACCCAGCGAAAACTTTTTGTAGAGCTTTCAGAAGAGGAGGAAATGCTGGTTAATGCATTCAGAAGGAACGGCACTATGGCTATCGACGAACTTATTCTCGAAACCAAAATGGGCGCTACGCGAATCGCCTCATCCTTATTGAATCTTGAGTTTGAAGGGATTGTTAAATGCCTGCCCGGAAATGTTTACTGTCTGATAGATTAATTATCGCCTTTCAGTTCTTTTTTGAGCTCTTCCCGGTTAATATGGTCAATGTCGTCGCGCTGGGTTTTCATAGCCTGCCTGAAAAGCAGCAGTGAAATAATTAATGTTAACACACCTGTAATGATTAATACGGAGTGGTCTTCAGTAAACAGGGCAAACTGGTACAACCCATGAAAAAATGCCGCAGCTCCCAGTCCGATCAAAGGCAGGATGAAGTAGCTGTAGCGAAACCTTGCGATGCTGATAAAGAATCCCATGACAATGGCAAAAAGAATATGAAAGGGCACGGATAAGAATCCGCTGAGCTCGCTGAAATGCATGCCTCCATTGGTGATAATAAAGTAGGCGTTTTTGGCAAGGATAAATCCAAATGAAATGGCTATCGAGTATAAAATGCCCCGGATGGGAGAGGTAAAGGATTTGCCGTAGTAAGAATAAATGCGCAGGACCAGGAATTTCGGGAGCTCTTCCAGGAAGCCAACTACGGCAAAAGCAAAAAACAATGTCCTGTTCAGGCTGCGGGTAGTGGCCAGCCCCACTGAGTCCATCAGGAATATTAAAAGAATAGACGGAATAAAGGCTAAAATACCGAGATAAAAACTGTTTCGCAGAACGATATGGTTGTCACGTTCGGAATTATTGCGACTGATATTTAGATAGATAATAGCCAGTGCCGGAGCTATCAACAGAATTATAATGGGTTCAAAACTCATAATGTTTGTTATATTTGTTCAATTGTGAGGCGTATTGCAGCGGGCTTGCATAGTACCTTGAGCAAAGGTAAAAGATGTAACCCCATAGCAATACAATATTTTGGTTTAAAGTTAATCATCATAAGAGAATTAAAAAATTTTTTTACAAGAAGATATGCCTAAAAATTTAATCAGGTGGAATTAGAGGGAATAGTACGGAAATCGACAGGAAGCTGGTATTTGGTAAGAACCGGTGATGGGAAAGAGTATGAATGCAGAATCAAAGGGAAATTTCGCATCCAGGGCTTTCGGGCCACTAACCCCGTGGCTGTGGGCGACCAGGTGACCTTCCGGCTCGACCCTCATAATGTGGGTTTGATACAAGAGATTAAAGAACGAACCAACTACATCATCCGAAAGGCTACCCGGCAATCGAAGGCTTTGCATGTGATTGCCGCCAATATTGACCAAACAGCTTTAATTATTACCCTGGCTTATCCGAGAACTTCAAGAGGGTTTATCGATCGCTACCTGGTTACCGCCGAAGCCTATCACATCCCTGCCGCCCTGATTTTCAACAAAATTGATCTTTACGATGAGAAAACTCAAAAGTATCACTACGAACTAATCGATGTCTATCGCAAAGCCGGCTATCCCTGCTTTGCCACATCGGCCACAAGAGGGGACCATGTGGAGGAACTGAAACCTTATTTTAAAGACAAGGTTACGCTGCTGTCCGGGCATTCCGGGGTAGGGAAATCGGCCCTGATTAATGCCCTGGACCCCTCCAAAAAGCAAAAGGTGGCTTCCATTTCCCGGGTTCATAAAATAGGTAAACACACCACAACATTTGCCGAAATGCTGGATATGGGCTTTGGTGGAACGATTATCGATACACCGGGCATCAAAGAGTTTGGATTGTATGACTTTGACCCCGAAGAGGTGGCTGAACGGTTTCCCGAAATGAGAGCACGAATGCACGAATGCAAATTCCATAACTGCACCCACGTACACGAACCAAAATGTGCGGTTAAAAAAGCCGTGGAAGATGGGAAGATCGACAAGGTCAGGTATGAAAATTACTTAAGTATATTGAATGATGATTATTTTAAAATAAAAGAATGGGATTAATATGAGAGCAGTAATACAGCGTGTTTCACAAGCTTCAGTAGAAATCGACGGCGAAATCAGGGGAAAAACCGGTAAAGGCGTGATGATTCTTTTGGGAATCGAAAACGACGATACCCAGGAGGATATCCAATGGCT
>CAYFQK010000248.1:1993-4401 GCA_964345255.1 uncultured Bacteroidales bacterium | reverse complement strand
GGCTAAGCAGTCACTTGACGTTTTGAAGTCACAATATTCAACCAATACGACAGAGTTTGAGGAATTGCTGCGTATGGAGCGCAAGTTGCTGAAATATAGACTGGAACTTGAGAAAGCGCGAACCGATCAGCAGTCAGCGATTTCATTTATTCATTATTTGATGGGAAGGTAAGAGATGAGTAGTGAGAGATGAGAATTGAATATAAAATCTGCGAAGATCAGCGATGCGAAGCATCCGTTGAATCAGCGCCTGTCCCGACGCTTCGGGATTCTATATAAAAAGTTACAGAGATTTTGTCAGATAAAAACAGAAACAATGAAAAAAATAATAGAAAACATAAAATCAAATTATAAGTACTTACTGGTTGTACTTGTTATAGGTTTATTACTTGGTTTTTTGATGAGTTCATCAACTGATCAACCAATTAACCAATCAACCAATCAACAATCGGCCCAAAATCACGATCATGAGCAGGAAACAGAAGAAGACAAAACCTGGACCTGCTCCATGCATCCCCAGATAAAACAGGATGAACCGGGACAATGCCCCATTTGCGGAATGGACCTGATTCCTTTGTCAGAAGCGGATGGTGGCGGCGAGCAAATCGACCCGGATGATATCCGGATGACCGAATCGGCAAAGAAGCTGGCGGATATTCAGACAACAAAAGTCAGGAGAAAATCGCCGGAGAAAACCCTCTTCCTGCAGGGAAAGGTGAAACCCGACGAGCGGAATATTGCACGCCTGACCGCACGTTTTGGCGGAAGAATAGAGAAATTGTTTATCAGTTTTACCGGTCAGAAGGTAGATAAAGGAGAAAAACTTACCACGATTTATTCGCCGGATCTGGTGACTGCCCAGCGTGAATTGCTGGAGGCGGCGAAGCAGGGTAGAAAGGATTCCCCGCTTTTCAAAGCGGCCAAAGCTAAGCTGAGATTATGGGACCTGGATGAGGACCAAATCAACAACATCCTGGAAAAAGGGGAACCGATACGCTATTTTGAGGTCAGAAGTCCGATTACAGGAACAGTGATGCACCGGAATGTCAGCGTAGGTGATTATGTGAAAGAAGGCCAACCGTTGTTTAAAGTCATGGACCTCACTAAGCTTTGGGTAATGTTTGATGCCTATGAAAGTGACTTGCCATGGATCAATGTCGGCGATAAGGTTGAGTTTTCCGTAAAAGCTTTACCCGGAAAAGAGTTTAAAGGAAAAGTGAACTATATCGATCCCTTCATCAGTAAAAAAAGCCGGGTAGCAAAGGTAAGAGTGGAAGCCGATAACCAGGACAATAAACTCAAGCCCGAAATGTTTGCCCAGGGTCGGTTACATTCGAAGATTGCCGGTAATGAGAAAAAATTGATGATACCTAAAACCACTGTCTTATGGACGGGTAAACGATCGGTAGTATATGTAAAGGTGCCCGGTAAAGACAAACCGGTTTTTGAACACCGGCAGATTGAGCTGGGTCCTGAAACCGGCAAGTCATATGTGGTTGTCGATGGATTGTCGGAAGGAGAGGAAATCGTAACCAATGGCGTATTCAAAATTGATGCGGCTGCTCAGTTATCCGGAAAACCCAGCATGATGAGTCCGGAAGGTGGAAAACCCAATACAGGCCATGATCACGGCCAGGAGGATCATTCCGGCATGGAGGGAGAAATGGAATCTACACAGGAAGCCAGAATTGATAAATCAGATATCGATCCGGAATTCCAAAAGCAATTGACAGATTTTTACAAGGACTATCTGAAAATGAAGGATGCGTTTGTGGCTTCGGAGGCCGAAATAGTCTCCCAACATGCAAGCCGGCTTCAGGAAAGCCTTGAGCAAGTTAACATGAGCCTGTTAAAAGGCGATGCGCATATGCTATGGATGGACCATTTAAAGGTTATGGAAAAACAGCTTAAAACAATAGCAGGGAATCCGGATGTGGAAAAACAACGCCAGGCTTTTGTGACTTTCAATCCGGCCTTTCACGATGCTGTGACGACTTTAGGGCTATCAGGAGTAAAAGCCTATTACCAGTTTTGTCCGATGGCCAACAGCAATGAAGGGGCCTACTGGTTCAGTAACGAAGAGCAAATCCGCAATCCGTATTACGGCAAACAGATGCTCACCTGCGGGGAAGTGAGGGAAACGATAGATGACTAAGGGATTATAGAGCTGGCGTATGTGTATTAAAGATGATGAATTTTGATATGGATAAGGAGCTGTTAATTAGTTGATTAGTAATAAGTCATTCACATGCAAATCAAGTTAACCAATTTACAAATTAACCAATTAACGAATAATCAGAATGCGTTCATAAAATATTAAAAATCAGAATATAATTAAATAAATTGTTTCACCAAAAATTATGTATTATGAATAAGAAAGCGTTTTTTTCAGTAGCAGTATTCCTTTT
>CAYFQK010000248.1:0-1893 GCA_964345255.1 uncultured Bacteroidales bacterium | reverse complement strand
AAAAATTATGTATTATGAATAAGAAAGCGTTTTTTTCAGTAGCAGTATTCCTTTTCGCCGGAATGATGGCCTTTGCCGGAGGCGATAAGGACGAATTCAAAGTGTATGGCAACTGCGGTATGTGCGAAAGCCGTATCGAAAAAGCTGCCAATGACCTGGATGGAGTAAAATCCGCCGATTGGGACAAAGATACCAAGATGATGGAAGTAGCGTATGACGAATCCAAAGTCAAAATCAAGGAAATCCACCAGGCCATTGCCGATGTGGGCCACGACACCGAAAAGGTGGAGGCCAAAGACAAAACATACGGCAACCTCCCCGGATGCTGCCAGTATGACCGTAAAGACTCGAAAGAGTAGTTTTTGACAAGCCTGCAAGGGATTATTCCCTTCGCAGGTTTTTGGTCAGGAACATATGTTAAGTCGGTCAATCCAATAAGAAATAGAGCAAAAGAACTTTTCCGGGCATGGGATATCCTCCTCAAAGCAAAACTGTATCGCTATGAAAAATCCCTGACTAATTCATAGGGAGCTTGATACCAGTTACTTTCATAATTATAGCGTTTCATGATCTTCTATCATATATTACAAAATACCCATATTTAGGTATTTTATGATTTGATTACAGGATTAGCTTTGCCAGCGAAATATTAACCAAAAAATTTATAACAAATGAGAAAATTTATTTTACTGGCAAGTATGTTTTTGATTTCCGGGACGTTGCTCTTTGCGCAGAGCGACAGTTCATTAAACAATATCTACTTTAATAGTGCTGAGAAAATGCTCATGACTAAGGGCAACCTAAAAATAGGAGGCTACGGAGGTGTACACTACAATCAGCCATTGTCTTCTGAAACTCACGAAAACGGAAAACTTGATGTGCATCGCTTTGTGATGATGATGGGCTATCAGTTTAACAGCCGCACGCAGTTTGTTACCGAACTTGAGTTCGAGCACGTGAAGGAAATATATGTGGAACAAGCCTTTCTGCAATATGAACTTAATGATTTCATGAATCTTAGGGCAGGATTGATACTCACTCCTATGGGTATTGTCAATGAATACCACGAGCCAACGGTATATCATGGCGTAGAGCGCCCCGCTTTGGACCACGATATTGTACCTTCCACCTGGCGGGAAATCGGAGTTGGTTTTTATGGTTTAGTGTTGCCGGCATCCCTGAAATACCAGGTGTACATGATGAATGGGTTCAATAGCTTCGACGGCCAAGCACAAATTGGCGGCGATGACGGTCTGCGCGGAGGGCGTCAGAAAGCTGCCAAATCGTTTGTGAGCGCGCCTAACCTGGCCGCCAAAGTGGAGTACTTCGGCATTCGCGGACTGAACCTGGGGCTTGCAGGATACTTCGGAAAAACACAAAGCACCCTCTATGATGGTATTCAAAAAGATGATGATATCGCCATGGCAACAGCAGACTCTTCAGTTGTTGGTATGTCAATGATTGGCGCCGATGCCCGCTATTCCAGGAATGGCTGGAATGTTGCCGCTCAGCTTTATTACACCGGTCTTTCCAATACCGAAGAGTACAATGAATTCACGGCTGACAAAGGGGGTGGCAATCTCGGTAGTTCCATGTTTGGGTACTATTTCGACCTTGGTTATGATGTGTTGAGAAATACCGATAGACCGGAGCAACTCATTCCCTTTGTGAGATATTCCAATTTCGATACACATCGCTCAGTCCCGGCCAATATCACCCGAAACGATGCCTATCAGCGCGATATCATAACTACGGGACTGTCGCTATATCTCGATAAAGGCGCTGTACTAAAAGCAGATATGCAGTTTATCAAAGACGGTGCATCCGGGGAGTACAGCACTATCTTTAATGCCGGATTTGGTGTCATGTTTTAAAAGCAGATGAATTATGTTT
>CAYFQK010000247.1:0-4432 GCA_964345255.1 uncultured Bacteroidales bacterium | reverse complement strand
AGTTTTTCTAACATTCTCAGTTTTTTGTATAAGTACAAACTCAATTTTATCTGTTCTTCTTTAGCGGGATTGGAATTTTCAAATGACACTTTTCTGAGTAATTCCACACTTACAAACCTGCAACTTAAACACAAAAGCACCTAAACACCCCAACACATCCCCAACCTAAAAACCTACAAACTTAGAAACATAGCAAACACCTCGCTGTTTTAGAAAAATTATGAACTCTCATTCGGTCAGCTCGAAGGAAATCTCTATTTTTATCGTTCATTTTGAAACCAATAACACATAAAGCGTATGGCACAAGCTAAGCAATACATTGAAGAAAACAAGGACCGGTTTTTGGAAGAACTTTTCGGTCTTATCAGAATCCCATCTATCAGCTCTCTTAAGGAACATAAAGACGACATGCAGAAGGCGGCGGAATACTGGAAGCAATCCCTGCTGGATGCAGGAGCCGACAAAGCGGAGATTATGCCTACCGACGGCAACCCGGTAATTTACGGTGAAAAAACCATCGAGCCTTCGAAACCTACCGTGCTGGTTTACGGCCACTACGACGTGATGCCGGTCGACCCGATCGACCTGTGGGAAAGCAAGCCTTTCGAACCGGAAATCCGCGATGGAAAAATCTATGCCCGGGGTGCCGACGACGACAAAGGACAGGCGTTTATGCACGCCAAGGCGTTTGAATACCTCGTAAAGAATGATGAGCTTCCTGTAAACGTGAAGTTTATGATTGAAGGGGAAGAGGAGATCGGTTCGCCGAACCTAGGTAAATTCTGCGAGCAAAACAAAGACCTGCTTAAAGCGGATATCATCCTGGTCTCCGACACCAGCATGATTGGCGAAAACACCCCTTCCATAACCACCGGGCTGCGTGGTTTGGCCTACATGGAGGTGGAAGTCACCGGTCCGAACAAGGATCTGCACTCCGGACTGTTTGGCGGCGCGGTAGCCAACCCGGCCAATGTGCTGGCAAAAATGATTGCCCAGCTTCAGGACGAAGACAACAAAGTAACCATTCCGGGCTTCTACGATGATGTGATTGAAGCTACCGACGCAGAGCGCAAAAAAATGGCCGAAGCGCCTTTCAACCTCAACGAATACAAAAAAGCGCTTGACGTTGAAGAGGTACAGGGCGAAAAAGGCTATTCCACCATTGAGCGTACCGGTATTCGTCCATCACTCGACGTTAACGGTATGTGGAGCGGTTATACCGGCGAAGGAGCAAAAACCGTACTTCCTTCCAAAGCCGCTGCCAAAATATCGATGCGCCTGGTACCGAATCAGGACCACAAGAAAATCGCCAAACTCTTTAAAGAGCATTTTAAATCTATCGCTCCAAAGTCAGTGAAAGTAAATGTTAAGGAACTTCACGGCGGGCAAGGGTATGTGTGCCCTATCGACCTGAAAGCCTATCAGGCCGCAGAAAAGGCATTTACCGAAACCTACGATAAGGAGCCTGTTCCTTTCCGCAGCGGTGGAAGTATTCCAATTATCTCAACTTTTGAAAAAACGCTGGGCACCAAGTCTATACTAATGGGATTTGGTCTGGAGTCGGATGCCATCCACTCACCGAATGAGAACTATCCGCTGAAACAGTTCTACAACGGAATTGAAACCATCTCTCATTTCTACAAGCATTTTGCTGAAATGATGAAGTAACAAAATGTAGCTTAAAATAAAACCAGCCTTTCTTCGAGAGAAAGGCTGGTTTTTATTTTCCGGGATGACCGTTTTTTATTGAACCATTACTCGTTTAGCATGGCTACTATCATCTGAAATCATCCTTATAAAGTAAATACCTTTAGCATATCCTGAAAAATTAAGCGTCAGCTTCTTCGAACGTATTTTTGTCGAATGATAGATTTTCCCGGAATAGTCCATTATTTCAAGCGTATGATAATCTGCGGATTTAAGTAAAATTTCAGCCCTGTCACTTACCGGATTCGGATAAACAGAAAAGACACTATTTCCGGGCTTTTCGATTCCTGTGGCGGTAACGGTAAACATTTGCTCTTCTGAAAAACCGGACGTGTGATACATGTTATCCACCGTTTGAACGCTCCAGTAATAAGTCCCTTGCTGAAGGTCTTCCAGCCGCCAGGTCAGCGATTGATTGGCATTACCCATTCCCGGTGTTAACAGCGCATTGTTTTCTCCGGCACACATCGGATCCATTATTTCCTCACCACCGGGGGTGGAACCCACCATCAGATTATAGGTAAGGCTGTTAACCGGTGTGTGATCATCAGTGCCTGCGCTCCAGGAAAGCATGGCTTCCGTTCCTGACAAATCAATGGAGAGATTGGCCGGCTGCTCCGGGCTCTCGTTGGTGTGATAAGTGTTGTCGTGATCATCATTCCGATACAGTTTGGTAATGAGCGTACCCCCCATATTTTGCCCGGTAACCAACACGTCGCTGTCACCATCGTTATCATAGTCGACAAAACGGGCTTCTCCTCGTTCGGTATTTTCAAATCCCGGAAAAATGTCACTGAATGTTCCGTCATCGTTTCTGAGCACCGTGGTTAAAAGCACGCTACATTCGTCGCAGCTACCTGATACCAGCAAATCAAGGTCGCCGTCGTTGTCGGCATCGCCCCACTCTACGGAGCTTTTGCTCACACCCAACACCGCAGCACCAATGTTCTTAAACGCATCATCGCCGTCATTCCGGTAAATAACTGTTACGCCGGAGAGGTACTCATCATACCCGACAACGGCGAGGTCTTTATCGCCGTCATTGTCATAATCACCCCAGGCGACATCACCCGACATCACATCCTGAAGGGCCAGATCAATTTCCGTAAGCTGCCCGCCGGTGTTTTTATACATTTTGGTTGCCGGTATGGCACCGTCCTCGCCGGCCAGCATCAGGTCCAGGTCACCATCGTTGTCGTAATCCACCCATTCAGTCGTAGCGTAATTCAATCCCACAAGATCGGATTGCGTATCTACGAAAGTGCCTTCATCATTGCGATAGAGAAAGCTCACATCATCGCCGGAGACGACGAGATCCAAATCGCCATCCTGATCGTAATCTCCAAATGAAGCGGAGGTGTAGCCTGCCATGGGCGTGATATCAGTATCTACCTCAGTGAAATCGCCATCCTGGTTCTCATACAATGCAGCTACCGGGTCGGTGTTGCCGTTGCCGGCAAGAAACAAATCCAGGTCACCGTCCTGATCATAATCTCCGAAAATAGCGCACCCATCGGAAATCGGAACCAACTCTACGTCAGTCTGGACAAATTCACCTTCCTGATTCTCATAAAGGTAAGTGGCTGCATCAAAATTATCGACCATTCCACCGATAACCAGATCAACATCCCCGTCATTGTCATAATCGCCGGTTGCAATGGCCGTACGAGTCATTGAACTGAGAGAAACTGACTGGCTGGTGTAAGATTGCCCGCAAACGGTGGTAAAGGCTAGAATAAGCAAAAAAGAAAACGCGTAACGTAATTTTATTGTCATAATTGAGTATGTTTATATTTTCATCATTTGATATAAAGACATCAAAATAAAAGAAAGGGCCTCCTCTATGCAAACATTTTTTGTTAACGAAATCATAAAATATCGTTCACATGAGAAAGGTTTTGAAGGAGGCCAATAAATAAAACCACCGGCTTCAGATGACTCAAACCGGTGGCTTGCGGTAAACAAACCAGGAACTAATCCATGCTTTGTGTTATTTTCTGGTTTTGCTTTTCAAACTCTTTAAGTCCCCTATCAAGGAAATCAATAAACTCTTTCACATCTTTATCGTAAGCCCGTGGCTCCACAAGTTTATTGCCGTTTTGATCAAGCAGCACGTAGTAAGGCTGGGCATTTACACCAAACTTGTCTATCTGGAAAGAAGCGTATTTCTTTCCAATTGTTTTTTTCACTTTACCATCATAATCCGACTTCACCCACTCATCTTCGGGCAGTTTGGTTTTATCATCCACATAAAGCGCCGTCACAATATAATCCTCCCTTAACCTTTTCAGGACCCTGGGATCGGACCACACGGCAGCCTCCATCTCACGACAATTCACACATCCATGGCCGGTGAAGTCGATAAATATGGGTTTCTCTTTCTTTTTAGCACATTGTAATGCCTGTTCATAGTCAAAGTAACCACTTAAACCATGCGGCAATGAAAGCTGATCGGCAAATTTGGGCTCTTCACACTGCACATTAGTTCCATCACCTCCTGATCCTGAGGAATAATTAGCTACCTGCAGATTTTCCCTTACAATGTTGTTAATATCAAAGTCATGAGTTTGCTGGGGTGGCAAATACCCCGACATGCTCTTAAGCGGCGCCCCAATCATCCCAGGCAACAGGTAAACTACAAAGGTGAATGAGATTATGGAAAGCGCCAGTCTTGGGACACTAACGTGTTTCACCTCACTATCTCCTTTAAATTTAATTTTACCGA
>CAYFQK010000246.1:0-4439 GCA_964345255.1 uncultured Bacteroidales bacterium | reverse complement strand
TATGTGCTGCTGCATGCGGGTTTTGCCATACAAAAAATCAGCGAACAGCATGCCCGCGAGACGTTACAGTTAATCGAAGAGATGAACCGGGTAAAAAACAAGTAAATTGAAATACATTGACGAATACCGGCAAAAACATTTGGTGGATGCGCTTTTAACAAACATCAAAGCGGAGGCCACCGGCAACTACCATTTTATGGAAGTCTGCGGTAGTCATACCCACGCTATCCGGCGTTTCGGGCTGCCTTCCCTGCTTCCTGAGAATATCCGGCTGCTGTCAGGGCCGGGCTGTCCGGTATGCGTCACCGACTCCAATTACATCAACAAAGCGATTGCACTTGCCTCCGACAGTAGCAACATCGTAGCCACTTACGGCGATCTGCTCAGAGTTCCGGGAAACGACAAAAGTCTCATGGAATGCCGCGAAGAGGGAGCAGATGTGCGGGTTGTCTATTCCTCGCTGGATGCTCTCACCATCGCCCGCCAAAACCCGGAAAAGAATGTCATCTTTCTGGCTATCGGCTTTGAAACAACGGCGCCTGCAACGGCTATAGCCGTTCAGAAATGCCATTCCCAAAAAATCCGGAATCTTTTCTTTCTTAGCGCTCACAAAATCATGCCACCGGCCATGAGAGCCGTTATTGACGACGGGGTTACCCTCAACGGCTACCTCTGCCCGGGACATGTGAGCGCCATCACCGGTAGCGCCATTTATGAAGCTTTCCCTGAAGAGTACAACGTGGCTACTGTGATTTCCGGGTTTGAACCGACGGATATTCTGCAATCCATTCTGATGCTCATCCGTCAGGTAAATTCGGGAGATTTCAAAACTGAAATTCAATACAAGAGGGCGGTAAAACCGGAAGGAAATCAGCGGGCGCGCCAAATCATGAACCAGGTTTTTGAGCTCAGGGACGACCAATGGCGTGGATTCGGTACCATTCCGCAAAGCGGACTGCAATTGAAAGATACTTATTCAAGACTTGATGCCAACCGGCAATTCAATTTCCGAATACCCGAACCGGAAGAAAACAACGGCTGTATCTGCGGAGAAGTTCTGAAGGGCAGGAAAGAACCGGAGGATTGCCGGCTTTTTGCCACGGTTTGTACGCCCCGTAATCCGAAAGGAGCCTGCATGGTATCGGCGGAGGGGAGTTGCAACGCACATTTTAAATACCGGAATTATGGCTGAAAAGATAGAAATAGGACACGGCAGCGGCGGACTCATGACGCAGGAGCTGATTCATGAGGTTTTTATGAAGCACTTCGACAACGAATGGTTGAGGGCCGAAGGCGACAGCGCCATTGTGGAGAGCACCCACAAAAAAATAGCCTTTACTACGGATTCCTACGTCATTAACCCGCTGTTTTTCCCGGGAGGCGATCTGGGGAAGCTGGCGGTTTGTGGAACGGTCAACGACCTGGCCGTCACAGGCGCACGTCCCTCCTACCTAACCGCCGGATTTATCCTCGAGGAGGGTTTACCATTTGAAACACTGGAGAATATTGTCAAAAGCATGAAAGCGGAGGCTGATAACGCAGGAGTGCATATCGTGGCCGGGGATACCAAGGTGGTGGAGAAAGGGAAGGCTGACCGGATATTTATCAACACCAGCGGGGTGGGTTTTGTGGATGACCTTCACCGTAATCTGGCCAGCGGTAAGCTGATTAATGCCGGGGATGTCGTGTTTGTGAACGGAACCATCGGCGATCATGAGGCCGCCATCTTGAACGCCCGGGAGAAATACTTTTCAGAATCCCGTCTTGAGTCCGACTGTGCTTCGTTGAACGGACTGATACGTATGCTGCTGGACCGAACCAATACCGTGCGATTTATCCGGGATATCACACGGGGTGGCATGGCAGGCATTCTTCACGAAATAGCCGGAATGACTTCCCTGGGTTTTGAAATTGAAGAAAATAAAATTCCCATCGATGAGAGTGTGCAGGCATTTTGTGAAGCCCTGGGCTATGAGCCCATGCATATGGCCTGCGAAGGGAAATTTCTGGTTATAGCCGATGAATCGGAGGCTAAGCAAGTGGAAAATGTAATGAAAGACCATGAGCTGGGTAAAAAAGCTACCCGGATTGGAAAGGTTACGGAAGAGCATCCGAAAGAGGTGGTACTGGAAACCATTGTCGGCGGGCGCAGGTTGCTGGAACCACCGAGGGAAGCGAAAGTACCGAGAATTTGTTGAATCAATGCATGAATTAACAGTCATAGAAAACGTTTTACAGATATCAGGACAGGTCGCAGAAGAAAACAGCCTGTCGAGAATCGATGTCATCAACCTGGATGTAGGCGGTATGCAGCACCTGAACGAGGAAATAATGCAACACGGCTTTGATGCCGCTAAAAAGGATACGGTAGCTTCGGAGGCCTCACTCAAAATCTTCCGGCTACCCGTAAAGCTCCGTTGCAACGCTTGCAGCCAGGTGTTCGGCACTGACACAGGGAAGTTTCATTGTCCGGTTTGTGGCTCAAAAGATACGGAAGTAAAGCAAGGAATGGAATTAAACATCAAAAGCATAGAAGGAGAATAGTTATGGAAATCAAAGTATTGAAAAACGTATTGGATAAAAACATGAACCAGGCGGAGAAAAACCGCCAGGCACTCATGCAGCATAAGGTGAAAATGGTCAACTTCATCAGTTCTCCCGGAGCAGGCAAAACCACGCTCCTGGAAAAGGCGATTCCCTCACTCCAGGAAACCATGAAGGTAGGAGTTATTGAAGGTGATGCTTATACAAGCAAAGATGCTGAGCGGCTGCAGCAATTCAATATCCCGATCGTGCAAATCAACACCGAAGGCACCTGCCACCTCGATTCGAACAGCATCGAAAATGCTTTCTCAGAGCTGGATTTGAAGGAGCTGGACCTTATCCTGGTGGAAAATGTCGGCAACCTGATTTGTCCGACCGCTTTCGACCTGGGAGAAGATTTCCGGGTAGCGGTACTCAGCACCACAGAAGGCGACGACAAACCGGCGAAGTACCCGATGCTCTTCCGCCAGGCAAGCTCAGTGGTTTTAAACAAGATTGATTTGTTGCCTTACATCAATTTCGATAATGAAGCTTTTAAAAAGGAGCTTCATGAAATCAACCCGAACCTGCAAATCTTTGAAACCTCTTCCACGCTCGGAACAGGGGTATGGAACTGGGTGGAGTGGTTGAAGGACACGCTGGAGGAGGAAGTGAAGAGGGTTTAGGAATGTGTTTCGGATTGCGGATTGCGGATTTCGAATTTTGGATTATCGCGAATTTTTGGCGAATTTAGGCGAAGGGGGCGAGTAGGATCATAGAGCAGGCGATGCGTAACCACCTTGCAATCTTCATTCCGGAAGCTTCTGGCTTCAATATTTCGAGTTTACCTGTTCCCATCATTCCTCTTCTGCCTTTTCTATTTATATGCAGCCCATGAAAATTGAGCTGTCTATTTAGTTGTCAGCCGGAGGCTGAAAGAATGCATAGGTCAAAGCAAAGTCGCTTTGACCAACGTTTTGGTGTAAAACCATAGATTGAAACGTTTCTGATTTCTACCAATGACAACTTTATATTATATGTTGTATTTCAGGAATCTAATATCCTTTGCCGTCGGCTTCAGCCGACGGTCTAAAGGATTTCTCTCTACCCTATCCGAGGCTTCAGCCCCAGCGATATAAAGAGGTAATGGAATAGAATTAAATGGGACTAAAGTCCCTGAAAATTAAATAGATATCACAAACCATTCACTAAGGTGAGCAGCCTGCCCCGCAGAAATGTGGGGGCAAAGAATAATAGTTCTTTGTTGTCATGGTGTGATGTGGAGCAATTTTTTGATCTGGTGCTTCTGAACGACATATTGGCCTGTGTAGTCCTTTCATACTACCGGGATTTTACTATTTATAAGAACACACGACTCATGGCGCATCAAATATTCACAATTTTAAAAGAAATGCGAAACTTTAGTAATTTAATTATCTTTGTTGTAAATAGGTAATTATGAAGGGCGTTTTATTACATACCAATTCCGAGAAAGATTTAAAATTGATTCTTGAACTGGCACAAAAGATTGGTATCTCCGCGAAAAAACTAACTGAGGAAGATATGGAAGACATTGGTTTGTCTAAAGCAATTTCTGAAGGAAGAACAGGAAAATATGTTGAGACTGAAGAATACCTGAAAGAACTTCGCAATGGAGGTAAAGATTGATAAAACATTTCGGAAAGATACCAGAAAAATTCAGGATAGAAAGCTTCTTGAAAAGATTGCTACCAAAATAGAAGAAATACAAGAAGCCAATAGTTTAAACGAAATTCAGGGTTTAAAGAAACTTAAGGGTAAATCTGATGAGTTCGGAATTAAAATCAATGAATACAGAATAGGAATTATCATTAAGGGTTCAACCGTCGATTTTATCAGATTCCTACACAGGAAAGATATTTATAAATATTTCCCTT
>CAYFQK010000245.1:0-4456 GCA_964345255.1 uncultured Bacteroidales bacterium | reverse complement strand
GCATGGAGATAATAAGATTTTTTTTAAAGCGAATATAAAATTTTAAAACCTTGATTTCATTTCTATTTTTCGATAATTTTGTGGAAAAATAGAAATGAAATGAATTTTCTTCAATTTAGAGAAGCATTTTTTGATCAGGGAATATTCTCCACTAAGCAAGTACGATTGATGTTCCCTGGGTTCAATCAAGACAATCTGCTTTTCTGGCAAAAAAAAGGGTATATCAAAAAACTGCGAAATACCTGGTATTGTTTCACAGAATTTCTTTCACAACCCGGTGCATCCATGCTTATTGCCAATGCTATTTATGCTCCATCCTATATCAGCCATCAACAGGCGTTGATGTATTATGGCATGATTCCGGAGTTCATTGTGGATTCTACGTCTGTCACAACACGAAAAACAGCCGGGTTCACAGTGGAGGGGAGGACCTATAAATATTACAACATAAAAAAGGAACTGTTTTTCGGTTATGGATATATCGGATTTAAAATCAATGGAAAGAAACGAAATGTATTAATTGCCGATAGAGAAAAGGCACTGCTTGATTTGCTTTATCATTATTCATTTTACCGCAATCAATCTGATTTGGAGCAGTTGCGATTAAACGAAACCGTACTCGAAAATGACCTGAACGAAGGAAGGTTGCAATCTTATCTTGACTATTTCAATAGCAAGATACTTAACCGGAAAGTAAAAACTATCCAAAAAATTTACAGCTTATGATTGAAGTTCATGAAATTATAAGACATTACCCCAGTGAGGTTCAACGCCCGGAATTCCACGAACAGCTGGTAAAAGAGTATTTTCACTACCATATGTTAAACCATCTGTTTACTGGTAAATATGCTGAAAAAATCAGTTTTATCGGAGGCACGTCCTTACGTTATTTGTATGGCATCAAACGGTTTTCGGAAGACCTTGATTTCGATTGTTTTGAATTAAATCGGGAACAATTCTTTGAAATGACCGATGAGTTGGCAAAATATTTAACGCTGTTAGGAGTTGATGTTAACATTGAGGATAAAGAAAAATACCAAAATCTGCAGGCTTTCCGCAGGGTTTATGTTTTTCCCGGTCTGAAATACCAACTGGGGCTTAGCCAGCATAAGGAAGCCAGGTTTTTTATTAAGGTGGAAGCAGAATCTCACCACTTTAATTACACTCCCCAGGTTAAAATGCTGAATGGTTTTGAAATTGTTACGCCAATCAGGTACATGCCTCTTGAAACCATGTTTGCTTCAAAAATAGCCGCTACTGTTGTCAGGAAGAAAGACCGTGATTTTTTTGATGTGATTTTCCTTTCAAGCTTTGCAAAACCTGATTTCAAATACCTTGATGAAAAACTGGGAATTTTAGGGACTGCGCAGTTGAAAGAAGCATTACTGCAAGCCGCAAAGGATAAAGGACTTAACAATCGCAAAGTATTTGATTGCGAGCATATGCTTTTCAGGCAAATGGATAAGCAAAAAATCCGAAATTTTGTCCCTTACATAGAAAGTTTCGATTTTGAGAAATTCAAACCTGATTAATACTCCATAATTAAACTTCCCCCTTTTGTCATTTTCCCGACATTTTTCTGTTATTCCGAATTCTACTTTTGACCCAAAAATCAGAAGGAGAAGAATGATTAGAGACAGCATAGCGGTTAGTGTAATTTTTTATGTCTTCTGGCTAATGGCGGAAAACTTCGGTGTTGTGGTCGGGCAGCTCGATACGTTCACCGGATTTCTTTTTACGCTGGACAGCCGGCCGGCTTTTTTCTTCTTTATCCTGTTTTTCAGTTCTGCCGGCATCCTGTTTTGTAAAACCCTGGCGCATATGTGGTCGGGCGATTCTCATGTGAAAGTCCTGGTATATTCGGTATTGCTCTTTTCCGCTGACATCGTTTTTGCCACTCTGCAGGTAGAACCGTTCTCCTTCACCATTCTGGCAGGATTCGCTGAAAAATTTCTCTTTAGTCTGGTGTACCTTTCTTTTGCCCGGATGCGGGCATACGGAAACCAACCTGTGATCAAAGAGACCATGGTGGAGAGCAGAATCACAACTAGTTGCGCAAGGGAATAACCGCAATTTTTCGCATTGGTTATACCTGTTCTCTGATTTTTTTCTAATTTTACTTTCACGCAATCCATGAGCAAATCATCTTCTGATGAAGCTAACAAAAGAACAACAGGCAATACTTCGCTCCAGCGGCAACATCAAAATCAATGCCGTGGCCGGTTCCGGCAAAACCACCACGATCATCGAATATGCCAAATCCCGTCCGGCCAAAAGCAGAATCCTTTACCTGGCTTTCAACCGGTCGGTGCGGCTGGAAGCTATCAATAAATTCAGAAAAGCTGACCTTACCAATGTCGATGTAGAGACTGCTCACTCGCTGGCTTTTAAACATGTGGTCAGGGGTTTTAATTATGAGGTACGTCCGCAGGGCTACAAAACACATGAGATAGTCGATATCCTTGGAATTCGCGGTAACGGGGAAAAACATGCGGAGTTTATTTTTGCCAACCACATCAATAAATTCGTGACCTATTTCTGTAACAGCAATAAACGGAAAGTTCAGGAGCTCGACTATCTTCAAACCATTTCGGACACCAAAGCCCGCGATTTTGTGGAGGCTTTCTACAAATACATTCTAAAGAAAACCCGCATTTTGTTGAGTAAGATGGATGAAGGTGAGATTGAAATCACTCACGATTTTTACCTGAAGAAATTTCAACTCTCGCGTCCACGGCTAAACTATGACTACATCCTTTTCGATGAAGGGCAGGATGCTTCGGCCGCCATGCTCGATATTTTTTTCATCCAAAAAAGCACCAAAGTCATCGTAGGGGACACCCACCAGCAAATTTACAGCTGGCGGTATGCCGTTAATTCCCTGAAGCAGGCAAATTTTAAAACCTACAACCTGACCACCAGTTTTCGGTTTAACCCGGAAGTGGCCAAACTGGCCATGGGCGTTCTGACGTGGAAAGACTATCTTGAAATGCCTGTCAAAATAATGATAAGAGGTGCCGGAAAGCACCGCAGCCAGCAAACCAAAGCCGTCCTGGCCCGAACCAACCTGGGGCTTTTGCTTAAAGCCATCGAATATCTGACAAAGAAAAACATCGAAAGAATTTATTTCGAGGGAAATATTTATTCCTACACTTACGCCGATGAAGGTACTTCGCTGTATGATGTGCTGAATCTCTGTAACGGCAAACGCCTCCTTATAAAGGACAAGCTCATCCGGGGAATGCGGGACCTTTCCGATTTGGAAGATTACATCACCAAAACCGAAGACGTCCAGCTGGCCATGATGGTCTATATCGTGAAAGAATATGGCAACGATATTCCGTCCATCATCCATACATTAAAAGAGCTGCATGTCGATAACGATGAGAAAGATAAAGCCGAAATTATTTTTACCACCGTTCATCGATGTAAAGGCATGGAATACGATTCGATTCAACTGGTCGACGATTTCATTACCGAAGAAAAGCTGGAAAAAATCCTTCGGGAAGTGAAAAAAGAGCATATCGATTTCGCGAAGCTGAATGAAGAGATCAACCTGCTGTATGTGGCAGTCACGCGCACAAAGAACACCATTTACATTCCGGAAACGCTACTGCCTGATAGCTTTTTTCCTTCAGAAAAAATTAAGGTGATAAAAGCTCCTTCAGAAAAAGAGAAGGAAGCAAAACCAGCGCCGGCCTATTTCGAACCCGAATTGAACCCGCCGCCGAAAAATACCCGGCATAAATCCAATTCTGTCGAGGCTATGCGCGAAACCTATACTTCAGCATATAGACGCTGGAGCGAGGAAAAGGATAACGAACTAACTGTCATGTTTTGCGAAGGGGCGCAGGTTAAAGAAATGGCAAAATATTTTGGCCGGACAACAGGGGCCATCCGGGCCCGCATTAAAAAGCTGGAGCTGAGAGAAAAGTACGTCTTTTAATTTCAAGCAAAGGTTATTTCTTCCTGATTTACTTTTTACTTCTGAAGGGATAATATTTAATTTCTGAAAAATTATTAAACAAGCCTGCGCCAGTGTTGTTGAAGACTCCCTGTGAACTCCGACCATGATAATTTAGCTTTGCAATTCATCGGTTATCTGGCGATCGGAATGATTTATTAAATGAAAGACAAAACACATGAGCGCGATACTGGCATTTTTACCCATACTGATTACCATTGTTTTAATGGCCGGGTTCAACTGGCCGGCGAAAAAAGCTTTGCCCCTGGCGCTTTTGCTGGCTATGGGGATTGGTTTTTTCCATTGGGAGATGACGCTGCATCATGTATTGGGCTACACGTTTTTCGGATTTTTGAAAGCCATTGATATCCTGCTCATTATTTTTGGCGCTATTTTAATTCTGAATACCCTGAAACTCTCAGGGGCTATGGCTACCATCAACAATGGTTTCAGTGGTATCACCACCGATCGTCGTATTCAGGTGATCATCAT
>CAYFQK010000244.1:0-4473 GCA_964345255.1 uncultured Bacteroidales bacterium | reverse complement strand
AACGCAGGCGATCTCAAAAAAAATTCTTTATTTTACAAAGTCAAAATTTCATTACGAATGCAACTGTTTGAGGTTTAAAACAGACTCTACATACGGATGTAAATAGGCAGACCATGGAAAAGTATTTTGAGCCATTCAGAAAAAACATCATAGGACATGACCAGGAGTTTAACACTCCTTTCGGGACAAAAAAGATGATTTATGCCGACTGGATAGCCAGTGGGAGATATTACAGGCCAATAGAGGAAAAGCTCACCTATGACTTCGGACCGTTTATCGGGAATACGCACACCGAAACAAGCACTACAGGTACCTTAATGACCAATTCGTACCATCACTCGCAACACCTAATCAAAAAACATGTCAATGCAGGGGAGAATGATGTTATCATTTTTGCAGGATTCGGCATGACATCAGTGATAAATAAAATGCAGCGCATCCTGGGCCTCAAATCCTGCGGGATACTGAGTAAAAAAGACTGTTTGCATGAAAAAGAGCGGCCGGTGGTTTTTCTTACCCATATGGAGCACCATTCCAACCATACCTCATGGTTTGAAACCATAGCAGATGTTGTGCAGCTTAAACCGGATAAAAATTTACTTGTCGATTTAAATGATCTTGAAGAACAGTTAAAAAAATACAGCCATCGCAAATTAAAAATCGGTTCATTCACCGCAGCCTCTAATGTTACTGGTATTGAAACACCCTATCATCAAATGGCTAAAATCATGCACAAACACAACGGCCTTTGTTTTGTGGATTTTGCTGCATCGGCTCCTTATGTAGATATAAACATGCATCCCGGTGATGAGATGGAAAAACTGGACGGAATTTTCTTCTCTCCTCATAAATTCCTGGGAGGCCCCGGTTCTTCAGGAGTAATGGTGTTTGACTCCAACATTTACAAAAATCCGGTTCCGGATAATCCCGGCGGAGGAACAGTGGACTGGACCAACCCCTGGGGAGAATATAAATACATTGATGATATAGAGGCCCGCGAAGATGGCGGAACACCCGGATTCATGCAGGCCATCAAAGCTTCTCTTGCCCTTGAATTAAAGCAAAAAATCGGCACTCAGAATATGCGTAAACGAGAAGACACTTTACTGAAAAAAGCATTTAACGGGATGGAGAAAATGAAAGGGATTAATATTCTGGCGGATGATATGAAAGACAGACTGGGTGTGATTTCTTTTTATATCGATGATGTTCATTATAATCTGGGCGTCAAACTACTGAATGACATGGCAGGTATTCAGACGCGGGGAGGATGCGCCTGCGCCGGAACGTATGGCCATTTCCTGCTGAATGTTAGCTATGAAGATTCTCATCGCATTACGTCTTTGATTAACCATGGAGACCTCTCACAGAAACCCGGATGGATAAGGCTATCGCTGCACCCGACGATGACCGATCATGAGCTGGATACATTTTTGGAAACGCTGAAAAACATTACTAACAACCATAAAGAACTGGCGGCGGAATACCGCTACAATAATCACATCAACGAATATTATCATATCTCGGAACCATCAGACAAGACCGAATATGTTAAAAAGTGGTTTGTCATTTAATAAATCACTGACATTCAATTCTTAGTATTACGGTGATTTACGGATAATAATTTAACATAATCCGTAATTCCCTGCATTGCATATTAAGATAGTTAAATGTATTTTTGTTTGTAGGAAATATCATTAGAAAGAAGAATATCATGAAAAAAAATATTTTACTTCTGGCGGGAATTTTGCTGATGACATACGGCTCTGTTTTATCGAAAAACCTGCAGGCCCACTTGTCATATGCCACATTTTATTCCCCGGAAAAAGGGCCATACATCGAAACTTACCTGTCAATAAACCCTGAAAGTGTATATTACAGCAAAACAGAATCAGGCAACTACCAGGCCACCGTAAATATAACGCTCATGTTCAAGCAAAATGAAACGGTGGCGGCTTTTGAAAAATATGAGCTAAATAGTCCCACGCTATCCGACACCAACAATATCAATGTGCAATTCCTTGATCAAAAACGTTTTCTACTTAAAAACGGGAATTACAGCTTTGATATCATCTTATCTGACAAACACTCAGACCAGGATCCCTACGTGATAACAGAACCCATATCAATCAATTATAAAAGCGACAGTATCAGCTTTTCAGATGTCCAGTATATTGATAAGTATGAAAAAACGGAAGAAGAAAACATTTTAACTAAAAGCGGCTATGATTTAATACCTTATCCCGCCAATTACTTACCTGATAACAAAACCCATTTGATCTTTTATTCTGAGCTATACAACACGCAGAAGGTTCTTGGAAAGGAGACACCGTTTTTGCTAAAATATTATATCCGGAATACCAATAACCAAAAAATTCTTGAAAACTACGTCAGGATAAGGCGATTGGAAAGCAAACCCATTCACATCATTTTCCATGATTTCGATATTAGCCGGCTTCCTTCGGGTAATTATCATTTAAAGCTGGAAGCTTATAACAAAGAAAATAAGTTGCTGGCTTCTTACGCCTCCTTTTTTCAGCGCAGCAACCCTGATATAAAATTGAAGAGTTCCGACCTGGCTGATGTTGCTATAGGGAATACTTTTGCATCAAAATACACGAACAAAGACTCCTTGATACAAAATATCAAAACTCTCAAGCCAATTGCTACAGCGCTTGAAAAATCTTTTATTCACGGGGATATGCAGGGAAAGGATTTAGAGGTGTTGCAAAGGTATTTTTACACGTTTTGGTCAGAAAGGAGCCAGCTAAACCCTGAGCAAAAATGGAAAGATTATCTTCAGCAAACTCGTATTGCAGATGAGAAATTTGCAACGATGGTAAAAGAGGGCTATGAAACCGACCGGGGGCGGGTTTTCCTGAAATATGGCTCGCCTAACACCATCAGTGAAAGCCATAACGATCCTTCGGCCTACCCCTATGAAATTTGGCACTATTATTCGACTGACAAGCGAAGAGATAGCAAGTTTGTCTTTTACACCCGCGATTTGGTAACCAATGCTTATGAGCTGGTCCACTCGAATGTACCGGGCGAAATCACCAACAGGAAATGGAGAATTGTCGTTTACGGACGCGGACAGCAGGGTGAAAATGTTGATGACGAAGATATACCAGACATATGGGGTCAGGACGATGATTGGGACATCCCTTATTAACATCCCGCTAAAGGATATTTCTAAAGCAGCTTTTTTTAATGAAACTTATCCTGCTTTAGCTGAGTGAAGCGATTCTTGCCGCGTAAGTAATAATCAGCCACTATATTACCCTTGTAGATAAAACTAACCTCCCCGGGATTAAGCTTTTTTCTCTTCTGTCTCAGCCTGGGTATCATTTTGTAGAAATGAAGATGGGCTTTCACAACGGCCATCCAATCGCTAATACCTCCATCAATAAAAAATTTCAAGGCGGCAACACCATCAAGCAAGAGCCTTATGAAAATTACGCTATTTAACTTTTTTGCGGGAAGATTCTTATAAAGCATCGCATTGTTATTCCTTATGTTCAGGTAAGTCTTAAAGCTCGACACCTTCGGCAAGGTCCCCCCTCCAACGTGAAAGACTTTAGACCGTGGCTCATACATGACCCGGTATCCCTTATTTTTTAGACGCCAGCAAAAATCAATCTCTTCCATGTGAGCAAAAAAATCTTCATCCAATCCTCCCATCTCATGATATGTGCCGGCGCGGACAAACATGCAGGCTCCTGTCGCCCAAAATATTTCCCTCTGGTCATCATACTGTCCTTCATCCTTCTCCAGATGCTGGAAAAGCCGGCCACGGCAAAAAGGATAGCCGTATTTATCGATGTAGCCGCCTGCGGCTCCGGCATATTCAAAAGATTCTTTGTCGTGGTAGGCCAGAATTTTAGGCTGTACAGCGGCCACATCAGCATGCTCATCCATCAGTTTTACGACCGGTTCAATCCACTGAGCTGTTACTTCCACATCCGAATTCAACAAAACGTAATACTCGGCCTCCACTTCTTTAAGGGCATCGTTGTAGCCTTTTGCAAAACCGCCATTCAGTTTATTTTGAATGATTCTCAGGTCTGGATGGTTTTCCTTCAGCCATGCCACCGAATTATCGGTAGAAGCATTATCTGCTACAATGACTTCCGTATACCCATTATGGCTGTTCTCCAAAACATTCCCAAGGAATTTTTTTAGATAATACGCTCCATTCCAGTTTAAAATAACTACAGCGACTTTCAACAAGGTATTGGATTTTCAGATTCACGCAAAAGTAAGGAATTTTATACTTAACGCGTGATGAAGATATTGGACAATCGTACTTATTTAGGTAGTGAAATCGTTTTTCCACTATAAAATAGGATAGGCTTCAGTGCAAACAACTAACGTAACTCATCAGGCGGGAGGAATCTGGCTCTGTTTTTCGTTGATGGTCATATAATAAATTCCATAGATTTCTCCCTGCGATACTTCACTTCCGCTCAG
>CAYFQK010000243.1:0-4711 GCA_964345255.1 uncultured Bacteroidales bacterium | reverse complement strand
TGTTACCTGCCATCTATGGTAATAATCATCCTGTATTTCCAGATGCCTTGTTTTCCGATAGTTCTTTTTCTGAAGGCTATGAAAAACAATTACCCGGATTTTGGAAAATCAAAAAGTCGTTAACATATAAAAAAAACGACGCTTTTTCAGTGAAATTATGGCCTTCGGTAGCTATGTTGGGAGGAGCAGATTTATTAAATGATGATCAAAAGTATGATGCCGGGCTTGGATTGAGTGCCATAATGAGTTACACCGACAAATTGATGTTGAGAGCAACCTATCGTTATCATCGTTTCAAAGGCTATTTCTTTCATGAAAAGTTCCAAGACCAATATAAAATCATCCCGGGAGGACCCATAGCGCTTGAGCAGGAGTATCATGACCTGCGTTTCCGTTTGGCTTGGAATGCTTCAGAGCATTTTACTTTTGATGGTGGTTTTGATGAACATTTTATCGGGAACGGCTACCGTTCACTTATGTTGTCAGATGCCGGATATGCTTATCCCTACTTTAAAATGAATGCGAATGTATGGCATTTTAACTATTCGGCGTTTTGGATAAATATGAAAGATTTCAGACAGCCCGGTCAGACAAGCTGGAATGATTTTTCGGATAAATATGCAGCTATTCATTATCTAAGTTGGCAGGTTAGTTCATCAATTAGACTGGGGTTTTACGATGCGATTATCTGGCAAGGAAAAAATGAGCAGGGAGAGCGAGGATTTGAGGTTAATTATCTGAATCCTGTTATTTTTCTCCGACCGGTGGAGTTCGCTGTAGGGTCTCCTGATAATGCCATGATGGGCTTTGATTTTGATATACAAACTCGAAATAATCTGTTTTATTTTCAGCTAATGCTTGATGAGTTTAAATTTGAGGAGATAAGAGCGATGAATGGCTGGTGGGGCAACAAACAGGCTTTTCAGTTGGGATGGCGTTCTTTTAATTTTGCCGGCACAAAAAATTTGCATGCGCTGGCAGAGATAAATTATATCAGGCCTTATATGTATTCGCACCGGACACCTATGCAGAGTTATGGCAATTATAATCAGCCACTGGCTCACCCCGCAGGTGCTAATGTGATGGAAGCTTTGCTTCATTTCACATACAGCAAAGACCGGTGGTATGCCTCGCTGAAAAATGCTTTTAGCTTGTTCGGAACCAGCAAAGGAGAGGATAATTTTGGGGGGAATATTTTTCTTGACTATAATACACGAAATAAAGACTATAACAATTTTGTGGGGCAAGGAACAGAAAATAAGCTCTTTAACCATGTGGCAGAATTGTTTTATATGGTGAATGAAACAAATAATCTGAATATATTTACACGTTTAGCATATCGTCATCATATAGTTGAAAAAACGGGTAAAGGCGGTCTTTTTTTAGAGTTAGGTATTACAAATAATCCGGCAGCAGCCGCAAATTCATGGGTAGATTATTAATTTCCTGTGGGATTTATGTAGTTTTGCCTAAAATTTAAGTTTATGACGGAGAAGAAAAACTTTGCCTTGATAGGAGCTGCAGGTTACATTGCTCCGCGACATATGAAAGCCATCCGCGAGACTGAAAACGATTTGATTGCTGCATTGGATCCGTTTGATAGTGTTGGAATAATGGATAGCTATTTTCCGGAAGCACGGTTTTTTACTGAACCTGAAAGATTTGATCGCCATTTGGATAAGCTGCGCAGGAAAGTGAGTGGAAAAGCAGACTATGTGAGTATTTGTTCACCGAATTATTTGCATGATGCGCATATCCGCCTTGCCCTCCGCAATCAGGCACATGCAATCTGTGAAAAGCCTTTAGTCTTGAATCCCTGGAATGTAGAAGGATTGCAGGAGATAGAGCAGGAAACTGATAACCATATTTTTACCATCCTTCAACTCAGGCATCACCCGGCTATTCTTAGTCTTAAAAAGAAAGCCACTACTGCAAGGCAGGATAAAAAACATGATATCGATTTAACTTATATCACCAGCCGTGGAAAGTGGTATGGAATGTCATGGAAAGGAGATATGGCCAAATCAGGAGGTGTTGCAACAAATATCGGCATCCACTTTTTTGATATGTTGTCTTGGATTTATGGAAGAGTGCAGGATAACATAGTGCATGTTCATAATGACAGTACTGCCGCCGGTTATCTTGAAACAGAAAGTGCAAGAATCCGCTGGTTTTTAAGCATAGATTCAGAACATTTACCGGAAGCTGCCAAAGCCGAAGGGAAAAAGACTTTCCGATCTATTAAGGTAGATGATGAAGAGGTGGAGTTTTCGGGAGGATTTACTGATTTGCATACCGTATCATACCAGGAGATATTAAAAGGAAATGGATTTGGACTTGATGACGCACTCAACAGCATTGAAATTGTTCACAAAATAAGAAATGCAGAAACCAAAATGCATGGTGAAAAACATCCTTTGTTGTAAAATGCATTCTGATTTACCGGGTTACTTTCATATATTCTCTTCTTAACTGGGTTTTGATGCCGGCACGGAAAAATTGTTCTCTTTGGTTGTTACCATGATATGAGATGTAGGTAGCAAAAATCTGCAACCGCGTTAATGGATTAAAGATATATCGCATAGTCCCTTCATAAAAATGATGGGAATTTCGCTCTCCATTGCTTTTAGAAATCGAAAAATCTAAATCCTGATGTTTTTTTTGCAAAATCAATTCGGCTTCTGCTTCAAAGTTTTTCCATCGGAAGCCTGCCCCGGTGATAAATTCATCTATACCAGCTCCACCAGGATGCGAAAGTGATTGATTGTAATGGGTATAAGATTGTCTTCCATCCCTGTGCGATAACACTTCACTACCCGTATGAGCATATTCCAACAAAAATTTCCATTGTGGGTGCCGGAAGCGCGCAGAAGCAAGTATTGCAGTGCCTTCAGGGTTTTTAGTGTCCTGTAGCCACTGAAAATAAGTGGATATAGAAGGAGTCCAATCAACAGATATATCGGTTCCGATTACTACATTATTCAGGTGATCGAGTCCATAAATCGCTGAGTTAACACCGGGAACCGGATTGATGTAATGCAATGAAAAATTTCTTTCTGCAGAATCGGCAACACGGAAGATTGTTCCTTCAAAAAATCCCAACCTGACATTTTTTGCGATATTCCACCGAAGGTAGTGAATAGTCATTGTTTTTTTCTGATAAGGAGCTGTGCTGGGACGTTGAGCGGTTTCTATATTCAGAACATTGTTGAAGTTGGGATTTTGTAATGATGCAGTGAGGTGCAGGTATTCAAGGTTTTTATGTTTTAAATGAAGACTGCCATGCAGGAAAGGCAGACTAAAATCTGATAAGAATAAACTTCTGTAGCCATCACCAATGAAGAGATTGTCATATCCAAAACCAAGTTGTATTTTGGTGTTTTTTATAGATTGCTTTACGAAAAAAGAACCATATACTGAGCCGATGTCATAACCGTCATCACCAAAACCTTTAGGTGTGGTTTCTCCGGGAAGCACTCCATATCCACTCCGATAATCATCAAGCCAAACAGGCGCGTTGAATTGCGTTTCGTAAAATGAAGATTGAAATCCTACATAATTTCCAATGGCTCCCTTCACGTTAACAGCTCGGGTATTACGGTATAACAGATTGCTTTTCTTATCAGATTTCCCGGCATAAATATTCACCAATGGATTTATCGCTAATTTAAAATCGGGTTTATCAAGAAAAATAAAATGCTCGTGGAAAAGTTTTCTCGATAAATAATTCATTGAACTGTCTGCTAACGGAATCTTGAAATTATCATTATCTTTCTTAGAAAAGGTGTGTTTATTGATTGTTTTAAATCCATCATCGTAAAATGGATTGAATGTAGATTGACCTAGAATACAAAAAGGATAGAGAAAAAAGGTTATGAGAATTATTTTGAGCATGAGTGCATCAGGAATTATTCTTGTCTTTTTTTTCTTTCAGTAAATAAACCGGTATATAAGAAAACAATGTAGCCAGAAGAAATAATAGTAGGAAAATAGGCTCCATAGGTAATTTATGCATTAGGAAAACCAGCAACACAAAAAAGATATTAATTGAAACCAAAATCAGGGAAGCCTGTAAATGATTGTTGCCCAGTTTTAATAATCGATGGTGAACATGCCCTCTGTCAGGGCTGAATGGGGATTTTTTATTCATTGCTCTGGCAATGAAGACTCTCAATGTATCATAAAGAGGAATAATAAGGATGCCAAATGAAACAGCAGGAGCTCCTTCTACACTGTAAATGCTATCTAAGTAAATATTAGATTCGTTGAAATGAATCACTAATACTGCCATAATCAGGCCAATTAAGAGAGAACCGGTATCTCCCATAAAAATTTTATTCTTTTTACCCCATACGTTAAAATAGAAGAAAGCGGTGAGCGCTCCAAGTAAGGAAAGACTTATGGCCATATATTCCCAATCATTTATTAAACCATACCAGATTGCAAAAGTCAGAGAGACTACGATGGCAATGCCTGAAGCCAGGCCATCAATGCCGTCAATTAAATTAAAACAATTGATAATTAATATCATAACAAACAGGGTAAGTAGTATGCTGGCCCAGTAAGGAATAAAGGTGATATCGAAAAATCCATGCAGATGAGTAAATCTTATATTGCCTAAAATGATAATAATCAAGGATGCAGTTATCTGACCAATTAACTTTTTAAAGGGGGAGACAGCCAGGATATCGTCTTTTATACCGATGAAAAA
>CAYFQK010000242.1:0-4729 GCA_964345255.1 uncultured Bacteroidales bacterium | reverse complement strand
AGCATTATATATTAATACTAAATTTACCTTTTATTAATAATCAATTAACATTAAAATTTTTTATCATTAATTCTCAGCATTTGACGCATGCAATAATTAAAGCTTAAAATGATTTCTGATGAAAAAGCCACTAAAAGTATGGCTGAAAAACTTGGGGTAGCTTTATATCCATATAAGATATTTTTTTTGAATAATCAAGTTCAAATAGACTTTTTTTTAAACTGATTTTACCACATCTTTGTTGAGAAATCGGGTGATTATAGCTTACGGTTTTACTGAGCACATCTAAGGAACTATGTATTTTTTGCATCGTTAAACCAAGACCAATATGAAATTAATGAACAAAACCGCTACCGGCGTTTGGAGTAACTGCCTTCAGGTGATAAAAGACAACATTAATCAGCAAAGTTACCAAACCTGGTTTGAACCTATTGAAGCAATCAAACTGGAAAACAATGTACTAACAATTCAGGTTCCGAGCCAATTCTTTTACGAATGGCTGGAGGAACACTATATTCACCTTCTTAAAAAAGTAATTAAAAGCGAGTTGGGGACTTCCGGAAGATTGGAATACAGCATTGTTATGGATAGCAATAACTATCCTCCCAACAATCAACCCTATTCAATCAAAGTGCCTACCTCAAATAAATCAGCCGTTAAAAATCCTTCCGTTGCCATGCCAGTCAATATAAATGATGATAACAGTAAAGAAATTCCGAATCCCTTTGTTATACCGGGTTTAAAAAAGATTAATGTACAGTCTCAACTCGTAGACAGCTATTCATTTGAAAATTTTGTTGAGGGCGACTGCAATCGCCTGGCTCGCTCGGCAGGGTACGCCGTTGCCAGCAAACCGGGAAAAACTTCTTTCAATCCGCTGCTAATCTACAGCGAAGTGGGTTTAGGCAAAACACATCTGGCTCATGCTATCGGGCTCCAGGTTAAAAATAATTTCCCGGATAAAACGGTTCTTTACGTTTCGACAGAACAGTTTACTCAGCAGTTTATCGATGCGGTAAAGAACAACAACCACAACGATTTCGTGCACTTCTATCAAATGATCGATGTGTTAATCCTTGATGATATCCAGTTTCTTGCGGGAAAAGAGAAGACACAGGATGTCTTTTTCCACATTTTCAACCATCTTCACCAGAAAGGCAAACAAATCATCATTACGTCCGATAAACCTCCGGTGGAGATGAAAAACATGGAGCCCCGTCTGCTCTCACGCTTTAAATGGGGGCTGGCTGCAGATCTACAGATTCCTGATTTGGAAACACGCATTGCCATCCTGAAGAAAAGATTATACAGTGACGGTATCGACATACCGGATGATGTTGTGGAGCATATCGCTTATAGTATCAATTCCAACATAAGAGAACTGGAGGGAGCCCTTATCAGTATTATAGCCCAGTCTTCGCTCAATAAACGCGAAATCACCCTGGAGCTAGCCCGCCAGATGATCGATAAATATGTTAAAAGCAATAAAAAAGAAATTTCCATAGATTATATTCAGAAGATTATCAGTGATTATTTTGATATTCCGGTAGAAAAAATCAATTCCAAAACGCGCAAAAGGGAAGTTGTGCAAGCGCGCCAGCTATCCATGTATTTCTCAAAACGGCTCACAAAATCATCATTATCAACCATAGGCTTGCATTGCGGAAATAAAGACCATGCAACGGTTTTGCATGCATGCAGAACAGTTAATAATCTGAAAGAAACCGATAAACAGTTTAAAGAATACATTGAGGATTTAGAAAAAAAGATAAAGAATTAATCACACTTCACTTTTGCTTATCTAAAAAATTATTTGTAAATTACAGGATGTCGTTTTCCTGTGCCTTGGTCTGTGCTTTGACATGGGTCATGTTATTTATAGGGTAAACTAATATCAACCGGATAATTAATCATTAACAATATATACCATGAAAAATGTATTATTTCTTTGTCTGGGCAATCCCTGCCGCTCGCCGATGGCGGCAGGGATATTGAATAAAAAGGCAAAAGAGATGGGGCTGCAGATTGTTGCTGATTCTGCTGGCTTTGAATCTTTTCACATAGGCGATCCACCTGATAAAAGGGCCTTAGAGACCTCAAAAAAATTTGGCGTTGATATTAGCCACCACAAAGCCAGACTTTTCAGTGAGAAGGATTTTGACAACTTTGACGCAATTTTTGTAATGGATCACAAAAGTTATAACGAAGCTTTATATTTCGCCCGCCACGATGGAGACAGGAATAAAATCCGTTTTATGATGGATTTGTTGGAACCAGGCTCCAAAGAATCGGTTCCCGACCCCTTCCTTGCTGAGCCTGAAGCCTGCGAAGTTGTATATAACATTATGGACAATGCGTGTGAAGTCTTAATAGATCACTTGAACAAAGAAGAGATTCAGGAAAAATGACACCAACAAAAGAAGATATTATCGCTGCTGCCGATAGAATAAGCGGTTACATCCACCGCACACCCATTTTAACCAGTGAGAACCTCAACAAAATCTGTGGGTGCACCCTTTGGTTTAAATGCGAAAATTTCCAGAAAGCAGGAGCTTTTAAGTCCAGGGGAGCCTGCAATACGCTCATGCAGCTTTCTGATAAGGAGAAGGAAAACGGCATTATCACTCACTCTTCAGGAAACCATGCAGGAGCTTTGTCGCGAGTGGCTCAGCATTTCGGGGTGAAAGCACATATAGTTATGCCCTCCACAGCGCCGCGGGTAAAAGTAGATGCCGTTAAACATTATGGTGGAGAAATTGAGTTTTGTGAACCCACCCTCGAGGCCCGTGAAAGAAACATGAAGAGGATTCAGGCTAATACCGGCGCTACAGAAATTCACCCTTATAATAACGATAATATTATTGCCGGACAAGCCACTGCTGCTAAAGAACTAATTGACTCCATGGATACTGCGGCTGATATTATTATGGCTCCCGTGGGTGGTGGCGGCCTGCTTAGCGGAACAGCATTATCAGCAAAATATTTCAGTGCCAACACCAGAGTGTATGCCGGAGAGCCCCTGGGCGCCGATGACGCCTATAAAAGCTTTAGAAAGAAAGAACTTGTTCCATCGGTCAATCCCAATACTATTGCCGACGGCCTTCTCACATCATTGGGATCAAAGACTTTTCCTATCATAATGGAACATGTGGAGGACATCTTCAGGGTATACGAGAAAACCATTGTCACAGCGATGAAACTTATCTGGGAGCGCATGAAGATCATCGTGGAACCCTCAGCAGCAGTTCCTCTTGCGGCAGTTCTGGAATATCCCGAAGTATTTAAAAATAAAAAGGTGGCTATTATTTTATCAGGCGGTAACCTTGATCTTAATAACCTGCCATGGCAATGCGATTAACAGATTAAGTATTTATGAGCGGTATTCTATTCCTCATCCCCACTACAATAAGTTCTGCCCATCCGGGTGATACGCTCCCGAAAAATTTACTTACCACAGTAAATCAATTGGATGAATTCATTGTGGAAAACATCAAAACCACGCGGCGTTTTTTGCGCAGCATTGGTTTTAATAAAAACTTTGATAACATCCCCTATCACCTGCTAAACAAACACACTAAGCAACAGGAAGTTCCGGCCTTTCTTAAGGGACTTGAAGAAAATAAAAATATAGGACTGTTTTCAGAAGCCGGCATTCCCTGCGTGGCAGACCCCGGCGCTATTGTAGTAAAAAAGGCACATCAGCAAAATGCCATAGTCAGACCGCTTTCAGGCCCCTCCTCTCTTTTGATGGCTCTCTCAGCATCTGGTTTTAACGGACAAAATTTTGCTTTTAACGGGTACCTTCCTATCGATGCCAAAAAACGAAGAGAAAAAATAAAGGAGTTGGAGCAGAGGATATTTCAGGAAAATCAAACCCAGCTTTTTATCGAAGCGCCATACAGGAATAATGCGTTAATGGAGGCGTTTTTGGCTACCTGCCGGGCTGAAACATTGCTTTGTGTCGCTTCTAATATTACCGCACCGCAGGAATTTATTCACACAAAATCCATTTCGGCATGGAGGAAGCAAAAACCTGACTTGCACAAAAAGAATACAGTCTTTTTACTCTATAAATAGAAACAGCGCATAATCGAAATTATGCGCTGTTCGTGTTTTTTTCTGCTTAATTAATTGTGCTCATGTTCTTCTCCGGGATTGTGGGCATGACCATGGTCAAGCTCTTCCTGAGTGGCCTCTCTCACATCAAGAACCGTCCCCGTAAAGTACAGGTCTTTACCGGCCATTGGGTGATTAAAGTCCATGATAACTTTTTCATCCTGCACCTCTTTAACAATTCCTGTCAGTTGATTTCCTTCTTTGTCTTCCATTGGGATAACCTGGCCAACTTGCAGAAGATCTTCCCGCAGTTCTCCATCCACTTCAAAAATCTTTTTAGGGACATCCACTACGGCGTTATCCTGAAAATCGCCGTAAGCATCGTCTTTACCTATTTTAAAATTAAATGAATCTTCTACATTCAAACCATCCAGATTTTCTTCAAACTTTGGGAGCATGTGGCCTGATCCATAAAGGAAAACAAACGGTTTATCTTCCTGAACCTGCTCTACTACAGTGCCTTGCTCATCATTCTCCTGCAGTTTATATACCAGGGTTACAACTTTATTCTTATCAATTTTCATGATACAAACTTTAACTTATTCTACTTTAACGAATTACGACACAAAAGTAATATTAATAATCGGAGTGACATATATTTCTTCACTTTTTT
>CAYFQK010000241.1:0-4732 GCA_964345255.1 uncultured Bacteroidales bacterium | reverse complement strand
TGATTAGTTAATTGGTGATTGGTAAAAACGATCAACCATTAACAAGAGGTCAGAGATCAGAAGTCAGAGATCAGAAATGACACAGGTTTTTGTACAATCCCATTGCCAACCGCCAACTGCCCTTTGCCAACTTTACTTAAGCACCAAAACAAATTACATTCTACCTAAAAACTAAGTAACATAGAAACTTACGAACTCTTTAATCTTCAGTATTATTTAACTGAATAAATGAAGACATAACTCTCTGACTGAACTGATTTGAATAATATCTAAGTTCGGCGCAATGTTTTTAATGGTTTTACTGTTGTGTTTAGAGATAAATATCCTTTCGAATCCCAGTTTGTCTGCTTCTTTGATTCTTTGTTCAATTTTGTTTACGCTTCTTATTTCCCCTGAAAGGCCCACTTCTGCAGCAAAACAAGTTTTGTTGTTTAATGATAAGTCTTCATTTGAAGAAAGTACTGCGGCCATTACCGCTAAATCGATTGCCGGGTCATTCACTTTAAGACCTCCGGCAATATTCAGAAACACGTCTTTAGCGCTAAGCTTAAATCCATTACGTTTTTCTAGCACGGCCAATAGCATATTGAGTCTTTTTACATCAAAACCCGTAGCTGAACGCTGTGGTGTTCCGTATGCCGCTGTGGACACTAAAGCCTGTACCTCAATCAGGATGGGCCTGATTCCTTCAACTGTAGCTGATATAGCTACACCGCTTAGATTTTGATTTTGCTGTGAGAGTAGGATTTCTGAAGGGTTTGTGACTTCTCTCAGCCCTGCATTTTCCATTTCAAAAATGCCTAATTCGGAAGTGGAGCCAAAGCGGTTTTTCAGTGTTCGTAAAATACGATAGCCATAATTCGGGTCGCCTTCAAATTGTAATACCGTATCAACCATATGCTCCAGTATTTTAGGGCCGGCCAGGCTGCCTTCTTTGGTGATGTGTCCCACAAGGAATACCGGGATGTTAAGAAACTTGGCATATTGCTGAAGCTCAGAGGCACATTCTCTTATTTGAGAAACTGTACCGGCTGCTGACTCGAGCCCAGATGAGTGGAGTGTTTGCACGGAATCAATAATGACAATATCCGGAGCAAGCGATTGTATTTGCTCTATTATGCTGTCTAAATCCGTTTCTGCGTAGATGTAGCATTCTGCATTGGAATACCCGATACGTTCAGCCCGCATGCGGATTTGAGCCTCGCTTTCTTCACCGGAAATATATAAAACTTTCTTTTGGCTCAGCGCCACTGACATTTGCAGTAGTAATGTTGATTTGCCTATACCGGGCTCTCCTCCAACCAACACAACGCTGCCGTAAACCAAACCGCCACCCAATACCCGGTTGAGCTCCTTGCTGTTTAGAGAGAGGCGTTTTTCTTTACTGAACGTCACCTCATTTATCTTGCGGGGAATTGATTTCGATAGTTTACCCTTTTTTGCGGAAGCACCAGAAGGTTTGGTCTTTTCGATTTTTTCTTCGACATATGTATTCCATTTTCCGCATGAAGGACATTTTCCAATCCATTGAGAGGAATGCGCCCCGCAGTTTTGACAGTAATACCGGGTTTGAACTTTAGCCACAATTAACTTTGTTTTATTTTTTCGATAATAGAAGAAGTGGAATATCCTTTCAGCAAATCAATAGTAACAATTTCACCGCCTTTGTCTTCAACAATGTCATACCCGGCAATTTCCTCCTTTTTATAATCCGCACCCTTTACCAAAACATCCGGCTGAATAATTTTGATAAGATTATACGGCGTATCTTCCCCGAAAGGAATAACATAATCTACAAAGTGGAGTGAAGCCATTATTAAGGCCCGGCTTTTTTCATCTTGCACCGGACGACTATCTCCTTTGATTTTTTTTATGGAACTATCTGTGTTTAAACCTATAATTAGTATTTTGCCTAAGTCTTTTGCTTTGGAAAGATAGTCGATATGGCCCTGATGCAGCAGATCAAAACATCCGTTGGTAAAAACGATTTTCATCCCGCGAAAGCGCAATCTTGCCAAAACAGGATGAAGATTATCCGGATCAAGAATTTTAGATTGAATGACCTCTTTCGTCTGTTTCATAGTTTATTTTCTTTTTTTTGTTTAGCACCGGTAGCAGTCCAAAAGATGCTGAACCCAAAACCACAATCATAAGCTGCTGAGCTGTCCACAAAAGCCATCCCATAGCATAACCGGGAGAAGGAGCTATATTATAAAGCGCCAGTGTTTCGGCTACTATAGCCGGATAAATACCTATGCCACCCTGCACTACGATAATACCAATAGAGCCAAACATCAACGTTATCAGGCTGGCATCAAGATTCAGTCCACTGGTCTCCTGCAGCGAATAAAACACCACATGCGTCATCATCCAGTAAGAAGCCCAGATTGATAGCGTATACAGAATAAACAGCCAGGGTTTTTCCATATTTTTTAGTGAAATCAGTCCTTCCCAGAATCCCCTGACTAATTCTTTGAATTTGATGTAAAGAAAAGTGTGCTGAAATCTTTTACGTATACGAAAGAGCGCAATGAGTAGCGCAATAATGATTCCGGTGATGATATAAAAAACAACATCAGGATTGGGTAGAGATTCGATTTTATACTGGAGTGGATTTAATATTTTCAGCGTAAAATACTGGTTTAAGCGCTCAAAATTCATAATGATGGTAACGGCGAAAGCCAGCACTAAGGTAAGTAAATCAATGGCTCTTTCGGTAATAACCGTGCCAAAGCTTTTGCTCATGGGTATTTTTTCATATTTGGCCAGCGCTCCGCACCGGCTTACTTCCCCAAGGCGCGGCAGGGCCAGGTTAGCCAGGTAACCGATAAACACTGCCATAATGATGTTAATGGTTTTGGGCTCATAGCCCATAGGCTTTAAAAGCATCTTCCATCGCAGCGAGCGAAAAACGTGGCTGGCGATACCCACAATCATCGAAAGGTAGAACCACGAAAAATCTGCCTGCAGAAAAGAATCTATGATATCCTTTTTTTGCTGTGGGGTAAGGTTTCTCAGAAACAGCCAGATAAAGAATATACCTAACCCGAGAAAGAACAGTATTCTTAATATTGAACCTATGCGTTTCTTCAAAGAGCTTAGATTTTATTGTCCCCGTCAGGGAAAATGACTTTAGGTTTGAATGATTTGGCTTCTGAGAAATCAATCGTTGCATATGAAGCAATGATAATCAGATCGCCGGGTACTGCTTTTCTGGCAGCGGCGCCGTTCAGGGAAATCTGTCCGGTGCCCCGTTCTCCCTTAATCACGTATGTATCGAGTCGCTCACCGTTATTGATATTCAGCACCTGGACTTTTTCAAACTCTACAAGATTGGCGGCATCCATCAGGTCTTCGTCTAATGTGATGCTTCCAATATAATGCAGGTCAGCTTGCGTTATAGTGGCGCGATGTATTTTCGATTTCAGTACTTCGATTTGCATTTGTTGGCTCCTTTTGTTTCTGATTTTAGAATGCAATATTATCAATTAATCTTACATCATCGATGTATGCAGCAATACATCCCCTCGGATGTTTTGTGTCCTGCCAGTTGTTGATTGGTTGCAGTGTGGTACTGTCAACGATTTCAAAATATTCCGGCTCAATGAGATTTTCTTTAAGTTCGTTTTTAACAAAACGCTTGACTTGCTGAACTGTTTGGTTATGGCTCATTTCTGCCGCTCTTTTTAGCGTTTTATAAATGAGGGCAGCTCTTTCTCTTGATTCCGGGGAAAGGCGCTGATTTCTCGAACTCATGGCCAGGCCGTTTGCTTCCCTGATTATGGGGCAGCCTGTAATATCGACCGGGATATTTTCTTGTTTTACTAATTGACGGATTACAGCAAGCTGTTGAAAATCCTTTTCACCAAAATAAGCCCTATCCGGTTCAACAATGTTGAATAAGCGATGCACTACTGTGGCTACACCGGTAAAATGCCCGGGCCTGAATTTCCCTTCCATGACCTTATCAAGACTGCCAAAATCATATGTTTTAGTAACCTTATCGGGATAAATTTCCTGGGCATCAGGGGCAAAAATAAAATCTGTATTATGATAGGAAAGCAATTCCGCATCTTTTTCCAGATTGCGGGGATATCTTTTCAAATCTTCGGGATTATTAAACTGGATGGGATTTACAAAAATGCTTACTACAACAACGTCATTTTCTTTTGCTGCACAATCAACCAGATAGAGATGACCGTCGTGCAATGCTCCCATAGTAGGAACAAAACCAATGGTTTTGTCTTGCCGGCGCAGAATTTCAATCTCCTGCTTTAATTCATGTACTTTTTTTATAACCCGCATAATGATAACAAAGTTAAGGTTTGGTCTTATTAAAGGCAAACCATATTCTCAGTTTCAGCATCACTATATGTTGTGATAGCTATGGCTGAATTGAAAATCTAAAACAAAAACTTTCAATAGCATTACTGAAACCACATAATTAACTGAGCTTTCCTTCATAGTGTATGATAGTCAGCCATTTTTACGGTGCAAAAATACAACTTCCGTTCGACTTATCTATTGGACAATAAGCTGATTTAAATTTTCAAAAGGCTCTATGTTAAAATTAGATTCTTCCTCCCTCCATTGCGCAATTGTATTTTAGCAGAATGCGTAGAATAGTTCAGGCGCAATTCCGGTCGTACCAATGACAAATTTATATTATGAGTAATGTTTCAGTGTTTTATGTCCAACGGCGAGTTTGCTGAAAAATAATGCCATGGATCAC
>CAYFQK010000240.1:0-4795 GCA_964345255.1 uncultured Bacteroidales bacterium | reverse complement strand
CTTAGATCCAGGAGAAGCAAGTTCAATTGCTTTAGCATTAGAGAATTCTGATTCATTGTTAATACTTGATGAATCAAAAGCCAGAAAAGAATCAAAGTTGCTTGGAATACAATATACCGGAACTATTGGTATTTTGATTGTAGCCAAAGAAAAAGGATTTATAAATACAATTACCGAAATTTTAGAGGAAATAGAACGAACTGATTTTCGCATATCAAGGAAATTGATAGAAGAGGCTAAGAAAAGATGTGGAGAATAATACCAGCCAACAATATATAGGAAAATGAGCGGCAGGCACTCTGATAGCCATCGGAAAAGTGAATATTCTCCCGAATGACGGGTGAGGCTGGGCTTACCGATTATTCGCCCGGACATAATGCTATTCACAAATCCCATCCATTCAACAGGAAAATTATCCATGATGTATTTATGATGTGTCATAATTTACCAAGGAACCTTCCCAAAGCAAACTAAATGTAGTAGTATTGCCGCACGAAAACTGGCAAATATGAAATCAATCCAAATCTTACTTTTAGCATTATTTTTTACTCCTTTTTTGAATGCCCAAACATATCTCGACCCCGATGCGCCTGTTGAGGAGCGTGTGGATGATTTGCTTTCCAGAATGACTTTGGAGGAAAAAGCCGGGCAGATGGTCCAGGCTGAGCGTGGCAGTGTTTCCGGCTCCATGCAACATATCGATGAGTTTTTTATTGGTTCTGTGCTCAGTGGTGGGGGAAGTGTGCCTTCACCAAATACTCCTGAATCGTGGGTTGAAATGTATAACGAGATGCAGGGCCGTGCTATGTCTACCCGCCTCGGAATACCTTTAATTTATGGAGTAGATGCCGTTCATGGCCACAATAACCTTCAGGATGCGGTGATCTTTCCTCATAACATCGGACTGGGTTGTACGAGAAATCCCGAACTGGTCAGGGAATGCGCAGAAATTACAGCAACCGAAGTAAGGGCAACCGGCATCGACTGGACTTTTAGTCCGTGCATCACCGTTCCCCAAAACGAACTCTGGGGAAGAACCTATGAAGGTTTTGGAGAATCAACCGGACTTGTGGATAGCTTAGGGCTCGCCACAGTTCTGGGCTACCAATCCGACTCTTTGGGTTCACAAGAGAGTATCCTGGCCTGCGTTAAGCATTTTGTGGGCGACGGAGGAACGGAAAACGGCATCGACCAGGGCAATACTATCCTCAGCGAGCAGGAGCTCAGGGATATCCACATGGAGCCCTATATCTCTTCCATTGAAGCCGGAGCAGGTTCTGTAATGGCATCTTTCAGTAGCTGGAATGGCGAAAAGTTACACGGCCATGAATATCTGCTAACGGATGTGCTAAAACAAGAGTTGCAGTTTGAAGGGTTTGTAGTCAGCGACTGGCTGGGAATTGACCAGCTTAGCGGTGATTTTAAAGAAGCAGTTACCAAAGCCGTAAATGCAGGCATTGATATGGCGATGCAGCCCCATAACTATATCCAGTTTATTGATGTATTAAAACAATCTGTAAATGATGGCTCTGTTTCTATGGAGCGCATCGATGATGCTGTTTCGCGGATTCTGCGAATCAAATTTCAGATGGGGTTGTTTGAGCATCCTTATGCGGATAATGATATGGCAGACACCATAGGTAGCCAGGCACACAGGCAGAAAGCCCGCCAGGCGGTCAGAGAATCGCTGGTACTGCTGAAAAATGAGGCTGTGTTGCCTTTCAGCAAAGGAGAGGATAAAATACTGGTGGTCGGTTCTAAAGCCATTAACATTGGTGTGCAATGCGGCGGATGGACGATTTCATGGCAGGGCGGTAGCGGAAATATTACGGAAGGAACCACTATCTATGAAGGCATCAGGAATATGAATGGCAGCAGCAATACGGTGTTCACCACCAACGATTCAAACATTCCGGATGCAGACTATGCCGTGGTGGTGGTGGGAGAAACCCCCTACGCGGAGTCGGCCGGAGACCTTTTTTATACGGGAGCTTCCGGTTTTAACCTTTCGCAGGAAGATAAAGACCTTATTCAGGGTATAGATGAATCAGGGCTACCCTTTGTTGTGGTAATGCTTTCAGGAAGGCCGCTGGATATCAGGGAAGAGCTGGAAGCTGCAGATGCTTTCATGGCCGCCTGGCTGCCCGGCTCAGAAGGCGGCAGCGGTATCGCCGAGGTGTTGTTTGGTGATTATGAGCCGACCGGAAAACTTTCGCATACCTGGCCCAAATCTTTTCATGATGTCCCAATTAATATCACCGATAATATCCAGGAAGATGATGTGTTGTTTGAATATGGATATGGCCTGAACTACGAAAGTGTTGGCGTACCGGAAATGAACTCTGAGTCTTTGGCAACGGCTTATCCAAATCCCGTAAGGGATGTCCTTACGGTTGATCCATCCGGTAAGCAACGCGTCAGATTTAGTTTGTTTGATGTGGAAGGCAGAGCGCTGTATCAATCGGTAAGCCAATACGGTGAACCGAAAAAAATCCCGATGCAAGGATACAGGAAAGGAGTTTATTTCCTGAGAATGGATAATGGAGAATCGGTTCAAACCAAAAAAATTATCAGGCAATAATCAACATAGTAACCTACAAACCTAAAAACCTACAAACCTTATCTTTGAACGCTAAAATCAGATTTTATGAAAATACTTCATTCTGCCGACTGGCATTTGGGTAAGCGGCTTGACCATTACAGCCGTATGGAAGAACAAAGAACTGTGATGCAGGAAATTGCCGGTGTTGCGGAGCGTGAGCAGCCTGACTTGGTGATTTTGGCCGGCGATCTGTTTGATACGTTTAATCCGCCCATAGAAGCGGAAGAGCTTTTCTACAAAACACTGCGTGAAATATCGGGCTATGGCCGCCGTCCGGTTTTGGCGCTGGCCGGCAACCACGACTCACCCGACCGTATCAACGCACCCGACCCGCTGGCGCGCGAGCTGGGTATTTTCTTTGCAGGATATCCCGATACGGAAATTCCGGTTACCAACTCAGGTGCAGACTTCAGCATCGCGCAAAGCGAACCGGGATTTGTGGAGTTTTCATTCAAAAACCACAGCATTCCCTTACGGGTGATTTTTACCCCTTATGCCAACGAATTCCGGTTGAAATCCTATCTCGGGAAGGATAAACGTGAGGACACCATGCGCGACCTTTTGCAGCAACGATGGCAGCAACTGGCTGATAAGTACTGCGATGATCAGGGCGTAAACTTATTAGCCACTCATCTTTTTATGATGAAAGAGGGGCAGCCTGTTCCGGAGGAGCCGGATGACGAAAAGCCCGTCCTGCATGTGGGCGGGGCACAGGCGGTGTATTCGTCGAATGTTCCCTGGCAGGTTCAGTACACGGCACTCGGTCACCTGCATCGCCGGCATCATGTGGATAAAGCAGAGAAAAACATCTGGTACAGCGGCAGCCCTCTGAGCTACAGCTTCTCTGAAGCCGATCAGGATAAATACGTGAACCTGGTTACACTTGAACCCGGCGCGGAAGCAGAAGTAGAGCCCGTAAAACTCACAAAAGGAAAAAGACTGCTTAGAAAGCGGTTTGAACAAATTGACGAAGCCGTAACTTGGTTGAAAAATCATCCCGAGGCATTGGTAGAGCTTACGATTGTGGCGGATGACTTCCTGAAAAGTTCGGAGCGAAAAGCTCTTTACGAAGCGCATGAAGGCATCATAACGATCATTCCGGAAGTGAAGAACAAAATCAAAAACGCATCGAATAAGCAAATTAACCTCCAGCAGAATACTACGGTGCTTTTTGAGCAGTATTTTGAGCATTACTACAAGCAAGCGCCCAACAAGGAGTTAATGGATTTATTTTTGGAAATTAAAGCAGAAAAAGAAAAGTCATGATCCCCAAATCTCTTACCCTCAAAGGTGTCTATTCATATCAGCAAGAGCAAACCATAAATTTTGATCCTTTGCTAAACGGACAGTTGTTTGGCATTTTCGGCAGCGTAGGGAGCGGTAAATCCACGATCCTCGAAGCCATTACGTTTGCCCTTTACGGGGAAACCGACCGGCTGAATAACCGCGATAACCGCAACTACAATATGATGAACCTGAAATCGGATGAGCTGTGGATCGATTTTGTTTTCCTCAACTACGAAGAAAAAACATACCGGTTTACCGTGCATGCCAGGCGCAACAAAAAGACATTTGAACAGGTAAAAACATATCAGCGCCAGGGTTATCTAAAATCAGGGGATGAGTGGGTTCCGATACCGGAAAATAGTGCAGAGAACATCACAGGACTAACCTACCAGAACTTTCGCCGCACAATCATCATCCCCCAGGGTAAATTCCAGGAGTTTTTGCAACTGTCCGATAAAGACAGGACGGTGATGATGAAAGAGCTGTTTAACCTGGATAAGTTTGAGTTCTATGCCCAAACGGCAGCCCTGGAATCCCGGAACAAGGAAAAAATCGATAATCTTGAAGGAAAGCTCAGCCATTATGATGAGGTTACGTCAGAAATTATTTCGGCGAAAGCCACAGAAGAAACGGAATTAAAAGCAAAGCTTAAAAGTCATACATCAAAACGGGAGCAGCAGGAAAAGCAAATCCGGGAAATGGAGAAGACCCGGGAATGGTTCCAGGACCGGGAGGAGAAACAGAAAGCCTTTGATAAGCTGAATAAACAGAAAGACGAGTTTGCTGAAAGAAAGAAAAGCCTGAACAAATATGAGCAAGCCCGCAATAGCTTTGGCGATTTGCTCAACCGGCACGAAGAATTGAAGAAAGATATCAATGCCGAACGTGAAGCTTTGCAAAATACAG
>CAYFQK010000239.1:0-4818 GCA_964345255.1 uncultured Bacteroidales bacterium | reverse complement strand
GGAATTTATTTGTAATTTGAAATTTATCATTTGGTGCTTTATTTGCAAAAATTTTTAATTTATAGACGGACTCTAATTATTAACATCTAAGGCCGGAAGTGATGCTTCCGGCCTTATTTTTCCAATCGCCTGTTTTGGTGAAGCTAATGAAAACTCAACAAACTTATGCTTTACCCCAAAGTCCCTCACCATCATGTCTGCTCATTCATCTTTGAAAAAAATGTTTACGATGAATTTTGAAGAAAATAAGCAGGGTCGTTTCAATTCTAAACTTGTTTTGATAAATTTGACGATCAGACGGCTAAATCAACATTTCAATGCTCATTAAAGCGAAATTTTTATGATCAAAGAAAAAAAAGTATTCTCAGGCAAAACCCTGGCAATCCTATCAGGCGGTGGAGATACGCCAGCAGTTAACTCCAGTATAGAATCAATCAGAAACCGTGCATCCATGCTGGGGTTCAATGTTTACGGAGTATTAAACGGATGGAAAGGCCTTTTGGGTGAAGGCAATATTGTAGATATCACCCATGTTCCATATGAAGGTTGGTATGGGGGCACGGCCCTGGGAAGCAGCCGGACGAATCCTTTTCCATCAAAGAAAAATCCTGAAAACAGGGTCCCGCAAGTATTACGTAACCTGGAGCGATACAAGATAGATGTTTTGGTCACCATCGGCGGAGACGACACAAACGGAGCTGCCAAAAAATTATATGAAACAGAAGGGATACCGGTGATTGGTTTTCCAAAAACCATCGATAACGATCTTCGAACGCAAACAATCCACAATTATAATGGAAAGGATATAGAATCGGTAGTTTGTCCTGGATTTCCGTCAGGGGCTAAAGGAATTGCCGAATTTACAGGACGGCTCAAAACTACAGCCGAATCACACAACCGCATATTCTTGCTGGAAGTGATGGGCCGCGATGCGGGCTGGCTTGCAGGAAGCGCAATTTTTGGCGGCTCAAACCTTGCCTTGGTTCCCGAGTTTGAAATCACAAAAGATCGTAAAAAGCATTTTTTTGAAGAAGTAAAAAAAGCGTACAATGATTCCACTACAAAAAGCCTCATCATCCCTGTCTCAGAAGGCGTCAGATGGTATGATGAAAAGCAGGGGAAGGTTGATGTGGTTTATGCCAGTTCAGACGTGGATGAATATGGTCACCCGCGCTTTGGGGGAATTAGTGGTCAAATTGCTCATGAAATCTCCATGAATCTTGAAATAGATTCCAGGGCACAGATTACAGGATATTATGCCCGCTCAGGTTCCTGCCGGAAATATGACAGGAGGCTTACCATGTCATTGGCTGACAGGGTGGTCGATTTACTACTCCGTGAAGATTATGGAAAAATGCCCGTGATGAGTCACGTGGTCCCTTACCTGGAAGTGGAAGAATTCAACACCAAAACCATCGACATGGGAAATGTGGGTAATCAACCACTGCAGGAAGATTATTATAATCCTGAAAGCTTTAGCTTTACAGAGGCATATCATGATTTTCTGCAAAAAATCATGCGTCGCCTCCGGTTTAAAGAGTTTCTACCTGAATTTGAGAGGATGAAGCCCCGTGGGTAAATAAAATAAAAATTGCCGGGTTTTGATTTTCCTTACGGTTATTCCATAGCTCTGAAAAAATCATTATCTTTAAAAGAAAAATCGAGCTATGTATACAGCAATTATTCTTGTACTGATAGCAGTAGCATTATGGTTACTTTTCAGCGGTATTTCCAAAGGAAGCAAAGGTCGCATTACCGGCGGAATAATATTAGGCGTTTTTACCACATTTTTTTTCTGGTTTATGGATTTTTGGGGGGAACAGCTATGGTTTGATTCCCTGGAATATTCTCATAGGTTCTGGAAAATGGAACTGGCCAGAATTGGATTTGGCATTGCCGGATTAATTCTCACCGGATTAATCGCTTATTTTCTGACTATTTCCGTGCCCGGCGACAGAAAAAAATTAAGATGGGCCAGCGTCATCATCACCGCCCTTTTCGGTCTGGCTTGGGGGATGGCAGGATGGGAAACTATTCTAAAATTTATCAATAGTTCGCCAACCAATCTTCAGGATCCCATATTCAATCAACCTACCAGTTTTTACCTATTTAACCTTCCTTTTTGGGACAGTCTTATTAGTTTGGTGTTGGTTCCCCTTTTCATTGCCCTGTTTACTAACCTCGCATCGCTTTACGTGTCGGTAAATGCGGATAATGAAGTCGATTTCGGCCGGCGTATGGGCATTGGGATAAATCCGGGAAGAATTCACAGAAGTGTTTTCTTTATCTTTTTTCTGATTCTTTTAACCCTTGCTGCCAGTAAATACCTCGCACGTTTTCATTTACTTCTCTCCCAGACAGGTGTTGTGAGTGGGGCCGGCTGGACCGATGTCAACATCAAACTCCCGGGCTACAATATTTCCATTATTATCACTGTGTTTTTTGCAGTAATTATCCTATTCAGGCAGGCACGGGAATGGCTTATGAAACAGTACAAAAAAATCGTTAAAAAAGCCGAACCCAATGAAGCCTCCGTGCTTGCACTTACCGGGGGTATTGTGTTAGCCTCCTGGTTTATCTTACTTTCTCTCCTCCCCGGATTTTTTCAGTGGTTAAGAGTAGAACCTAACGAGATATCCTTTGAACGACCTTATATAACAAACAATATTGAGTTTACCAGACACGGCTTTGGCCTTGCCGGTATGAAGGAAAAAGAATATCCGGTGAAAGGAGATTTTACCAAAAAAACTTATGAGAATAATAAAGCCCTTTTCGATAACGTCAGATTATGGGATTATCGTGCTTTAGATGCCGTATACAAACAGTTCCAGGAAATCAGACTTTACTATGAATTTCAGGGAGTTGACATCGACCGGTACATAATCGATAATCAGGTGAAACAGGTTATGATTTCCGCCAGGGAAATGGAACTCCAAAACCTTCCGAAACAAAGCCAGACCTTCGTGAATAAACGATTCAAATATACCCATGGCTATGGGCTTACCATGACCAAAGTGAGTGATTTTACACCCAACGGGCTACCAAATCTGCTTGTTAAGGACATCCCTCCGGTTAGCATGCACAAAGAACTGGAGGTGAAAAAGCCGCAGATTTATTATGGGATGTTAACAGGCACTCATGTAGTGGTCAATTCCACTGAACAGGAATTTGATTATCCACGAGGAGAAGAAAATGTATATACACGCTACAAAGGAAACGGCGGGGTGCAACTAAAGAATTTCTGGCGCCATTTCCTTTTCGGATGGAAATTTGACGGCTCGAAGTTCGTCTTTTCCGGTTATCCGAAATCCGACAGCCGGATCATGTTTCACCGGCAGGTTGAAGCGCGCGTCAAAAAACTGGCTCCCTTCCTGAAACTGGATCACGATCCCTACATTGTTTTAGTTGATGGCGAGATGCACTGGATGGTTGACTGTTACACAAGTTCCACTAATTACCCTTATAGCGAGCCTTTCAATCAGGAATCCACAGGCTATTATAATCCGAATGAAGTAAGAGCTTCGGCTACAGGAGAGCGTTTTATAGGAGACAATTATGTGAGAAACTCGGTAAAGGCAGTAGTAAATGCTTACAGCGGTGAGGTGGATTTCTATACCTTTGAAGAAAATGATCCGATCATAAAAACATGGAGTAACATCTTTCCCGGCATGTTTAAATCAAGAGAGGAGATGCCCGGGAGGCTGGAATCGCACATTCGTTATCCATCGGATTATCTGATGACACAGGGATTGATTTACTCCAAATACCACATGACCGATCCGAATGTATTCTACAACCAGGAAGACTTATGGGTGCGGGCAACAGAAAAATATTACGGGGGCACCCAAAAAGTGGAACCCTATTATGTGATGTGGAAACCTCCGGAATCGGAAGAGCAGGAATTTATTCTGATGATGCCTTTTACCCCAAAAAACCGGCAGGTAGCCATTGGCTGGATTGCCGGGCTGTGTGATAAGGACAACTACGGCGAGTTTCTGGCCTACAAATTTCCTAAAGACAAACGGGTGCTTGGCCCCCAACAGGTGGAAACCAAAATTGACCAGGACAGCTTTCTTTCAGGTCAGCTAACCCTGTGGGATCAGCGGGGTTCAAACGTCATCAGAGGCAATGTGCTGGCTATCCCCATGGAAGAGACGATACTCTATGTGGAGCCCATTTACCTCGAGTCCGAGACTGCTGCTTACCCAGAGCTAAGGCTGGTAGCAGTTATGCACGGAGACAATCTTTCATATGCGGAAACCTTTGACAAAGCCTTAAAAGGGCTGTTCGAAGATGTGGAGCCTGAAGTGGGGGAAGGAACAAGAGAAGAGGCCCAACCGGGGACGATAACCCTGAAAGAGCAGATTCAGCAGGCCAACGAAGCATTTAACCGCTACATCGAAAATACCGGACAACAGAATTTTGAAGCCGCTTCACAAGCATTGCAGGAGCTGAAACAATCGCTGAATAATCTCCAGGAAAAGGGACTGATGAAGGGAGATACGGTGAAATAGCCCGTTGTTAGTGTCTTAATTTTTAAATTGTTGCTTTTTTTGGCATAAATTACAAATGACAAAAAACAAATTACAAATAAATTCCAAAGTAAAAAAAACAAATTCAAAACATTTCCAGAGAAGCGTTAGCTATTTTGACTATTTGTATTTTTGGTCATTAAAATTTGAGATTTATTTGTTTTTTGAAATTTGATTTTTGTTTTTTCTGGCTTGTCCAGGTTAGGTATTTATGTTTGTAGGTTTTCACCCCAGTACCAGCTGAGCGGTCATCCGGCTTCGCTGATCCAGCAGCACTTTCCGGTTT
>CAYFQK010000238.1:0-4913 GCA_964345255.1 uncultured Bacteroidales bacterium | reverse complement strand
GGTGCGTAAGTGTTTATGTTTGAGAATAGTTAATTTTGATATTGGTTATTTTCCTGTAAACTTTTTTCGGGGTTTAATTATTCACAACCATTAGCTAACCGTAACTAAAAAGGTGCGGCGCACCTGAATATTTATAGCCGGTATGGTTTCATGGCGGCTTCCTGAGGTGCATTGCACCGGGAAATTCTCTTGTGTTAAGGTTCCAAAGGTTATGGTGCTCCGCACCTTTGGTAATTTTTGATGGCGTCTTGAGCTACAAAGATTTGGCTGCGCCGCAGCGAATAATTCTTACTGCGTTTAAATTTTTCTTTTCATTCTTCATGCGAAAGGAACGTTATTTTTTCAGGAACAAGAACAGCCAAATAATACATAATCACACTTTCTAAGAAATTCTTTTTCATTGTCTTTATATATTGGTATATCTCCTGAATAACTTTCAACAGGATTTATAGACGTCTGATTATCAAATTGTTTTCATGTATCTCAATAGCAGAGCATTTGATATTAAAAACATTTTGTAAATTAGCTACCAATATTAAATAAAAATGAGATGATATCAAAGACTAAACTTAAAGCACAAATAGAATCCTTTCCAGAGGAATTTACCATCGATGAACTTATTGACAGGCTTATACTTATTGAAAAAATTGAACATGGCAATAAGCAAGCAGATAATGGTGAAGAGATTTCTGAACAAGAGCTTGATAAAGAAATCAGTAAATGGTTCAAATAAAATGGACATTTCAAGCGAAAGAAGACCTGAAGGGTATAGCAGAATATATTGCTTTGGATTCTGCCCGGTATGCTAAACTTCAAATTGCAAGGATTAAAACCAGAACTCAGGTTTTAAAAACTCACATTCATATTGGTAAAATTACACCGGAAATCAATAATCCAAACATCAAAGAACTTGTTGAAGGGAATTACAGAATTATTTACAAAATAAAATCCGAAAACCAGATTACCATACTTACAATACACCATTCAGCCCGGGATTTAACCAGAAAAGAAATTAAATAATTCTTCGGTTAGACAAATAACCTAAGCCACAAAGATTGCGCTGCGCCGCAGTGAAGATTAAATCCTGATTTTAAACTGTCTTTCATCCATCCGCCTAATCCCCGCCCGACTGAATGGCGTCAGTCGTTCGGGCGGGCGCCCTAATCCGCATAATCGGCAACCCCTAATTCTCCAGCAACTCTTCCGGGTTGACCTGGATTTTCTGGTCTTCTCTGAAATTGTAGAGGGTTTCTTTGCGGAGCCGGTAATAATTTTGCCAATAGTCGGAAAGGGCACGGATGTAGCCGAGCTGGGCGTTATCCTTTTCTTCCTGGGCGATGTTGAGTTCGGTGATGCTGATTTTGCCGATCATGTAGCGTTGCTTGGTAACGTTGTAGCGCTTGCGGGCTACCGTATCGCTTTTGGCGGCTATGCGCAGCTGGTTGTCCTGCATGTTGAACTGCATGACCTGGAGGTAGACTTCCTGGCGGAAATCGATGCGGTCCTGGTCTACCTCGCTGCGGACCAGCTCGCGGTTCGACTCAGCCATGCGTATCTGTCCTTTGGCCAGCCCCCAATCAACAATCGGCACGCTGATGCCTACCGATAGCCGCTGCTGCTCGGAGGGGTCGCGGTAAGCATTCGTAAAATCCACCGCGCTTTGGGTTAGTCCGTACACTGCGTACACATCCATGCTGAAACGGTTTTGCATGCGGGCTTTGTTGACTTCCCGGTTGGCCTGCATCAGTCGTCGTTCAAAGGCCAGGGCCTGCGATTGATTATCGAGCGCTTGCCGTATGGCCTTGTCGGGCCTGGCATCAAAAACGGGCAAATCTTCCGGCGGTACTAATTCCAAAGGTTCATCCTCCGGGAGTTTCAGGAACGACTTCAGGCGGAAGAGACGGTCTTCCAAGGTTAGCTCCGATTCTTCCACGGCGGATTGGGATTTCAGCAGGCTTAGCTCCAGCTGCAGCAATTCGTTTTCGGCAATCGTCCCGATGTTGTAGCGGCCCCGGGCGATTTTGTAGAGCGTATCGTTGTTGGCCCGGTTGATTTTGTTGATTTGGTGCTGCATCTGGGCCATGAGCACGTCGAAAAACAGGTTGGTGGTCTTCAGGGCCACCTGCTCCATCGACTCGATATAGCTCTGCTTGGCTTCCTTGTATTTGAGCGGCTCGATTTTTTTATCCCACTTGTAAGGGACGAAATCAAACAGGGGTTGGGTCAGGCCGATGTTGATGGGCGTAGTCAGGTAGGAGGTCACCGTTGAGTCGTCCTGGAATATATCCAGCCGTTCAACGCCCGAGCGCATAAATATTTCCCCACCGGTAAAACCGATTTTCTGCGAAAGCTTCATATTCACTGATGAAGAAGCCGATTCCGATGAACGGAAAATAAAACTTCCGTCATCCTGCTGGATGCTTTGGATAGAGCGGTTCAGGTCGGGAAGGGTGGCATTGAGGTTGAGCTTGGGGCGGTAAGTGGCCTGGAAGGTGCGGTATTGCCAGTACTTGCTTCGAAACTGGTGCTTGGCCGCCAGGGCATCCGGGGCCTTTTCCCTGGCAATGGCGATGGCATCCTGCAGGGTGAGGTAGCGGGTGTTGTTCTGGGATAATCCCGGAAGTGAGAGTAACAGGATCAAAATCACAATGTATATCTTTTTCATAACGGGTTGCCTGATTTTTGATTTTATGGATAACGTTTGTGTTTGGTGAATCGTGTGATTTATTCAGAGTTTTTCAAAAGTAAAAATATTCAAAACCAAATTGGTGGTTTAAACTTGTTGTTCTCCCAACCTTTTCACCTCCTCATACTTAAAGCAATCGACAATGTGGTCGTTGACCATGCCGGTGGCCTGCATGTGGGCGTAGATCACAGTGGTTCCTACAAATTGGAAACCCCGTTTTTTCAGGTCTTTGCTTATTTTGTCGGACAACGGTATGTTGGCCGGCACTTCCTTCTGCGATTTCCAGGCATTTTGGATGGGTTGGTGGTTGACAAATCCCCAGATGTAGGTGCTGAATGACCCGAATTCCTTCCGCACCTCAATAAACGCTTTGGCGTTGGCAATGGTGGCCCGGATTTTACGCCGGTTGCGGATGATGTTTTTGTCAGTCAGCAGCTCTTCCACTTTCGTATCGGAATAACCGGCGATTTTCGAATAGTCGAATTGATCGAAAGCCCGGCGGAAGTTCTCCCTTTTCTTGAGAATCGTCAGCCAGCTGAGCCCGGCCTGGAACGTTTCGAGCACCAGGAACTCAAACAACCTATCGTCGCTGTATTCCGGCACCCCCCATTCGCTGTCGTGGTATTCGATGTAAATGGGGTCATCGGTAACCCAGCCGCAGCGGGTAGCTTCTTGCTGTGTGTTATTTTGTTTTTTCATCGCTCGATTTTTTAGATATGTTATTTGATTAAATAGTTGAGCGGTAATTTATTAACTCATGATATTTGGTCACTTCCTATAAACTCTTCAAAATTTTCAGGGGTTATAATATGGCTAACGCTGTTAGGATAAGCTTTACGGAAAGCGGCCGGAGTTCTGTATTTCTTCTGAGTCTTCCATTTAATTTCATAGGCATATAGTTTACCTTCCCTCTCCTCGATATAGTCTATTTCCTGTTGATAATGTGTTCGCCAAAAAAACTGATTTGCCAGAATTACTTTATTTTGTATATGCTTCATCCTTTCGCTTATAATAAAATTCTCCCATAACTGACCTACATCATTTCTAATCCCTAAAGGGTTGAAATTCCGAACAATGGCATTTCTTAGTCCATTGTCAAAAAAATATATCTTTCGGCTTTTTTTTAGCTCATTTCTCAGGTTTCTGCTGAAAGAGGGTAAACGAAAAATAATAAAAGCTTTTTCCAGCAGAAGCATATATCTTTCAACAGTTTCTTTGTCGAGCCCTGTAGTTTGGGAAAGTTCATGATAGGAAACCTGGCTTCCTACCTGGAATGCCAAAGCCTGCACCAGTAATTCCAGACGATCCGGCTTTTTAATGTTTTCCCACGTAAGTAAGTCTTTGTAAAGGTAACTATCGGAAATCTGTTTTAAAATCATTCTTTCATTTCCGGGATTTGTAACTACTTCCGGGTAATAACCGTAAATCATCCGTTGTTCAAGCAATCGCCGCTCGTTCCTTTCACCATGATGGTCAGACATTTCCGAATAAGAAATAGGGTAAAGAAAGAACTCCCACTTTCTTCCTGTTAAAGGTTCGTTGATTTTATTGGCCAACTCAAAAGCTGAGGAACCACTGGCAATGACTTTCACTCCCTTAATATTATCGTGAATCAATTTAATACAAAGACCAATGTTTTCAATTCGCTGACCTTCATCGATTACCAAAAAATTATGATTGCCGATTAATGATTTCAAAGCTGTTGATGTTGGATTGGCTAAAAACTGCCTTACATCAGACTCATCTCCATTCCACCATAACACATTTTTGTTCATTTCATGAACTTTTTGCTGAAGTAAGGTTGTCTTACCCGATTGCCGCGGCCCTAATATAATGATCACCTTTGAATCCTTCATTCTTGGTTTTATCAGTTCTAAAAGCTTCCTCTGAATCATTCTACAGAATTTTTTATAAAAATATAAATTTTTCGATGCAAACCGAAATTTTTAGACAAATTTTTCGATGCAAACCGAAATTTTCATAAAATCTATTTATTTTATTGTTTACCAAGCTTTTACGCTTGATATTGATATAGATACTCTTCAATTTTCCATAACAACGCGTGTGCATGCCCTTTCGAAAATGGGATTTGCTATGCTTTCTTCTTTATCAAACTAATCAACCAATCACAAATCAACAAATTAACCATGAATTTAAAAATTTACTTAAACCTAAACACTTACACACTTAAGCACTTGCTGCAAAACCCACAAACCTACAAGCCCTC
>CAYFQK010000237.1:0-4944 GCA_964345255.1 uncultured Bacteroidales bacterium | reverse complement strand
CGTCCCTCCTCCCCGCCTCGCACCCACCCGCCCACGCCGCTCCTATCCCTCTTCATGGCTGATTATTTATTGGATACCAATCTGATTGCCAAGTTGGTTTTTGCTTTACTTCCGCATGAACCACCCTATCGTTTATCGCTTGACCGTACCAACTGGAAATTTGGTGCAACGAACATCAATATTTTGACCCTTGCCATTGTTTATCATGGCGTGGCTTTCCCGTTGCTGTTTACCATGCTTCCCAAATTTTGAATCGCTATAAAATGCTTATTTTTGAATAAAATTTGCTCTATGACATTAATGGATATAACTTTATAGACTTTTCAGAAACTTATTTTTAAATCATTGAATTATGAAAAATATATCAGCTCTCTTCACCATTGTCTTATTTGTATTCATAGTATTCTCATGCCAAAAAGAGGATGATACCACGCAGCCTTTTACTATGGATAATATGAACGTTCCTTCTGACTTTGATTGGTCAACATTCAATACGTATCCGCTTAAAGTTGATATTTTGGGAAATGAGAATAGCAAAACCATCAGTCTTTATGGTCTTCAGGGGAATTTAATTGATGCACAAAGCATCGAAAACAGCAGGGTTAAGTTTCACATTCAAACACAGTATCCTCTTGACACTTTCAGGCTCTATGATCCTGTGAGCCGCCTGAGTAAGTACGTAACTACGGATATCACTCAAACCAACTTCAACCTTGGCAGCACGAAAAAAAGAAAAGCTAATGCGGCAGACTATGCTATAAGCCTTGACGGGGAAAGCGATTATGTGGCTATTAATAACGGAGAAAATGGGGGGATCGTCACGCAATACCCTTTCACATTCAGCGCATGGTTCAAAACACCGGGCGCCGGCCCTGAAGATGATGACATGGTTTTGGTCAGCTTATCGGACCCGAACTGGGCCAGTGTGTATTTTGGTATTCATTTAAGGCAATTCCGGGATTTTTTCAAGGCCCAGGTAAAATCAAGAGTCGGCAGCAAAACATACCGGAAAAGTACCAACCAAAATGTTAGTAACGATACCTGGCACCAAATCGTTGGAGTGTTTACAGCCGACGGCAAAAGAAAATTATATCTCAATGGAATTTATGAAGGAATGAGTAGCAGTGACCTTGATTTCGACCCGGGGGCTGTTATTCTTAACTTCGGACGCTGGGGTGATAACACCCCCAATAATTACTACCATGGGTTAATTGATGATATATGTATCTGGAATAAAGCACTTACTGAAGAGGAAGTACAGGAATATTACACAAACAACCCAACCGGTCAGGAAGAAGGGCTTGCAGGGTTTTATACATTCGATGAAGGCGCGGGAAATACCATAAAAAACGTTGCGTCACCAGGTAATTATGACGGAACCCCAATGGAAGGAGCAACAAGAGAAAACACCGCGGAAGTAATTGATAGTGATAGTGATGGTGTACCGGACGATTCGGACTACTGGCCTGAAAATGAAGAAAAAGCCTACCTTACGGTTTACCCGGCCGGTGATGATTTCTATTTCCAATTGTTTGAAGATTTATGGCCCGGACTTGGCGATTATGATTTCAATGATGTTATTCTTCGTACAAAACTTCATTTATACAAAAACGCGCAGAATAACCTGGTAGGCGGACGGTTAAAAAGCAAGGTTTACTGGATTGGCGGAGGGGTGCCTCGTGGTGCAGGAATAGAATTTTTCCAATCAAATGAAGAAGCCACGCAGTTCACCTACCTCCCTGAAAACAGCATTGCATTTTCTGATGCTGAAAATGTAATACCCGATCCGGAGGTACGTAATGCAGTGAAGTTATTCGATGGAGATATCATCAATAGGTTAAACGACGAGGTTGATTTTGAGTTTTCCAGGGGTAATACCCAGGCAGAAGATATATTGGGAATGCAGGTTTACATCTATCGCGATCGTGATCATGAAATCCATATGATTGGCCTTCCTCCCACCAGTGTGGCTGATATGTCATTGTTTAAAACGGACAATGATGCGTCGCTTAATTCATGGGACTGGGAACCCGGCACAAGCTTTTCAACGAATGAAAATTTCTACAGGACCCATAACAATTTACCTTGGGGAATAGAAATTATCGCTGAAGAGTTTTATATCCCTAACGAAGGAACGGATATGACGGTAGCATACCCACAGTTTCGCGGTTGGGCCGAATCAGGCGGCAGTGAAAATCAGGATTGGTACAGGCACCCAAGCCAAAGTAATAGCCATTTGCCGGAAGAAACTCATAAATAATTGATAAAAAATTATTTAAACCCAAATAGAAAAGAATAGCAGTATTTTTTATCCTTGATATCAATAATTAACTAATTTAAAGAAAGGAAGCCTCCACTCAGGCTTCCCTTTTTCTTCTTTACTTCTCAGGCCATTCCTGCCCCTCAATATAGGGCACCCCAATAGCTTTAAGTTTTTCTTCCAGTACAGGCATGGTCTCTTCGGTTAATCCTTTTAGCGATCCTACCAGCTTGTCGTATTCTTCTTTCGCCAAAGCGAAGGTTTTTTTATGAGTGGGTGTCGGGCCGTAAGTAGATTGAGAAACTCCACTTATCACCGCTCTCATGCGGTCCATGACGGTCGTTGTCTCTTTTTCTCCTACCTCATCTTTTGCCGGGCTGCCATAAATACTTTTCCTTAGCTGTTTAATATCGGTAAGCAATTCACTAATGCCTCGACTAAGTTCCTTATCTGTTTCATTTGTCCGGGAAAGAGCCTTTTCCATGGCCTGAGCTTCTTTCAAAATGTCATTCAGATTCATTCCCAATGCCGAAACATCCGCCCTGAAACCGGCGACTTCTTTCCAGAAAGCAGCCACCTGTTCAGGTGTAGCTCCTTCAAGTGTTCCCTTATGAAGCTGTTTTACCTCAAAATCTATCGTATCGGATAAAACAGTGATATCCCCATTTACCTTTTTACTCAAAAATGCGCGATAGCTTCCGGGAGCTGACATAAACGATCCCTGCCCCCTTCTTTCATACCTGCTTTCCTCTTCCATTCCTATCGGTTGAGGAGATGTAAAGGACAAATCCCAGTTTATTCTATGCATTCCACTCTTCCTTGCCCCTTCAATCCTTTTCACAACCTCACCGGAATCATCCAGAACAGTTAGGTAAACAGCAGGTTCTTCCTGCATCATTTCTTTATCCAGCGCTTCCCAGCCCGGAAAATCAATGTCTTTCTTCTCTTCTTTTAACTTCTTTTCTTTTTCCTGCCGGATTTCTTTCAGGCTTTTCAGATCTTCTTTCAGATAATAGGTAAACACCGCTCCAAAGGGTGGATTAGGTGCTGTGAAGTAACTTGCTCCCTGTGAACCTTTGGCACTTCCACCAAGAGGCGTGCGGGGAAGATACCACCATGCATCCCGTGGAGCAAACAGCAAGGCTTCTTTTTCGAGTTTTTCCTTTGACAGATTCCGCAATGGGGTATAGTCATCCAAAATAAAAATTCCTCTTCCAAAACTGGCGCCAACCAAATCATTCTCATGCCGCTGAATCTCCAAATCCCGGAAAGAAATAGTCGCATCACCGGCCATTTCTATCCATTTATTTCCTCCATCAATACTGAAATAAATTCCGAATTCCGTACCGATGAATAAAAGATTAGGATCAACATGGTCCTGTAACAGCTGCCATACAATCTGCGGTGTTTTCAGGTTGGCCGTGATTGATTTCCAGGTTTCACCTTTGTCAGTACTTTTAAAAAGATAGGGAGTATAATCTCCGAATTTATGCCGATCGAGGGCTACATACACGGTATTTACATCATGGCGGTCGGGTTTTATATCATTCACATAAGCAGATCCTTCCACTCCAGGAAGCTCACTTACCGCAATTTCCCGCCAGTTTTCTCCTCCATCTTCCGATACCTGCAAAAGGCCATCATCTGTTCCGACGTATAGCAATCCCTCCTTTTTAGGCGACTCCGCAATGGTAGTAATCGTATTGTAAGTAGACATGGCGCTTATGTCCCACGGCGAATCCCAGCTTCTTTTTCTTCCCATGATGGGCATGTCGAGTCGTTCCTCATAATTGGTCAGGTCTCCCGATACCGTTTCCCAGGAATCTCCCCTGTCATCGGAACGCCAGAGCCTGTGGGAAGCATGATATATACGCGTGGGTGAATGCGGACTGACAATCAATGGACAATCCCAGTTGAAACGTTCGTAACTCTCTCCTTCTTCGGGCTGAGGCTGAATAAATGTCTTCTCGCCGGTTTTGCGGTCCAGTCTCATCAGGTTGCCCTGCTGCCATTGCGCATAGGCTATATCCGGATTTCCGGGCTCAGTTGCCGGCTGGTGGCCATCAGCAAAAAGTACCACTTCCCAATCCGCATTTGTAATGCCTATATTCTTTTCTGTTCTTGAAGGACCGGCTTCCGTGGAGTTATCCTGTGTACCTCCGTAAACTTGATAAAAGGGCTTTGAATCATCAAGGGCAATCTTATAAAACTGTGTAACAGGCAGGTTATCTATGTAACGCCAATTCTCAGCTAAATCATAGCTTTCATAAAGGCCTCCATCGGTTCCTAACAAAAGATAATCGGGATCGTTCCTGCGAAATGCTATCGCATGATTATCAACATGTTTATGTTCTCCTTTCATACGCCTGAAGGTTTTGCCACCATCTTCGGAAATCTGGGTGCGGACATCCATCAGGTAAAGTCTGTCGAACTTATGCGGGCTCGCATAAAGTTCCTGGTAGTAATGGGGCCCGGTTCCTCCGGAGACCGTATTTGACTGCTTCGTCCAGGTTTCCCCCCGGTTAACAGATTTGTAAAATGCTCCTTCGCGCCTGTTCAGCTCAATAACCGCATAAAGCACGTCGGGTTTTTGCGGAGAAATTGCAAGGCCAATCTTGCCTTTTGGTCCTTTCGGAAGACCATTTTTCAATTCTGTCCAGCTTTCTCCTCCGTCTTCAGAGCGA
>CAYFQK010000236.1:0-4961 GCA_964345255.1 uncultured Bacteroidales bacterium | reverse complement strand
CCGTAAGGAATTTGCCGCCCATGGGATGAGAATGGCAGGGGTGTACCCCGACCAGGATTTGGTAGAAATCATAGAGCTGGAAAATCATCCATGGTTTGTAGGGGTTCAGTTTCATCCGGAATACAGGAGCACAGTGGATAGACCGCATCCATTGTTCGTGAATTTTGTTAAAGCGGCTATGGAGAATAAAAGATAACGCAATAAAAAGTGGGGATTCAACAGATAGTCGCCTTTCAATAAAGAATAAAATTCTTTTGAAGATTAAGCGGCGGCTACATCTTTGATTGTGTTCCACTTTATTTATCTTTGCACCCGATTTTACGCGAATAATAAACAGGGCAGAATGGATAGGAATACAATACTAGGACTACTTATCATCTTTGGAATCCTCATCGGATACTCTATGTGGATTTCCCCTTCGCAAGAGGAGCTAAAAAGACAGCAACAGATCAGAGACTCACTGGAGCGGGTAGCTCAGCAAAAGCAACAGCAACAACAGCAGCGGCAGGCTGAGCAAAGCCAAACAGATACGGAGCCTGCCACGCAGCCGAAAGAAGAAGAGCAAAAGCAACTCGATGAAGAGGAGTTGAAAAACCGGCTGGGTAGTTTTGCTGCCGTAGCGAAAGGAGAAAATAAGCATTACATCATAGAAAATGAGGTAATGAAGCTTCAAATCAGCTCGCAGGGAGGGCGCATATCTAAAGTTCGCCTTAAGAACTATCAGTCTTATGATTCCCTGCCCGTGATTCTTTTTAATGAGGAAAATTCTAATTTTGGATTTACTTTCTTTTCTAACAAAAGAGCCATAAAAACCAACAACCTCTATTTCACCCCAAAATGGGTCGACTCCCGGTTTGATGAAATGGAGGAAATGAAGATTCAGGGCAATGAAGAGATACAATTCGCCATGCGGCTCTATCCTGCACGCACCAAAGACTCAGAAATAAAAAAAGACCATTATATCGAATATCTCTACACGCTGAAGGGCGATTCGTATATGATGGACTTTGATGTGAAATTTGTTGGGATGGAGGATTATGTCTCCAGGACGGCCAGTTACATAGACCTTGACTGGCAAGCCGACCTTCGCAGGCAAGACAAGGAACTGGGAAGGAATATCGGAACAGGCTCATCGATTTATTACAAATTTCACAAAGATGAAGTCGATAATCTTTCTGAGCGTAATGAAGCTGATGAAGAAAACATAAAGACGCCGCTCAAATGGGTCGCATACAAACAGCGTTTCTTTTCCTCAGTGCTCATTGCCGGGAATTCCTTTGCCAACGCAAACCTCAAGGTAGAGAATAAAAAGGAGACAGGAACACAGGAAGAGCTGGAAGAGCACTACCTCAAAACCATGACTGCCCAGATGAGCATGCCTTATATGCCATCCGAAAAAACAGAATACCCGCTGAAATTTTACTTTGGCCCTAACAAGTTCAATATTTTGAAAAGTCACGATATGGAGCTTACCGAGTTAATTCCGCTGGGCTGGGGTATTCTCAACTGGATTAATCGCTTTGTGGTGATTCCGGTCTTCAACTATCTTGAGAGCTTCCACTTCAACTACGGAATTATCATTCTTATTCTAACCATCTTGTTAAAGACGGTGCTTTTCCCGATTGCCTACAAGACCTACAAATCGCAGGCAAAGATGAGGGTGTTGAAACCCGAGATTGACGAGATTAGCAAGAAGTACCCTAACAAAGATGATGCGATGAAAAAGCAGCAGGCCACCATGAACCTGTATAAAAAAGCCGGGGTAAATCCGGCAGCAGGGTGTGTGCCGATGCTTTTGCAGTTACCGATCCTTATCGCTATGTTCCGGTTTTTCCCGGCATCCATTGAGCTGCGCCAGCAATCGTTTTTGTGGGCTTCCGATTTATCGACTTACGACTCCATTTTAAATCTTCCTTTTGAGATCCCCTTTTATGGTGATCACGTGAGCTTGTTTACCTTGCTGATGACGGTTTCAACTGTTTTATACACACGGCTCAATAACCAGATGATGGGAAGCAGTCAGCAGCAAATGCCCGGAATGAAAGCGATGATCTACATCATGCCGGTGATGCTTTTAGTCTTTTTAAATAATTACGCATCGGCACTGAGTTACTACTATCTTTTGGCTAACTTGATTACATTCGGACAGATGTTCCTGATTAAGCGAAATATTGACGAGGATAAGATTCACAGACAAATAGCCATGAACAAGAAAAAGCCGGCCAAAAAATCGAAATGGCAGTCCCGCATGGAGCAAATGGCTAAAGAGAAGCAGAAGCAGCAGAAGAAACGGCGATAATGCGCTGTTAGCATGAAATAAACAGTAGACAGCTGGCATCCCATGCCAGCTGTCTTTTGTTTTTAACAGTGTTATGACGTCGGGGATTTAACATCTATAAGTATAAATGAAAACGAAAAGCGGTTTTTTTGAGGAATTAATTCCCCACTTTAGAGAGGATCATTCCGCATGGGAATCATGGAAGAAAAGTTTCTTTGCATCTTCTGCCGGCGAATTCCAAAATTTTTTTTGGTATCTTTCCTCTGGCATGGATGTTATGCCCCTGTATTTGTTTGGAGGAAATAACCACTCAGCTGGATTTCCGCAAGTTGATCTTTTTATCTATTCAGATTTTGGAGTGGTTTTTAATACCCCTGAAATCCTTAAAGCAAATACTGATAAAGGGTATCCTGAGCCATTACCTGCCGGCAGAGGGAGTTTCTATCTAACCCGCCTGATTCCGCTTCACTGGAACAAGGATAATAATAGTAAGGAACTATATTCTGAAGGAAGGATATCCGCTTCTGCCTTCCAGGGTGCTCCCGTTTATTTGCTGCTTATTAGGAACAGTTCTCCGGAGGGAGATAGCCCACAAATTCCTGTCTTATTTGTAAGAAGATCTAACCGCGACATGCTCCGGTTTTTCCTGGAGAAAGAGCTTTTGTTTCGTTACATTTGCACTGTAACAGACGGATGCCGGCCTGACAGCCGTGATACCTGCCCTAATAATTTCCTTCATTCTTACCTGCAAGTGCTATCAGGCGATGGCTTCTGGATTACCGATCATTTTAATGGATTTGTTCCCCGCGAATTGCACAAAGTTGCCGAATTCGCGGGCTGGGGACATTACGACACCCATGACAAAAGTTATTGTTTTTCACGAAAATAGTTGTATTTTTGCAAGCTCATAAAACCAGACTAATAACTTGCCGGTGATCAGATTGTTAGTCATGAATAAAAATGTAGAACCGGTAGTAGGAGCATCATCGATCCTGTTACCACAGTTATTAAATTCAATTTAATGGCAGAAGAGCAAAATAATCAGAATGCCGAAGATTTGCAAAATCAGGGCGCTGAAGAACAACAAAAGACTTCTACTGATTACACCGAAGAACCTTCGGCAGAAGAAGTAAAAAAACAAGTGGATGAGCGAGCCGAAAAAGGCAACGAATCTCCTATCCAGGATTTTGACTGGGACTCCATCGACCAGAAAGAAGACGATTACAACAAGAATCAGCGTGAGGAGCTGGAAGCTCAGTATGAAAAGACCATGAGCGAGATAGCTGAGCATGAAGTGATTGAAGGGGCTGTAGTTGCGAAAAACAACAAAGAAGTTGTGGTTAACATTGGTTACAAATCCGATGGCGTTGTTCCGCTAAATGAACTTCGATACAATCCCGATATTAAAGTGGGTGATACGATAGAAGTTTATGTAGAAAACCAGGAAGACTACAATGGCCAGCTGGTACTATCCCATAAAAAAGCACGAACTCTGCGCGCATGGGAACGTATCAACGAAGCTTATGATAACGATGAAATTATCAAAGGCACCGTTAAGTCGCGAACTAAAGGGGGTCTCATTGTCGATGTGTTCGGTATTGAATCCTTCCTTCCCGGCTCCCAGATTGACGTGAAGCCCATCCGTGACTACGACCAGTATGTAGGCAAAACGATGGAATTCAAGGTGGTTAAAATCAATCACGAATACAAAAACGTGGTGGTTTCACACAAAGCACTTATCGAGGACGAACTCGAACAGCAGCGTGCCGAAATTATTTCCAAGCTTGAAAAAGGACAGGTGCTTGAAGGTACTGTTAAAAATATTACTTCCTACGGCGTATTTGTCGACCTTGGAGGGGTAGACGGACTTATCCACATCACCGACCTTTCATGGGGTCGCATTAATCATCCGGAAGAGGTGGTTGAGCTAGACCAGAAGATTAAGGTCGTTATCCTTGATTTCGACGATAACAAGAAACGTATTGCATTAGGTCTGAAGCAGCTTACCCCGCATCCCTGGGATTCACTGGATCAGAACCTTAAAGTGGGCGACAAAGTCAAAGGAAAAGTTGTGGTATTGGCTGATTACGGCGCATTCGTCGAAATCCAGCCCGGCGTTGAAGGCCTGATACACGTCTCGGAGATGTCATGGTCACAGCACTTGCGCACGGCTCACGATTTCCTTAAAGTAGGAGACGAAGTGGAAGCCGTAATTCTTACCCTCGACAGGGAAGAGCGTAAGATGTCACTGGGCATGAAACAACTCATTCCCGATCCATGGGAAAACATCGAAGAAAAGTATCCGGTTAACTCCAAGCATACGGCCATAGTAAGAAACTTCACCAGCTTCGGTATTTTTGTAGAGCTGGAAGAAGGCGTTGATGGGCTTATTCACATCTCTGACCTCTCATGGTCGAAGAAAATCAAACACCCCGCCGAGTTTACCCAGATAGGGGAGAATATCGACGTTATCGTGCTTGACGTAGATAAGGAAAATCGTCGCCTGAGCCTCGGGCACAAGCAGCTCGAAGAGAATCCGTGGGATGTATTTGAAACCGTATTCACTATAGGGTCTATCCATAAAGGAACCATTATCAGTAAAAATGATAAGGGTGCTGTTGTTACATTACCTTACGGTGTGGAAGGATTTGCTCCGGCCCGTCACCTGAAGAAGGAAGAAGGT
>CAYFQK010000235.1:0-5002 GCA_964345255.1 uncultured Bacteroidales bacterium | reverse complement strand
CAATAGACCTAAAATTAATTGATGAAAAACAAAGAAAATTCGTCGCTTTCGGAGGATTGCAGCGGGAAAATATGCAGTGAGAATCACTGGCTTTTTTTTTATGTGTTCCGTATTGGGATGCTTGATTTTTCAAGAGACAGAATATCAGTGAAACTCTCTCGGGTATCTTTTAAACAAAAAACCGCAAAGTGTTTTATATTTGCCTCCCGGAACTAAATCAACTATAAAATGATACAGCGAATTCAGACCATTTTTCTTTTTCTATCAGCAGCAGCCATTATATTAATGGCCTTTTTCCCTATAGCTAATTTTGCCAATGCAGCCACCACTGGGTCGGCAACCAGCTATTTTATTTTCGATATCTTTAAGGTCTCTAACGAGGCAGGGCCTGATCCTTTTTCATTTTGGTTTAATTTGCCATTGATCATTGTAGCGGCGGCAATAGCTCTTATATCAATAGTCACTATTTTTCTCTACAAAAACCGACCCGTTCAAATGAAGCTAACTCAAACCGGGATATTTCTTAATATTATTTTAATTGTGGGGATTCTATTTTTTTACGTAGATCGCATTGAAAAGCAGACAGATACTATGGCTAACTACGAATATATCGGCATATACCTACCGCTTATCTCCTTAGTTTTCCTGGTGCTGGCGCTGCGCTTTATCAAAAAAGATGAAAAAATGGTCCGCTCCATTGACCGCCTCCGCTAATCAGAGGCCTTTGCGGGGAGCTTCAAATACTTCAAGATTTTCAAACCGCCCTTCTGTGATTGCAAAACGGAGGGCGGTTATTTTTTTATGAAAACCTGATTTTCCTGCCGCACCGGGGTTCATATGGAGTATTTTTCTTTGTTTATCATTCATCACTTTAAGGATGTGTGAATGTCCTGAAATAAATAGATCAGGTTTTTCGTTAACAATCGTTTTCAAAGCTTTGGGCTGATATTTCCCCGGGTATCCTCCTATGTGCCTGATATAAATAGTAGTGCCTTCAAGAGTAAACACATTGTCTTCGGGAAATCTGCTTCGTATCGATTGGCCGTCGATGTTGCCATATACTCCTCTTAAAGGTGCTATATTCTCCAACTGTTCTATCACGGACGGATCGCCAAAATCACCCGCGTGCCATATTTCTTCCACATTCTTAAAAAAATCCGCTATTCCCGGATGTATGAATCCGTGTGTATCCGATAACAAGCCTATTTTTTTCATAAATCCTTACTCATAAAGCGCTAAACTTCCCGGTGAAAGCGGTTCCTGTTTCAGTAACCGCCTGGAAAATATAAACGCCAGCCGCCATTTGATTTACCGGTAAGTTCAGCTTATTTTGAGTCGTAATATATTCTCTAATAAAATTTCCCCGGGAATCAAAAATACGAAATATATATCTCTTTGAATCTTCGTTATTAAAAAGCAGAGTCACATGATCGTAACCGGGATTACTTTGTAAAATGTAGTTATTACCGCGATAAAACCTTGTTTCAACTGTGGCAACCGCTGAATGGCCTTGCGAACCCAATTCGAGACGATAATAATTGACCTGGTTTTTCAGTGGAATGCTGTCTGTAAATGTATACGTTACACTCTGATCGGGCGAACCACAAACCCCACTGATTACTCCGACTTTACGATAATTTAATGATCGGCCGGCACGTTCAATATCTATATCATTGCAGGTCTGTCCTTCCTTAATAGTCCATTGCAATTTCACTACATCCTCTTTTTGGTAAACAAAAAATTCTGATAGTATAAAATGCTGCGAAAAACTTCTTTCGGGAAGTACTAACGCACATACAACCAATATTTTCAACAGTATTTTAATCATGGTAGTTTTCTAACTCCTATCGTCCTTTTAAGTTCAATCAAAACGTTTTTGGATATTTTTAACATATTTTTAATTGGGATGGTGGCTATTAACCTGAACTTGTTTGAACTACTGGCCAAACAGAATGTTCTTTTGACAGTAAAAACGAAAAACGACAATAACCATGAAAATTTTAGTTACAGGCGGAACAGGTTATATTGCTTCCTGGATCATCAATTATCTTCTGGAAGAAGGCCATGAAGTCAACACCACCGTAAGAGACCTAAGTAAAAAGAGTAAAGCGCAACATCTTACCAATATAGCTGCCGGAGCTAATGGCACACTGAAATTCTTTGAAGCCGACTTGCTGGAAGAAGGTTCGTTTGATAAAGCGGTGAAAGGTTGTGATGTTGTTATACACACCGCTTCTCCCTTCTTTATTTCAGGGATCAAAGATGCTAAAAAGCAACTGGTAGAGCCTGCCGTGAGAGGTACGCGAAATGTGCTGGAAGCCGCTTCCAGCGAGGAAAAGGTAAAAAAGGTAGTCGTGACGTCTTCAGTAGCTGCCATATATGGCGATAATAAAGAAATTGAGGGTGTTTCCGGAAAAAAATTCAATGAAAGCCATTGGAATACCACCAGCAACGAAAAGCATCAGGCCTACAACTACTCCAAAACGGCTGCTGAAAAAGAAGCATGGCGTATTTACGAAGAACAAAATCGCTGGGAACTGGCGGTTATTAACCCCGGATTTGTGTTAGGTCCTTCGTTAACGCAACGAACCGATTCTACAAGTATCAACTTTATTCTTTCACTGCTGGATGGGCGTTTCAAGCAGGGGGTACCTGATTTTTATTTTGGTGTGGTTGATGTACGCGATGTAGCCATGGCACACATTAAAGCAGCCATGGAACTGGATGCCACCGGCCGTCATATCATGGTGGCCGATACCCTTTCGGCGCTGGAGATGGCCCAGCCGCTTATCGAAAAGTACGATGGAAAATACGCTTTTCCCAAAAAGAAGCTCCCGAAATTCATGCTCTACCTGTTCGGACCGTTCATGGGATTTTCATGGAAATTTATTAATAACAATGTAGGGATACCGGTTTACTTAGACAACACCAAAGCTAAAGAGAACCTGGGAATCAATTTCAGGGATCCTAAAGAAACGATCACTGACCATGCCGAACAGCTCATTAATGACGGACTGGTAAAGGGGAAATAATTGAACCCAGGGGCCATCAAATTCAGTTAATTGTACTGATTTTGGTGGTTTTTTATATAATCTTTTAATTTGCAGAACTATGCAAACTTTTGAAGATCTTTTTCAGACGTTAAACCGGATAGACCATAAAGGATACAAAGCTTACAAAGACATTGAAGGCGCCTACCAGGGCGATGAGTATGAACTTTTTGTCGATCATGTTCAGGGCGACCCTTTTGCCGCCCCCAGCAGGTTCAGGGTACGGGTAGAAAATACTTTTCCGGCCTGGACCTTTGAGCAAAAAAGCCGTGAAGTGGCGCTGCGTGATTTTATGGCCAGGGCTTTTCACCGCGCTGCCCAAAAATACGTGAAAGGCAATCGCGGTTCAGGTAAAAGTGGTACGATTTCCATCGACCACCCGGGACAGGAAATTTTAGAGCGTACCGCTGTTTTGATAGACGACCGTTTTGTAGAAGCCCGCTTCACGGTGGGCTTGCCGGCTTTTGGGCGCAAGGTGGCCGGGCGACACGCCCGGGAAATGATTGAACAGGAACTGGCGGCTATCGTGGAAGACAGCCTTTTCTTCGACAGCCTGGATGAAGATAAGCTTACCCAGCATCTGTTCACTTGCGAAGACGCCGATGCGCTTCGAAGCCAGCTCGCTGATGCCGGACTAATCGCATTTATTTCCGATGATGCCATCTTACCCCGCGCCAGTGGGGTGGATCAACGGCCCCTGAAGGAGGCTATCCCTTTTGAAGCGCCTGAAAGCATGCGCACAGAGTTCACCCTCCCGCACAGCACCGTGTCCGGGATGGGCATCCCGAAAGGGATTACGCTCATCGTGGGCGGAGGGTATCATGGAAAGTCTACCCTCCTGAATGCCATTGAAAGAGGGGTCTACAATCATATTCCGGGCGACGGAAGGGAATTTGTAGTCACCGATTACAACGCCGTTAAGATACGTGCCGAGGACGGGCGTTACATCGAAAAGGTAGATATCTCTTCATTTATCAGCGAATTACCGCAGAATAATAACACAAAAAAGTTTTCGTCAGATAATGCCAGCGGGAGCACCTCGCAGGCTGCCAACACCATCGAGGCGCTGGAGGCCGGTGCCGGCTGTCTGCTCATCGATGAAGATACATCGGCCACCAATTTTATGATTCGTGATCGACGGATGCAGCAGCTTGTCCCCAAAGAGCGCGAACCTATTACCCCCTACATCGACAAAGTGCGGCAGCTTTATGATGATTACGGCGTTTCCACCATCCTGGTTGTGGGAGGCTCAGGCAGCTATTTCGGCATTGCCGACAAGGTGGTTTGCATGGTAGAATACGAGCCGCTCGATCTGACAGAAAAAGCTAAAGAAATTGCCCAAGAAGATTCGGAAGTGCGCCGGAAAGAAGGTGGCGAGTCTTTCGGAGAAATCAATGCGCGCCGCCCGGTGGGGAAATCCATCGACGCGCGGAAAGGGAAAAAGCTAAAGCTGAAAGTAAGAGGCGTGAACGCCCTGCAGCTGGGCACCGAAAACATAGACCTCTCGGCAGTGGAACAAATAGTGGATTCCAGTCAGCTGAGCGCCGTCATTGAAGCCATCCTATACGCTAAAAAATACATGGACGGCCGGACGCTGGAAGAAATCCTCGAGCTGGTAGAGCAGGATGTTGAGAGCCATTCGCTGGATGTGTTAAACAATCGCAAAAGCGGAGACCTTGCCCATTTCCGTAGAATCGAACTGGCCGCCGCAATCAACCGTCTGCGAACGTTGCAGGTGGAGTGAGAAGCGTGTTTAGGTGCGTATGTGCTTAAGTGTTTAAGAGACTTGTTTTTTCAGCCGCTAAGTGGAATGTAGGGATAGATTAAGCCAATACAAGAGGACTGAAGAATGGTTTCAAATACGCGATGCATTCCGCTAAGCGGCGTTATCTTAAATTAAATAACTCAAGTTTCGCATTTCTTTTAAAATCATGAATATTAATCTTTTATTA
>CAYFQK010000234.1:0-5185 GCA_964345255.1 uncultured Bacteroidales bacterium | reverse complement strand
GTTTATTGAGTTGCACCATCGTAGAATTTATTACAGCCTTTTCCAAATGGCACTACCCGAGGCATTCACTATTAGCCGCTGTTATGGGCTGGGCTTTGTTTTTCATCTGTGTTTGTTATTTTCGTTTCTGCTATTTTTTAGGTTTAAAGTAGTCCCAGTATACCCTTGGGGTCAATATTTTTGTGTATTCAAATTCTGTCATTTGAAAGTCAAGTGTGTTGCCTGTGATTAGAAAGTCTGCCGAGCTAACGGCAGATAGTTCTAAAAATTTGTTGTCACTTGTATCTGTTAATATATCAATCCTTTGGTCAGTTTTGTAATTTTCTGATATTTCACGCAGCTTGCTTAATACAATATCCGATTTGGTTTTAAAGTCCGGGTACTTGGCAAATTTTCCTCTGCTCATCACTTCAACATACTCTACGAATATTTCGTCAGATAGACATGTTTTCACTTTTTGGGTCAACACCAATTCATATAAAATATTGGTCGGGACTGAATTTGAAATCAAAGCCGAAACAAGAATGTTTGTGTCAAGAATGAGCTTTTGCATCTCTTACAGCCTTTATTTCAGCGTCTATCTCATCCATTGTCATTGTTGAAAGCCCTTCTTGTTCAGCAATTTCATTGCATTCTAAAAGTGCTTCCCGGGCATATTCTAAACTAATCAAATCCACCAAATCACTAAATTTGATTTCCCTGTTTCTTAAATTATACTTTTGAATGTCGGTATCACTTATTTTTATCTGAATAGTTTTCATGTCTTTAATGTTTGATTTCCATTCTCAAAATTACGATTTTTTTCAGATCCGTCATATCTTTTTATCGCGAGATGTTTTTCTGCTTTGCCCATAACGTATGTACATCCGTAATCTTCCGTTTATTTCGCTATTATCTGGTTTGTTTTTCGTTTTGTTGTGATACGATATCCTAACTTTTCTATATCATATCATCTATTGGATTTTTAAAACTATAAAAATTTTGTTCATGACATGGGTATAGCGCTGTGTTGTTTTTATACTTCCATGGCCAAGCCCCTCTTGTATAAACCTCAAATCCACTTCTTGTTTTAGCAAGTGGGTTGCATAACCAGGTCGCAAAGAATGCAGCGTAAAGTTGTGATTTTTTTGACTTTTGCCAAATATTTTTTGACAATACTTTGAAGACTTGTTGCAGAATATTTTGTTCCTGACTTTCGCCCGACGAGTCCCGTAGGTTGACGTGATGCGCTGATGAGGGGTCTTAATCAGGATATAAGGTTTTCAGCGCCTGAAATAAAAAGAAAATTCAAAAAATCAACACATCAACCAACCATCTGCGCCGGGACCTTCCATCTTCCCCGGCCCACAAAGCCCTCGCTAAAATCTGGAAGATCAACCACAGCTTTCGCTTTAATCCGCCTGAAATTCGTGTTAATTCAACCCGACCCCTCAATTGAAAAATGGTAATCGGGAATCCGAAATCTTTACCCCGCTTGTCCCGTAGACATATTTTAGTCAACCGGGATGAAATCTCTTCTATTTCAACGGGGCGAATCCGGAATACATCTACGTATCATCACATCACCACATCAACACATCAAAAAATCACCACATCAACACATCAACTCCTGCCATCACATTCCCCAAAATATCCCTAACTTTGCGTTAAACTTGAGAAGGAATGAAGCTGGAGCCCGAAGAATTTTTAAGATTAGCCGCTAAGTACCCGGTAGTGGATGTTCGCTCGCCGAAAGAATTTGACCAGGGACATATCCCCGGAGCGAAAAATCTTCCTTTATTTGATAATGAAGAGCGGGCAGAAGTGGGAACGCTTTACAAGCAGTCGGGCAGATATGCTTCCATACTGCGCGGACTGGACATCATCGGGCCGAAAATGTCGTCCTTTCTGAAAAAGGGGGTGGTATGGGCCCGGGAGGGTCGAATCCTGGTGCATTGCTGGCGCGGCGGGATGCGCAGCGAAAGCATGGCCTGGCTTTTTGAACGGGCCGGTTTGCAGGCTGATACCCTGATGGGTGGCTACAAGGCCTATCGCCGCCACATCCGGCAGGCCTGGAATAATGAGCAATCATTGGTAGTTTTAGGCGGTATGACCGGCAGCGGCAAAACGGAGATCCTCCACGAGCTTCAAAACTCCGGCGGGCAGGTGCTCGACCTGGAAGGGGTCGCCCATCACAAGGGCTCGGCCTTCGGAGCTATCGGGCAGGAACCGCAACCCACCAACGAACAATTTGAAAATAACCTGGCAGCGGATTGGCGCAGTTTTGATCCGGTGCAACCGGTGTGGCTGGAAGATGAAAGTCGCGCTATAGGAGCCGTAAGTATTCCTGAGCCGTTGTATAAACAAATGCAGCAGGCGCCGGTTATAGATATTCATGTTTCCAGGCCGGAACGCATTAAAAGACTGGTTAGTGAATACGCCTGCTTTGAGAAGGAAAAACTCGAATCGGCTATACACCGGATAAGCAAAAAATTGGGCGGACAAAACGAAAAGGCCGCTTTACAAGCGCTGAAGAATGATGACTTTGAAACCGTGGCGGATATCACGCTGTGGTATTACGATAAGGCTTATCACAACAACCTGCAAAAACGGGAGAACCGGAAGATTTTTACGCTGAACCTCTCTGTCGATGACCCGGTAGGGAATGCCGCTGAGGTGGAGCGGTTCTACCGGGAAGAAGTTTTAAAGAACGAAAAACTATGGACGTAATTTATCTGGATTACAATGCCACAACCCCAATCGACAAGGAGGTGGCCGAAGAGATGCGCCCCTTTCTTGATACTTATTTCGGCAATCCTTCTTCGTCCCACGCCGAAGGATTGACAGCGAAAATGGCTGTGGAAAAAGCCAGGAAGCGCGTGGCGGATTTACTCAACTGCCCGCCAGAAGAAATCATCTTTACCAGCGGGGGCACCGAGTCGAACAATTACGCTATCAAGGGCATTGCTTTTGCCAACCGGGAGAAAGGAAAACATATCATCACCTCTGCCATAGAGCACCCGGCAGTGAGTGAAGTTTGTCATTATCTTGAAAAGCAGGGTTTTGAAATCACCTGGCTTCCGGTGGATGAAAATGGGGTGGTAAATCCGCAGGAGTTGGAGAAAGCCATCCGCGACGATACGATACTGGTTACTATCATGCACGCCAACAACGAAGTAGGCGCCATCCAGCCAATCCGGGAGCTTGCGGAAATCGCTCAAGGTAAAGGGGTTGTTTTCCACAGCGACGGGGCGCAGTCGACCGGAAAAATTCCGACAGATGTGCAGACGCTGGGGGTGGATTTATTCTCCATTGCCGGCCACAAGCTGTATGCCCCAAAAGGTGTGGGAGCATTGTACATCCGGACGGGCGTTAAACCGGAAAAGCTGATGCACGGAGCTGACCATGAGTGGAACTACCGTCCGGGAACGGAAAATGTGCTGGAAATAACCGGTCTGGGGAAAGCAGCGGAAATCGCTAAAAGAGACCTGGATAAAAACCAGGAGCATTACCGCCGGCTGCGCGACCTTTTAGAATCAGAGTTAAAAACACAAATTCCTGACATCCGGATAAATGCGGGGGGATCCAACCGCTTGCCCAATACCTCTTCGGTGAGCATCCCTAAAGTAGAAGCCAATACACTATTGGATGAGCTGGAGGAAGTCGCCGCTTCAGCAGGAGCCGCCTGCCACACCGATAAGGTGGATGTTTCCGCGGTTCTGGAGGCCATGAAAATTTCGGTGGATTATGCCATGGGCACTATTCGGTTTTCCACGGGGAGAGGAAACACGGAAGATGAAATCAAGAAGGCCGCTAAAGTTTTCGCCGGTAAGGTAAAGCAGCTGAGAGGGGAGGAGCAGGAAAGCTTTGATGTCTCCGCTTCTTCAGAAATTAAGTTAACCCATTATACCCACGGACTGGGCTGTGCCTGCAAGCTCCGTCCGCAGGATTTGGAGATGGTACTTAAAAACTTCCCGCTCCCTCAGGATAGTAACGTACTGGTAGGAGCGGATACTTCTGATGATGCGGCCGTTTACAAAATCAACGACAACCAGGCTATTGTCCAAACCCTCGATTTCTTCACCCCGATTGTCGACGAGCCCTACCACTTCGGGGCCATTGCGGCAACTAATGCCCTGAGTGATCTGTACGCCATGGGAGCCGATCCTTTGTTTGCGCTGAATATAGTCGGTTTTCCCGACAAACGGCTTCCAATGAGCGTGCTGGAAGAAATTCTGCAGGGCGCCCGCGACAAAGCCGGCGAAGCTGGCATCTCCATCCTGGGAGGCCACAGCGTGGAAGACACCGAGCCGAAATACGGGATGGTGGTGTCAGGGATGGTTCATCCCGAAAAGATATTGAAAAATACGGGCGCCCGGCCCGGCGATCAGCTGGTGCTTACAAAACCCATCGGAACGGGAATCATCTCCACGGCCACCAAACGGGGACTTACCACCGAATCAACCCGAAAGAAGGTAATTGAGCTGATGAGTTCCCTGAATCGCCTTCCGGCGGAAGTTATGAAAGACTTCGATGTAAGCGCTTGTACTGATGTGACGGGTTTTGGACTGGCAGGACATCTTCGTGAAATGGTGCTGAACACACAAACCGGAGTAACGCTATACAGCCAAAGCGTCCCAGTGCTGGAAGAAGCCCGCGAGTTTGCCACAGCAGGTATCGTGCCGGGAGGCACCGAAAACAACCTGGATTACGTCAAAAAGGAAGTCATCTGGCCGGAAAATCTTTCGCAAACCGAACGTCTGATTTTATGTGATGCCCAGACTTCAGGAGGGTTGTTGATTGCGGTTGCGAAAGAGGAAGCAGAGGAAATGATGGAACAACTGCAAAAAGCCGGCGTCGAAACGGCTGTGATTGGCCGGTTTACATCGGCTAATCCCGGGCGAATTGAGGTGAAAAGGTGAAATTTTTGAGGTGGTTAACCAAAAACTAAAAAAGTATATTACAGCGTTTTTTTAAAATTACCCTTTCTCAGAGACAATGATGAGATTCCCGCCCAAATTCCGAAGGCTCGGGATTCGGGCGGGAATCTGATTCCTCCATGAAGTCTTTTGAAAATACTAACCAGCTCACTGTCTGTTAGCTAAGTTTAGTATTTAATTAGATACCTCAAAATGATTTCTAAAAGCCGTTACGGAACGATGAAGCTTTTGGCACCCCTTAAAGCCTAAAATCCGTAAGTTTAGCC
>CAYFQK010000233.1:0-5197 GCA_964345255.1 uncultured Bacteroidales bacterium | reverse complement strand
TGATGCAGTGAGGAATCTTTTAGTTACAACGATAAATGGAGCTAAAACTCATCTGTTTTAGGCAGGTAATAATTACCAATCTTTTAACTATCCCTTCTCACTCCCCGCAAATCCCGCGCAAAAAGCTGGAAGGTCCTACCGTCCTATAACCTTCGTCCCAATTACTATCAATTACGCGAAGCAAATTACCATAAATTATGTGCTTTAACGCAAATAACTATGAATAACAACTTCTAACCCGAAACCCGGGACCGTAAGCCAACTTCCCGCTTAAAAGCCAATAATTTCTTACTTTTGCACCCAAAAAGGGCCTTGAATCTAAAGCACAAAATAAAAAACCCGGTTTTCATTATTATAGCCGAGGCGGCTGAAGAAATCAACACCAAAGCTTTCGTTATTGGTGGATTCGTAAGGGATTTGATTATCGACCGGCCATCTGAAGACATAGATATTGTAGCCGAAGGTTCCGGTATTGAACTTGCCCGCCAGGTGGCACAGAAACTTGGGGAGAATACCCGGATAAGCGTGTTTAAAAACTTCGGAACGGCCATGATTCGCTACTCCGGGGATAAGGACTGGGAAGTGGAGTTTGTGGGGGCCCGCAAAGAATCTTATAATCGCGACTCGCGCAAGCCCGTGGTAGAAGACGGCACGCTGCAGGACGACCAAAACCGTAGGGATTTTACCATCAACGCCCTTGCCATCAGTCTTCAGAAAAAGAATTATGGAGAAGTAATTGATCCGTTCGGTGGATTGAATGATATCAATCAAAAAATTATCCGTACACCCCTTGGCCCGGATATCACATACTCCGACGACCCTTTGCGGATGATGCGGGCTATCCGGTTTACCACACAACTTGATTTTTACGTTGACCCGGAATCTTTTGAAGCGATTCAGCGTAATTCGGAACGAATTAAGATTGTTTCAGCCGAACGCATCACCGAAGAGCTTAACAAAATTATGCTGGCCGAAAAGCCTTCCAGAGGATTCAAGCTGCTGGAGGAATCTGGTCTTTTGGAAATTATCTTCCCTGAATTCGTTGCCCTCAAAGGCGCCGAAGTAAAAAAAGGCGTGGGGCACAAAGACAATTTTTATCATACCCTAAAGGTGCTGGATAATATTGCCCCCCATACGGACGATCTCTGGCTTCGTTGGGCAACATTGCTCCATGACATTGCCAAACCCAAAACCAAAAAGTATGATGAGGATTTAGGGTGGACTTTTCATGGACACGAAGTACTGGGTTCGAAAATGGTACCACAGATTTTCAGGCGCATGCGGCTGCCGATGAATGAAAAGATGAAATATGTTAAAAAAATCGTCTTCCTCCATCAACGCCCACAGGCTCTGGCCGATGAGGAAGTAACGGATTCCGCCCTCCGCAGGCTCCTTTTTGAAGCGGGTGATGATGTGGATGACCTGATGACCCTGTGTGAAGCCGATATTACTTCCAAAAATCCAAACAAAGTAAAAAAATACCAGGAGCGCTTCAGGCACGTGAGGGAAAAGCTGAAAGAAATAGAGGAGAAAGACCGGCTACGAAACTGGCAGCCCCCGGTTAGCGGAGAAACTATCATGGAAACCTTCGGCATACAGCCGTCCAGGGAAGTGGGCATCATCAAATCGAGCATCCGCGAAGCGATTCTTGATGGTGAAATTCCCAACGAATATTCAGCGGCTTACGAATATATGCTAAGGGAAGGGAAAAAGCTGGGGCTTCAGCCGAAAGATCAGGATAAACAATTATCAAAAAAGGAAACCTGATTGTCATTGCCGGCCCAACAGCGGTTGGAAAGACTTCACTGGCCGTGGAGCTGGCCAAATATTTCCAAACGGAAATTCTCTCGGCCGATTCACGACAGTTTTACCGGGAGATGCAAATCGGCACGGCACGGCCTACCCAGGAAGAAATGCAGGGCATCCCCCACCATTTCACCGGACATTTGTCCATTCATAAAAATTACAATGTTTCGGCTTTCGAAAGGGATGCGCTTCAACTTCTGGACAAGTTATTTCAAACCCATGAAAATGTTATCATGGTGGGCGGTTCAGGTTTGTACATCAATGCGGTTTGTCATGGAATCGATGAGTTGCCCGACCCCGACCCGGATTTACGGAAGCGCCTGCAAAATGATTTGGAAACCGAAGGCATCAAATCTTTGCAGGAGGAACTTTTCCGCCTTGACCCCGACTATTACACCAAGGTCGACAAAAACAATCCCAAACGCCTGATGCGGGGGATAGAAGTGTGTCATACAACAGGACGTAAATATTCCGAAATGAGAACACAGCAACCCAAAGCACGCCCTTTTAACATCATCAAAACCGGACTGACCCTTGAACGGGAGGAACTATTCCAGCGAATTAGTCACAGAGCAGATAAAATGATAGAAAAAGGACTGGTAGAGGAAGCCCGGACACTTTACCCCTACCGTCACCTAAATGCTCTGAACACGGTGGGATACAAAGAAATTTTCCGCTATCTGGACGGGGAAATTAGCCTTAGACAAGCCTTCGAAGACATCAAAACCAGCACGCGCCGCTACGCCAAACGCCAGCTTACCTGGTTTAAAAAAGATTCGGAAATTAACTGGTTTTATCCTTTTGATAAGGAAAAGATAGTCAATTTTTTACATCAAAATAAACCATGAATTTTTTAACAATAGCATATAAATAAGATTTAACTTTTACTTTACATTAGACTTATGACTTTTCCATAATTTTGCCTTTTTCATAAATAAAAGAGCTATATTATTCATTTACAGAGCAGTGACATAACTAGAAAACTATGAGAAAACTATTAATCAGCGTCATTTTCACATCGATTGTAATAAGCGGCGTTGCACAAAACGTACAGCTTCACTACGATATGGGTAAAGACAGGGGTTACACTACAACTACCGTAGAAATGTTTAAGCCCGACAAATGGGGGACTACTTTTTTCTTCATTGACATGGATTACGGAGTCGCCGACAAACTTGAAGGGGTTAACCTGGCCTACTTTGAATTTGCCCGTACATTCAAGCTTGGCAACGAATCTCCCATTAGTTTTCATGCCGAATATAATGGCGGCCTGTTTCAGGTGAGTCCGGACATAACGGTCAATATCGAAAATGCCTGGCTTGCAGGAATTGATTATTCCATCAACAGTGATGATTTTTCGAGAGGAATTGCTCTAAAAGCACTTTACAAAAACATCCAGGGAAAACATGATGCATCGTGGCAATTCACGGCGGTGTGGTTTTACCACTTCTTTGATAAAAAAGCCACTTTCATGGGATTTTTGGATTACTGGAGAGAAGATCGTGATTTGAATTTTGATGGCGAAGAGGGAAAATATGTGCTGCTTGCCGAACCACAGTTATGGTATAACGCTACCTCAAATTTATCTATAGGTACAGAAGTAGAAGTGAGTAACAATTTCGTTGCTGAAGAGATTAAAGTCATGCCTACTATGGCCGTTAAGTGGAACTTCTAATTTAGCCAACTATGATAGAAAAGATATTCAGTTTAAAAGCACATCAAACAACTATTAAAAAAGAAGTTCTGGCCGGTATTACCACATTTATGACCATGGCGTATATCCTTGCGGTTAACCCGGGAATCCTGAGTGAAACAGGCATGGACAAAAATGCCCTTTTCACAGCGACAGCTCTGGCCGCTATTATAGGAACACTGGTAATGGCTTTTGTGGCTAAATACCCATTTGCTCTGGCCCCGGGAATGGGATTAAACGCTTTTTTTGCTTTTACCGTGGTAATCGGTATGGGCTACAGCTGGCAATTTGCGCTTACAGCCGTTTTCCTGGAAGGAATTATTTTTATTCTTCTTACCGCATTTAATATCCGGGAACTCATCGTCAATGCTATACCCATGAACATCAAACACTCAATATCTGCCGGAATTGGCTTGTTCATTGCATTTATAGGCCTCCAGAGTGCCGAAATTGTTGTAAAAGACCCGGCCACGCTGGTTACCCTGGGAGATGTAGGTTCGCCCGCTCTGCTCATAGCTGTTTTCGGTATCCTCCTTACCGGGATTCTACTGTTTTTCAGGGTAAAAGGAGCTCTTTTAATCGGTATTCTTGCCGCTACGGTAACAGGTATCCCTGCGGGAATCACAAACGTCCCTGAAAGCAATCTGTTGAGCGCCCCTCCGTCGCTTTCACCCATATTTTTCAAATTTGACTTTTCTCAGGTATTTACCCTGGATATGTTGATTGTCCTGTTCACTTTCCTTTTCGTAGATATGTTCGACACCGTCGGGACGCTCATTGGGGTATCAGATAAGGCCGATATGCTCGACAAACAAGGCAGGCTCCCCAAGGCCAAGCAAGCGCTTTTTGCCGACTCTATAGGAACCACAGCGGGAGCTATACTGGGGACAAGTACTGTTACTACTTACGTGGAGAGTGCTTCGGGAGTTGCTGAGGGTGGCCGCACAGGTTTAACGGCTTTTACGGTTGCAGTAATGTTCGCCCTGGCGTTGTTTTTTGCACCCATCTTCACCATGATACCACAAGCTGCAACAGCTCCCGCGTTAATCCTTGTCGGATTGTTTATGATATCGCCTGTGCAGCGTATTAACCTAAATGATTTTACAGAATCGATACCCGCATTTCTAACGGTCATTATTATGCCCCTGACATATAGCATAGCTGAAGGTATTGTCTTCGGGCTATTAAGCTTTGTTCTGCTGAAACTCTTTACAGGACGTCACCGTGAAATATCCGTGGTGATGTATGCTATTGCCGCTTTATTTATTCTGAAATTTGTGGTGGATTACGTTTAGCATAAGATTAAAAAAAAAAGCCGGGGGAATATTTACTTCTCTCCGGCTTTTGTATTTTTCTGTCGTACTTGTTTAGGTAGTGAAATCCTTTTTCCACTATAAAATTGGTTAGAATCCCGTGCAAACAAGTAACGCAGCTCAGGGGGCGGGAGGTACTCGACTCTGTTATTCGTTGCTGGTCATATAATTTCCATAGATTTCTCCCTGCGATACTTCACTTACGCTCAGTATCTTGGTCGAAACGACACGCGTATTGGGTAAGATAAAGAAAAAGGCGCGCAAAAAACGCCGAAAAAAGCAGCGTTTTTTGCGCGCCTTTTCCATCCCTACTCTTTAACACCCGTCGTTCCGAAGCACCAGATCAAAAAATTGCTCCACTTCACACCATGACAACAAAGAACTA
>CAYFQK010000232.1:0-5224 GCA_964345255.1 uncultured Bacteroidales bacterium | reverse complement strand
CTTGGGACACTAACGTGTTTCACCTCACTATCTCCTTTAAATTTAATTTTACCGAGCAGGTAAAACCCTAATATCGTAAAGATTACAATCCATATAGCCAGGTAAATCTCCCGGTCGAGCAGTCCCCAGTGATACGTCTGGTCGGCTATACTCAAAAACTTAAATCCAAGCGCCAATTCCACCAGACCAAGGACCACTTTTACGGAATTAAGCCAGCCTCCGGATTTAGGAAGATTACTCAGCCAGGATGGGAAGAAAGCAAACAATGTAAAGGGCAGTGCAAATGCTGCCGAGAAGCCAACCATTCCGATGATGGGTTGCGTAAAGTCGCCGCCGGCTGACTCTACCAAAATAGCTCCGACAAGCGGTCCGGTACATGAAAAGGATACCAGAACCAGGGTAAATGCCATAAAAAACGGAGCGGTAAGGTTCCCTCCCTTATCGGCCTGCTTATCACTCTTGTTGACAAGCCAGCTGGGCAGGGTAATTTCAAACAGCCCGAGGAATGAAGCGGCAAAGAACATGAATACCAGGAAAAAGATCACATTCGGAATCCAGTGGGTACTGAGCCAGTTGGCGAAACTTGCTCCAAAGGCCACCGCAACAATGGTTCCGACCAGGGTATAGATGATAATTATAGATAACCCGTAAATCATTGCCTGTATTTTGCCTTTAGCCTTACTTTCCTTGTTATGCAGGAAAAAGGTAACCGTCATAGGAATCATCGGGAAGACGCAGGGCGTAAGTATCGCGGCCAGTCCGGCCAAAACCGAAAAGATAAAAAAGCCCCAAAGGGATTTAGTGCCCCTGGCAGTAGAGGGAGCAGATGTCTCTTCCTGGGAAGCTCCGGCGTCTTTGTTCACTGAAACCGCTTCTCCTTCCTTCTTTTGGTCTCCGTTTACTTCATCAGGATTGAACAGCGCCTGATCCTCTTTCTCTTCGCTTTTATCTGAACTTGTCTGCGTAACTCCGCCATTCACAGGGAAAGAGAAATCCACAGCGGAGGGCGGCAAACATCTCGAATCATCACAGGTCATAAATTCCAGTGAACCGGTAATGTTGAAAGGTTCGTCGGTCAATACTTTCACCTTCTGTTTGAAAACTGGCTCACCGGAGTGATAGCCCACATCCATATCGAAGTTTTGGTCATACTTCACTACCGGCTTGGGCTCTTCCAGCTCACCGATAAGCTCGTAATTATCATTCTTATCAAAAGAAAAACCGGTTGGTACCGGTCCCCCCTCAGGGACATCTGTCGAGTATAAGTACCAGTTAGTCTGTATGGTTGCAATAAGCTGCAATTCCAGCTTATCCTCTCCCAGCTTTTTCTTCTTAAACTCCCATTCTACCGGTTCCAGAATCTGCGAGAGACCGCTAAAGCTGATGAATAAGAACATCGCTGCCAAAGCTATTCCTCTCAGTGCTTTAATTCCCATTTTCATCCTCATTGTTTATTTCTGTTATGTATTCAAAAACGATTTTGTGTTTCTATTATTTTCACGATAATCCGTAAACAAATTATCAGCGCTTTAGTTTTGGTCGTCAAGCCACTCGAGCTGATATACCCACTGTGTATCTTTGGTGACCTTGTATCTTTCATCGATTCTTTGGCCGGCCACCCATACAATATCCATGCCTGATTCGAGTATCCAAACTCTTTCTTTTTCAAGGACCGATAGCTTATTGTCGATAAAAAAATCACTCAGCAGCTTCATTTGCTTCATGCCAAGAGGCTGAAACCTGTCGCCCTGCTTCCATCTTCTCAGCTTCAGCGGAAACTGAAGCTTATCATAGTCCAGCATAGCTATATTTCGTTCCCGTCGAATAGGTGTATCTTTCGTATATGGCCTTTTTGAAATGTTCACTCTCGCCGGTTTTTCCAGGTAATCCATATCCTCCGTTATAGTGTAAAAGCTTTCATGAACCTCCTCTCTTTCTGACAGAATAAGCTTTTCGCGGTCTTTGAGAAGCAGGTATTGCTCCGAATAAAACTGCTTTCCGGGTACAGAGTCCAACGCCACCACGATTTTTTTAATATCCCTGTAATGGAATCCATAAGGGGCCAGAAACTCGTAAAGGTAAGTTTCAGGCGGATGGAGCTCTTTGAGTTTTCCTATGTCAAAGCAGAGGTCAGGTCCTTCACGGTCTGCCACTTTTGAATACTCTTCGTGCACTTTTTGTTTGAAGATTTGTTCGGCCTGCCTGATGCGCTCAAAATTTTCTCCGAAAGTCTGCCGGTAATCTTTATGCATCTCTTCAATCAAAGGCAACAACCTGTGGCGTATCTTATTCCTTTGATACTTTTCGGACCGGTTAGAGCTGTCTTCCCGGTATTGGAGACCATGTGCTCTGATGTATGATTCAATATCTTCGCGCGTGGCAAACAATAGCGGATGTACCAGGTGTCCCTGCCGGGGAAGAATTCCGTGCAAGCCCCGGATGCCGCATCCTCTCATAAGATTAATAAAAAAGGTTTCAATGCTGTCATCAAGGTGGTGGCCTGCGGCTAAACATTCCATATCAGGACTTTCCAATAACCTTTCAAACCACCGGTAGCGTATTTCCCTGGCGGCCATCTGAATGGAAATTCCATTTTGATTGGCGTATTCCTGTGTGTCGAAGTTTTTGGTATAAAAGGGAAAATCATATGCTTCAGCCAGTCTGCGAACGAAAGCCTGATCTTCCTCCGATTCTTCTCCTCTCAATTTAAAATTACAATGAGCAATGGCAGCCGGGTAGCCTGCCCGGTAATACAAATCTGCCATCACTACCGAATCCATCCCTCCACTGACTGCTAACAGCGTCTTCCCCTTTGCGGGAAGCAGTTTTTCCTTTTTTACAAATTCCTGAAAGCGCTGAAACATGCCACAAAAATAATAATTTAAATTTCTGCATAAGTAAAAACTGAAGGTAGACGCAAAAGGCTTACTATTAATTATTTACCCAATGAGGATAAAAAGCGGTATTGTAGTAAAAACGCTACTATTCAATTGACTTCGCTGCGCTTTTGCCGGCCACCCAGCCGGTAGACCAGGCGATTTGCAGGTTGTATCCGCCGGTATCGGCATCAAGATTAAGCACTTCCCCGGAAAAATAAAGCCCTTTAACAATTTTTGATTCCATAGTGTGGGCTTCCACTTCGCGGGTGTCCATACCGCCGGCTGTGATGATGGCTTCTTTGAAAGGGCGGTATCCGGTAACTTCAAACACCATGTTCTTCATCAAAAGCCTGATTTGCTTGCGCTCAGCGCCCGTAACCTGGTGCCCGCTTTTAGTAGCATCAATCTGCAGCTTCTCCAGGAAGAATGGAATCAGGGCTGAAGGAAGCCATTGCTTAAAGATGTTCTTTAGCGATTTCTTTCCCTCTGCATCCAAATCGCGCTGAAGGCGATTGTCCAGTTTGAGATCGTCCACTGCCGGTTTCAGGTCGACAGATACTTTTACATTTTTCTTTTCTTCCAGGGCATCCACTATCTGCCGGCTTAGCGTAAGAATAATGGGCCCGGATATCCCTTCTTTGGTGAAAAACATTTCACCAAAATCATCCTGTGTCTTCTTCTCATCGGTCCACACGGCTGCCTTTACATTTTTCAGGGTGAGTCCGTCCAGGGATTTATGGGCTGTGCCTCTCACCTCTAATGGAACCAATGCCGGCCTTACCGGGATAATCGTATGGCCGGCCCGGGCGGCGAGATGATATCCCTCTCCTGAAGAACCTGTGGCAGGATATGCCTTTCCTCCGGTGGCAATAATCACCCTTTCAGCATCAAACCCTACCTCTTTTGAATCAACCAATGCTTTCACGCCTGCAATCTTTCCCTGCTCCAGCATCAATTGCTTTACGGAACTATTCACTTTTATCCTGACGCCCTGGCTCTTAACCCACTTCAGAAGCCCTTCCACCACGGTATTTGCTTTGTCACTTTCCGGAAAAACGCGGTTGCCGCGTTCCGCCTTTAAGCCCACACCGTATTTTTCCAGCAAAGCCATGATATCTTCCGCATAAAATTGACTAAACACCTTTTTCAGGTATTTCCCGCCGGGATGTACATGTTTCATAAATTCCGACCGGTAAGATTGATTGGTGATATTACACCGTCCTTTGCCGGTAATCAATAGTTTCCGGGCCGGTCGTTCCATTTTTTCCAGTAGCAATACCTTTGCGCCCTCCTCTGCTGCTGCTCCTGCCGCAAGAAGTCCCGAAGCGCCGCCGCCAACTACAATCACATCAAACGTTTCTGTCTTCAATTTTTTGTTGATTTTTAGGCTACAAAGCTAAAGATTAATACCCTGCTGCAACAACAAAAACATCCTACACGATGACAAATCATTGACAATGAGCTTATTAATATCGAATCATAAAAAAATCATAAAGCATTTGGTTAAACGAAAAACAATTCGTTTTTTTGCGAAATATGAAATTCGAAAAATAAAAATGGAAAAAATTGTTGACTTAACGCCTGAAATCAAAGATATGGCCAAAATTACCAAAGCAATGGGGCATCCGGTACGCCTATATATTTTACAAAAATTATCAAAGATGAATGCCTGTTGCTACAGTGGTGATTTGGTCGATGAACTACCCGTTGGCCGTTCTACACTATCACAACATTTGAAAGAACTGAAATATGCAGGTTTGATTCAGGGCGAAATTGAACCGCCTTACATCAAATACTGCCTGAACCACGAAAACTGGGAAAAGGCAAAAGCTATGTTTTATGCCCTTTTTGATGAAAATGAAAATATTTAAAAATCAATAAATAAAAATTATGATGGAAATTAAAATTTTAGGGACGGGTTGTCCGAAATGTAAAAAACTTGAACAAATAACGCGACAGGCAGTAGAGGCTGCCGATATTGGTGCTAATATTAGCAAAGAGGAAGACATGATGAAAATTATGGAATATGGAATCATGAGCACTCCGGGATTGGTGATAAATGAAAAAGTAGTATTTTCCGGACGTGTGCCTTCTTCTAAAGAACTAAATGAAATATTAACCAAAAATACCCAATAAATGAAACTAGCCAATTTATTAGTCATTACATTCCTGGCGTTAAGCATGAATATCTCGTGCGATGCCCAGGCAAATAAAGAGGATGAGAAGACAACCTCGGTTAAAAACGATGAAGTCAATGTATATTACTTTCATTACAGCCGAAGGTGTGTCACATGTGTAAACCTCGAAAACAACGCGAAAGAGATCGTTTCTCAGTTATATGGAGA
>CAYFQK010000231.1:0-5388 GCA_964345255.1 uncultured Bacteroidales bacterium | reverse complement strand
GTTAAAAGTTTTTGCTGTAAATAATAGACATGCACCACTAAAAACAATAAACCTATGGAAAAACAAACTCAGAAATTCGTTGGAGCCATTATACTCCCACTGCGGATGGTCACAGCCTGGTTGTTTCTCTCGGCCGTCCTGAGAAGATTTATCCTTGCCCCCGGCAAACACGAATTCCTTAGCCCGCAATGGCTGGGTCACAAAATAAACACCTTTTTCCCTCATTCGACTGAGCCCTTCCATTCGGGATTGGATTTTCTTTTGCAAAACCCGGTAGGGCTCGATGTTTTCACGTATGTGTTCACCTTTTCGGAATTAATATTAGGAATCCTCCTTGCGGCAGGATTTTTATCCCGCTTCACAGGAGTTTTTATGGTGGGACTGGCCGTTGGTTTGATGCATACCGCTGGCTGGCTCGGACCTACTTGTCTTGATGAGTGGCAGATTGCTTCGTTGTTGGTGACAATAGGTGCCGTGATGGCTATCAGTGGTTCAGGTAGCTGGTCGGTTGATGCATGGCTGGTAAAAAAGAAGCCGGAGCTTAGTTCAACCAAGTGGTGGAAACTACTAGCCCAACCCACCTTTGATACTGAAAAGCCGGTTTTCAAAAAAATCGCTATCACTTTAACAGCAGTTATCACAATTTATGTTGTCGGTATGAACCAGGTTCACCACGGCGGTGTGTGGGGATCGCTGCACAATTATTCCAAAAAGCCCGGAATTATGCTTTCGGAGGCAAGCATCGAAAACGCCCACACCTTTACCTTTAATGCCTTCCGGGATAAGGGGCCTGAAGCCTATGGCAGCTTCATTATCAAAGTAGAAATAAAAAAAGAGACCGGTGAAACCATCCATGTGTTTGATGACGAGTATCTTAAAAGTATGCCCGAAAAACAGTATACCAATAAATACGTCAATAAAATTCACACCGGGGAACACAGCCTGGTTATCCCGCTGGGTGCGCAAGGGGATTTAACCTTTAAACTGCCGGCAGGGAAAAAGTTACACCCCAATGAAGATTATGTCATTAAGATGACGGAAATCGGAGGGCGAACATTCTCTGTTAAAACATCGGCGCGGCACCAGTAATAAACTTAGGATAATCAAAGCTTCCGCCGGATTCGGAAGCTTTGATTATCCTGTTTAAAGCCATCCCCTAAAATTTACTTTTCATTTTTGAACCAAGAACGTTACTTTTGTCGTATAAATAAAAGATTATGCAGCACCTTGTAGCACCTTCAATGTTATCCTCTGATTTTACCAATCTGCAATCGGAAATAGAAATGGTCAACATTAGCCAGGCCGACTGGTTTCATCTGGATGTGATGGATGGAATGTTTGTTCCCAACATAACGTTTGGGATGCCGGTCATCAAAAAGATGAAAAAACATGCCGAAAAGCCCTTTGATGTCCACCTGATGATTAATGACCCCGACCGCTATCTTAAAGACTTTGTGGAAGCCGGAGCGGATATCCTTACTGTACAGTATGAAGCCTGTACCCATCTTCACCGCACCATTCAAAAAATCCACGAACTGGGTATCAAAGCCGGTGTAGCACTAAATCCGCACACCCCGGTCGCTGTTTTGGAAGACATTGTTCATGACCTGGATATGGTTTTGATTATGTCAGTGAATCCGGGATTTGGCGGACAAGATTTTATAGAAAACACCTTCAGCAAAATCAGGCGTTTCAGAGAAATGACTACCGGATTAACTCACAGTCCGATGATTGAAGTAGATGGTGGTGTTACTCTTGATAATGCAGCCCAGTTAGTGGAAGCGGGAGTAGATATCCTGGTAGCGGGCAGCACAATCTTTAAGTCGCATAATCCCGAACAAACCATCGCTAAGCTGAAAAATACCATTCAAACTAAAAATGTTTAGAGTAGCCCCCCGTTAAATGCCTAAAACCGGGAAAGCGATTGAAGCACCTTTTCCCGGTAAATTTTAATGATTAGTATCTGTCCATAAAGTTAAGAGAAAATGAAAACCTAAAATAACAAATATCAAAACCCAAATTACAAATAATCTATAATTTACAAATGTCAAAATTCAAAACATTTAGAGTCAATAACATACTATATTGTTTTGAATTTCTGATATTGGATTTTGGTCCCGAGACTTCGGGATGTAATTTGAAATTTATCATTTGGTGCTTTATTTGCAAAACTTTTTAATTTATAGACAAACTCTAATTAACTGATTTCTACGAGTTCTGCGTCTTGTTCTTAAAAAAGTATGCTACATAGCCGGTAAAAACTAATGTCATGGCCAATTGAATCCATAAAGGCGTAGATATCAGCCCCATTTCCAAAACAGCCGTTTGAATTAGCAGGAATTTAGCAACGTAATAAGCCACTTTACTCAGGATGATACTGCTTACAATGGCCGTAAATTTAATCTTAAAGAACCGCAGAAGGGCGAAAAACAAAAAGACGTTTAGCACCAGCTCACCACTAATCAGAAAAGCTTTAGGTAAAATGGGATGCCCTGAAACCAGGAATGTAAAAAACGGCAAGGTTGCTGCCAGAACATATGCATTCACTTTATGCGTGTGAACCAATGCCAGAATGAGAATAATTCTCATAGGCTCCAGAAGATACAGTGGTATGCTAAGCATATGAGAAATTGCCGGCACAAAATAAATAAAAGTTATCGCAACCAGGTCAAAAATTATATGCGTTGCGCTCCGTTGTTTTGATAATGCTATGTTCATAAGCGTTATTTTTTTGTAAAAATACAAAAATCAATGAAAAAGAAAAACAGGTAGGTGTTTAATTCCGGTAATTAACCGACCGGCAAAAAAATATTTCTAACCCTTTATCAAAATTTTATGAGATCAGGCATAGAAATACCAGTTTTTTTTAAACTCATTTCAAATTGGGCGCTTACAATTGTAGCTCGCCATATAATCACTATCTTTACGCTTCACCAAAAATCAGGGTATGAAAAGAAGAGATTTCATTAACAAAAGCCTGAAGGCCGGCGTTTTTACCGGCGCAGCCTTATCATTCGGAAAGTACGGTCAGGTGATTGCAAATACTGCTTTCAACAATGAAATTCCATATGATTTGGTAGCAGTACGTAACGGAGAGCCTGCCGAAATGTACCAGCGGGCTATTGAAACCATGGGAGGCATTTCAAAATACGTCAAGAAAGGACAGCGCGTATTGGTCAAACCCAATATCGGCTGGGATGTGGTGCCTGAACTGGCCGCCAACACCAATCCGGCTCTTGTGAAAGCCATTGTGAAAAGCTGCCTGGAGGCGGGAGCCTCTTCCGTGTATACCTTTGACCATACCTGCGACGACTGGCAAAAATGCTACAAGAATAGCCAGCTCGAAACGGTTATTGAAGACGGCGGCGGAAAAGTCGTCCCCGGTAATAATGAACGCTACTACGAGGAAGTGGATATTCCCAGGGGCAAGCGTCTTACCTCTACGAAAGTTCATGAACAAGTCATGGAAGCCGATGTCTTTATCAATGTCCCTGTTCTCAAAAATCATGGGTCTGCCAAAGTAACCATAGCCATGAAAAATCTGATGGGAATCATATGGGACCGCCATTACTGGCATCGTAATGACCTTCATCAGTGCATTGCCGATTTTTGTACGTGGCGTCAACCCGACCTCAATATTGTTGATGCGTACCGCGTCATGATGAAAAATGGCCCCAAAGGCCGTTCCGAGTCCGACGTAGCTAAAATGAAGTTCCTGGTCATGTCGGATGATATGGTGGCCGCTGATGCCGCCGCCACCAAAATATTTGGTATGCAACCTGCTAATATCCCACACATTCAATATGCACACAACATGCAGGTAGGTAACATGAACCTCAAAAAACAAGAAATCAAAAGAATAAAAATGTAGTGGATGGGATACCGGTGGTTGAGGTTTATCAGAATTGGTGTTGCAGCAGTATTTATTCTCCTGATTGGGTTAGCCTTTATTGACTTTACAGGATTATTTCCTGATAAATTGATGAAAGGCACGCTATGGATTCAGTTTGTGCCCTCATTGCTGAAATTTTCGCGAGTGTTGACTTTTTCAGCCCTGGGATTTTTAGTCATCCTGCTAATCACATTACTTTTCGGACGATTTTACTGCGCTTCGATTTGTCCGCTGGGCATCCTCCAGGATGTGATCCTCAGAATCGCCCGGCGCTTCAAAAAAATCCGCTTTAAGTATCAGAAGCCTATTAATTGGGTGCGCCATTTCTTACTGGGCTTTACTGTCCTGACGGTTCTGACAGGAAGCATGCTGGTTTTAAATTTAATCGATCCTTACAGTGTTTTCGGAAGAATTTTCTCCGACCTGTTACGTCCTTTGGTTATTGCCGGAAATAACCTTCTGGCCTGGATATTCCAGAGTATGGACATCTACACTTTCTACTACGTTGATCTCCATCCGTTGAGTTGGGCTATCTATATTATCCCCGTCATTTTTCTTTTTGCAATCTCTTACCTGACCGTAATTCACGGTCGAATCTATTGCAATACCATTTGTCCGGTAGGTACGCTGTTGGGGTATCTTTCTAAAATCTCCGTCTTTAAAATCCGTATCAACGAAAACAACTGCACGAACTGTAAGCTTTGCGAAAGAGCCTGCAAGGCCGAATGTATTGATTTGGAGAAGCAGGAGGTCGATCATTCCCGCTGCATTGCCTGTTTTAACTGCCTTACATCATGTAAATTCAATGCGATAGATTTCACTGCAAAAAAACAACCAAAAGTTGAACTGTCAGAAGCAGCCACACCCAATAATCCGGCCCGCAGAAAAGCCCTGAATGTATTGCTCGGTGGAGCATTGATAGCTCCGGCCGGTGTGATCGGGCAGAATGAGAATAAACCACAAAACAAGACACAGAAAGGGCCAAAAGTATACAAAGGGGCTACCAAACCCGTGAAACGGGAGCAATATGTCACACCCCCGGGCTCTGACAGCGTAAAGAATCTTCTGGACAAATGCACGGCATGTCATCTGTGCGTAAGTGCCTGCCCCACACAGGTTATCCAGCCATCCAAAGATCACTTTGGATGGGACCACCTTATGCAAGTAAGAATGGATTTTGTAGCAGGTTTTTGCAATTACGAGTGTGTAAGATGTACGGAAGTGTGCCCGACAGGTGCCCTGCTACCCCTTAATGTTGAAAAGAAAAAGCTTACCCAGCTGGGGAAGGCTCATTTCGTTAAGGAAAACTGTGTGGTGGAAGCCGAAGGGACTGACTGCGGCGCTTGCGCTGAAGTATGTCCGACAAAAGCTGTGCACATGGTTGATTATAAAAACGACCTGCGAATTCCGGAAGTGGATGATTCCATTTGTATTGGCTGCGGAGCCTGCGAAAACGCCTGCCCCACCCTACCTTACAAAGCCATTTATGTGGAAGG
>CAYFQK010000230.1:0-5405 GCA_964345255.1 uncultured Bacteroidales bacterium | reverse complement strand
ATGAACCAGGCTTGACCACAGGCACGGCTCAAAGCGACCCCCAAAGTAAAGAACTGAAAGTATATCCTGTGCCTGCCAAAGACAGATTAACTTTTGAGTTTTACATGAAGGAAACCACAGAGGCACGGGTCGAGATAAAAGATATGAGCGGAAAGACAGTGAAAACCATAGCCGATAGAAGGTTTAACCAGGGGCATTATCAGATTCATACGTCAGTTTCGAATCTGGCCTCGGGGCAGTATATTCTGGTTATAAATACGGATCAGATGCCTGAGGCAAAGAAGTTTGTCGTGAACAAATAACCGTTAAATGCGGGATAGGTTGCTCGAAACTTTGACGATGCCTTCAGATATTTGAATGCACACTTCAAATTTGTCGGTATTTTAACGATTATTTTCATGTCCCTTTACGGCGTTATGCTTTTGATTGCCGTACTTTTTGGTGTTTTCAGTTCCGGCGGTGCGGGTCCGATTGTTTAGTTTTCATCTGGCCAAATAATTCATGTTTATGGCTTTCCCGAATATTATGGGTTGCTTTGTATTTCCTTGCCCCATGCAGGTAGTTCAGTCAGAGGTATATCGGTTAATACATCTCCAAGAAAATACACCATTAAAGAAACCAAAATGACACCGATAATATTAAGCAAAAATCCATTGCGGGCCATTGTTTTGATTCGAATTCGGTTGGTGCCGAAAATGATGGCGTTGGGTGGGGTGGCCACAGGCAGCATAAAAGCCATGGAAGCGGCCAGGGTGGCAGGAAGCATAAAAAGCAGCGGGTGAACTTTCAGCGACACTGCCATGGAAGCCATGATGGGCAGAATAATCTGGGTGGTTGCGGTATTGGAAGTGAGTTCTGTGAGAAACGATAGCATCAGCGCAATAGTGAGGATGATGAGTAGGGGAGGGACACCTTCCAAAAAGGCAAGCTGCTGACCAAACCATGCAGAAAAGCCCGAGTCGGCCAACCCCTGGGCAAGAGCAAAACCACCGCCGAAAAGCAAAACGATACTCCAGGGCAACCTTTTGGCCGTTTTCCAATCAAGGATTTTTTGATGCTTATCCGAAGGAGCCGGTATAGCAAACAGCAACAAGCTCATAAAAATGGCCACCGTTCCATCATTGATAAATTCAGGGCGGGAAAAGAGCCCCGCCCAGCCGGGGAGGACAAATGCCCCGGCATCAATATCTTTCCTGAAAATCCACAGCGCTGCCAGGGCTATAAAAGCGGTTAGAACGATTCTCTCCTCCCCGCGCATACGTCCCAAAGATTTATAGGTAGACTGTATGCTTTGCTGCCCAACCATTCTCGTGTTTTTGCCGGGATGGAAAATCACCAGCAGGTAAACAAAAACAAGTGTAAACATCACAACTGCAATGGGTACACCCAGCGTCATCCATTGGGCAAAGCTGATTTCAGGTGCGTCGGGAAATATGATGGTGAAAATGCGGCTGAAGGCCAGGTTGGGCGGTGTTCCCACAAGCGTTGCAAGCCCCCCGACCGAGGCACTGTAAGCGATACCCAGCAACAATCCGATGCTGTAATGCCGGACCTTTTTGTCTTCCATACTATTTTCCAGTTCCGATATCACCGATATGACAATCGGGACCATCATCATGGCTGTGGCGGTGTTGGAAATCCACATCGATAAAAAAGCGGTGGCTAACATAAATCCGAAAAGAATCTTGGCCGGACTGACGCCGACGGCCAGCAATATCCGCAAAGCAATACGCTTGTGCAGGTTCCATTTCTCCATAGCCAGGGCCATCATAAATCCGCCCATAAAAAGAAAGATGATGTGGTTGAAATAAGCTGAAGAAACTGTTCCGCCGTCAGCTATGCCCAGTAAAGGAAATAAAGCGACCGGCAGGAGAGAAGTAGCAGCGATGGGGATGGCCTCGGTGATCCACCAGATAGCCATTAGTATGGCCACCGCAAAGGCATAGGTAACTGCAGGCTTACCGGGCTCCAACTCTACAAAGAGAATGATAGCCAGAAAAGCTGCTAATCCAGCAATTAACCCGAATAATTGCCCTTTAAACAAATCCGGCTTAAGTTTCTGCATAGCAAATGGACTTCTTTGTTTCCAACGGCAATGTCGGTTATTTTCCTTGAAAAAACAAAAGGCCGGATCGATAATCCGACCCGGCCTCTTCAATGGCTTTTAAATCAAGCTATAATTGTGGTTGCAGGTAGCCCAACTCCTGGAGGCTTTTTTCAATTTTTTCGTAAGTATTGTGGATATCGTGGTCTAGCCCCACAGAGTAGCGAACCAGCCCTTCCGACAATCCCATCTGCTTTTGCAGATGCCCGGGAACTTCCGAAGAGGTGGAGGTTCCGGAATTGCTGAATAGCGTCCTGAAATATCCGAGGCTTACCGCCAGGTAACCTACGCCGTTTTTTTGCATGGATGACATAAACTTGCTGGCTTTTTCGCAAGTCTCCAAATCAATAGATATCATTCCCCCAAAACCATATTCCTTGTTCATGGTGCGTTTCATCACCTCATGACCGGGATGTTCGGGCAGCCCGGGGTAGTTAACCTTCAGACCTGCTTCTTTAAATTTTTCGGCAAGGAATGCTGCATTCTCACTGTGTTTCTGCATGCGTATGGGCAGCGTGAAGAGGTTTTTGTGGATACTGGAAGCACGTAAAGGTTCAAGCACCGGACCCAGCAGCATGGCTGTACCCTCCTGCACATCAATCAATGAATTAATGAACTCTTCAGAAGCGCAGATAGCTCCTGCCGTAGCGTCATTTTTTCCGTTTACAAATTTCGTCATGGAATAAACCACCACATCGGCTCCCAGCTGGGCGGGAGAGAAAATCAATGGGGTAAACGTGTTGTCCACCACAACCTGAATCCCTTTCTGCCTTGCCAGTGTAGACAGCTCAGGTACATCCGAAATCTGGAGCAATGGGTTGGTCATCGTCTCCGTGTAAATCATTTTGGTGTTGCTCTTAATGGCATTCTCCACCGCCTGCAGGTTTGTAATGTCTACAAAGTCAACTTCTATACCATATCTGGGCAGCCAGTTTTTCATAAACGCAAACGTGCCCCCGTAGGTGGTCATGCTGGATACTATGTGATCACCCGATTGGCAGATCTGGAGTATGGTAGACGTGATAGCTGCCATTCCTGATCCCGTCACCCAGGCCATTTCCGTGCCTTCCATAGCGGCCAGGGCTTTTGAAAGTTCAAGGTTTGTGGGGTTCCAGTGGCGGCTGTACAAGAAGGCTTCCTTCTCGCCGTGAAAAGTAGCCGTCATATCTTCTCCGCTGTCAAAAGCATATGTCGCTGAGTCGGTAATGGGTGGATTTACCATGTAGTTTTCCGACAAATGGGCGGATTTTTCGAGGCTTGTCGCCGGATCAAACTTTTTCATAACCTTACCTTTTTTTAGTTTATTACTAATTTTACAGTAAAATTAACTTTACAGAAGATATCTCCTTCAAAATTTAACATTATGAAACCAAAACTATTAAATTTGCAAAAAAGTGTAAGTAGAGAAATTGTTTTTTATTGGTTTTGTAAAAAAATTTAATTTTTAGTTTATATGCTTTTAGATGGTCTGGATAAGAATATCTTAAATATTTTGAGAAAAAATGCAAGGGCGCCTTTTGTGGAAGTGGCCAAGCAGTGTAAAGTATCGGGAGCTGCTGTGCACCAACGGGTAAGGCGTATGATTAGCACAGGGGTGATTACGGGTTCGCAGTATACCGTTGATCCGAAAAAGCTGGGCTACAGCACCTGCGCCTTTATCGGAATCCAGGTCAACCTGGTAAGCACGCGCACTCACGACGAGGTTTTCAAAAAGATTATGCAGATTCCGGAGATTGTTGAGTGTCATCACATTTCAGGGAAATATTCGCTTTTGGCTAAGATTTATACCAAAGATAACGAGAGTCTGAAAGATATCATCGTGGAAAACATCCAAATCATACCGGAAATTATTGCTACAGAGACTTTTATTTCTTTACAGGAAGGGTTTACACGGCAGCTGCCGGTGGATTAGAAGTATGTTCACTCTTCCCGTTCCAGGTTTTCCAGAATCTCCCTCAGGGAATCATAATGCCGCCCGTACAGCCATTTGATATACTTTTTGTTGAAGAACCAGATCATCAATGCGAGTATTGGAATCCCAATGGCACTGCCAATTCCTATCCGGATTAAAATTTCTACAAAGGTATCTTCCCCCGGATTGGCAATTGTTCCAAAAACTAATCCAATCAGATAACCGATAGGGGTAACGTAGTAAATGTAAACCTTTAATCGCTTGATGTAATGGCCGGTAATTCGCACATATTCCCGCAGCGAATCGACCACCTTTTTCTGGTTTACGTTTTTTATTCCCCGGGAGAAATTCAGATACAGGCGCAACGAAAAGGCTATAACTATGATGATGAAAAATGAATAAGCCCAAAAAACCAGCCTTTCCCACTCATAAAACGCAATTCCAATAAGCACCACCAGGATGAGAGAGGCAATAGACTCCACCAAAATATTCCGGTAAATTTTATTCAGCACATTATCCGACTTCTTTTTAGCCAGCTTCTCCACATCACTGAGCGATTCGTAGTGATTCCGGGCTTTCTCCCTGTCGCTGTCCCATATTTTATTTAAATCCAGCTCACTCATATCCCCTCCTCCTCAAAATGGTTTGCAACCGGTTTTTTATCCGCATGATTTTTACTCCAGTGTTTGATTGGCTGATACCCATGATTTCCGAAATCTCATCATACTGCTTCCCTTCCAGGTGAAGAAGGATCATAGCCCGGTCCTCCTTCTTAAGTTCATTGATGGCAGCGTAGAGCATTTCTATCCTTGATTCTCTCTCGGTGGCTGCCGATTCACTCTCCTCTACCCGGTCAATTTTTTCCCAGTTGTCTGTATAGGTTTCGCTTTGTCTTTTTTTATCTGAGCGATTGAAAGTCAGTGCCGTGTTCAGCGCCACCCGGTATATCCATGTCGAAAGCTTCGATTCCGATCGAAAGCTTTTCAGCGAATTGTAAATCTGGATCAGCATCTCCTGGTACAAATCGTCAAAATCCGCCGAATTATTGGTGAATGACCTTCCAATCTTGTAAATGATTGGGTAGTATTCATCCACTATGGATTTAAAATCTTCCATTGCTCATCTATATGGGTATCAAATCGAATCGAATTATTACAAAGATTCGAAAATTTTCGGGTTAAAAGAATATTTTCATGTTAACTTTTTTTAATATGTATCCTAATAAAATAAAATTCCCTGGAGATAATATTTATGGAAATATTTAGATGTGTGATTAATTTTTTTTCATGCGACCTGTAATAAATCAGTTTGTTGTAACACTGATTGGGTAAACCAAAAAATAGTGAGTTATGAAAAAATATGTATTAATTGTTTTAGGGTATGTATTCG
>CAYFQK010000229.1:0-5430 GCA_964345255.1 uncultured Bacteroidales bacterium | reverse complement strand
AAGTTTATAAGTCAGTAAGAGTAGGTGTGTTAAGTTTTATGTGTTTAAGCTGTCTTCATAATTTTCTAGCTACCACCTTTGCAAGGGATAGAACGTAATCACTTCTCGTCCCTGAACAGCATCAGCAGATGTGCTGCCGACCAGCTGAAATGCGGGGCATTTAAACCCACTCCGCTTTGGGGATGGTAGTTTTCATAAATAGCTGCCTGCCCTTTTAATCCAGCCGGGTTATTTATCAGCTTCTTAAACATTTCTTTGCTTTCATATCGATGGTTATTGTTAACACTCTCTACATGCCAATTCATTGTTCGTTCCGGTTTATCCGGAATGGAGAATATTCATCACTGACCCCATCTTACCACCTTGCCTTCATCCTCAGCTCGTTTATCCCTCTTAATTCCCCAGAAATAGCCTCCTATTCCTCCCAAAATCAATCCTGCCAACGGAAATAAAAAAATCATATTAAAAGCCATCACTACAAATCCGGCCATTCCAATTAGTGAAGCCCCGATAACAATCCCGGCATCTCTGAACTGGTTGGGGAAACTTAGCCCATGTTTTCCCTGCAGGTGATTTTTAATGACTTTAAACCGTTTTTGAATACTCCGGTGGACGGCTTTCGGCGGGTTTGAATTTTGAGGCAAATCTTCGGCCAGTTCGAGAAGCATCTTTTGAAAATCGGAAACTTCCTCGCAATGCAAGCAGTATTCGTTGACTTTGTCTGCCAATGCTTCAATTTTCCCCGCATAATCCTCCCGCCTCGCAAAGCTGTCTTCAGGCAGTTTGCGGGTATTCTTTCTCAAAATTTCCTTTATTTTTCTGTGATTGGCTTTTACAGATTTCTCCATGTATCAAACATTATAAGTACAAATATATCATTTGCATGGAATTATCTGATTACTTAAAGAAAGATATTCAGGTGGATTTTTGCTTAGGAAACAAAATGCTAAATTTGATAGTTAGTTAAGTTAAGAAAGTTAAGTAATGAAAAGAATTTTATTATACATACTATTTTTCTTTGTGATTTTCCCTATAGCCGTGACGGCGCAGGATACACCGAAAAACATCATTCTTTTCATCAGCGACGGATGGGGCAGCAATCAGATAGCAGCCACAAACTATTACCACTATGGCGCAGGAGGCGTACAACCTTACCAGAATTTTGATGTAAAATATTTCATGAGCACCTATCCAGCCCTGGATGGGAAAGTATGGCAAAGCGATAATATTCATAAACACAGCACCGGATATTCCTCTGACAGCGCCTGGAGCTCTCCGCGCTATCTGAGGCAGCGCACCACTGGTTCAGCGGCATCAGGTACTGCCATAGCCACAGGTTTTAAAACAGCTAAAAATGCTGTTGGTGTCGATATCGACAGCTCTGTGTTTTATTCGATAGTGGAAAGAGCAAGTGAGCTGGCTAAATCCACGGGCGTGGTAACCTCGGTGCCTGTCTCTCATGCAACCCCGGCTTCTTTTGCAGCTCATAACATCAACAGGTATAATTATTCTCAAATTGCCAACGAGCTGATTATCGACTCAAAGCTACGGGTTTTAATGGGTTGTGGTCATCCGTATTACACTGACGATGGAGCGTCCTCGGATACAATTATCTGGAAAGAGGGCCAGGAGTATTTGGGAGGTATCGGGACATGGAATGATTTGCTTGCAGGGGAGGTGGTTTTTGATTCTACAACTATCAATGGGAATAATACGGTGCAGGATATTGACGGTGACGGGACCCCGGATTCGTGGGTCGTTATTCAGGACAGTACAGAATTTGTGAATATGGCCTCAGGGCCAACTCCAAAAAGAGTGATGGGGGTTCCGCATGTAGCCACCACACTTCAGCAGGAGCGATCTTACCCTATGAGCTCAGACTCAGCAGGTCCTTATGAAGTACCTTTCAATCAAAACGTTCCGAAACTAAGCGATATGACATTGGCAGCGCTGAATATTCTGGATGGCAGTGAAAATGGTTATTTCTTAATGGTGGAAGGCGGTGCTGTTGACTGGGCAGGACATAGCAACCAGATGGACCGACTGATAGAAGAGCAACAGGATTTTAACGAATCTGTTGAGGCGGCAATTGACTGGGTCAACCAGGAAAGTAGTTGGGAGGAAACCTTGATAATTGTCACCGGTGACCATGAATGTGGATTCCTTACAGGGCCCGATTATCCGGGTGAGAATTTAATAGAAAATTTTGAGGTGACTAATACGGGACAGAACAATATTCCATTGCATAAATGGAACGATTATCGTCATACAAATCAATTGGTTCCTCTTTATGCCCATGGTGCCGGAGCATCCCTTTTTCATGCTTACGCAGATGAAGAAGATTTTGTCAGGGGGTCGTACATAAATAACTCTGAGATTGGAAGTGTGCTGTTTGATTTATGGCCTGAGCCAACCTCGATAAGTCCTGATCCGAAAAACATAGTAATTCTCGCCGGAGCCGGGATGGGATTTAATCATGTAAAAGCAGCTGATTTTTATACAGGTGAAGCTCAAAGCTTTGAATCGTGGCCACTTCGTTATGCCATAAATACAACCCCGGCTATGACCGGGCCGGTTTGGGAAAACAAACACCTAAAACATTTCAGTGCCTGGTATAATTCAAAAGAAATATGGACGGATGTCGACTTTGGGGTAAGTACTGCCACCGAAACGGCCCCGGCAGCGACTGCTTTGTGGACCGGTAAAAAGACAGCCGAACTAGCTGTGGGAATAGCCATTGATAGTTCTGAGTTAAAGACGCTGTCGGAGCGTGCTTTTGAAGTGGGGAAATCAACAGGCATAGTAACCTCTGTACCGGTTTCTTCTCCTTCTGTGGCGGGCGGCGAAGCCCATAACATCGATAAAAATAATCATGCTCAGCTTGCCAATGAGTTGATTATTGACAGCAGACTTTCCGTTATTATGGGCTGCGGGCATCCTTATTACACTGATAATGGGAATTACTCTTCTGAACCTGTCTGGCAGGAAGGGAAGGAGTTTTTGGGTGGTCTCGGAACCTGGCAGAACCTGAAACAGGGTGTCGTGAATTTTGATTCGACTACGGTAAATGGCAATAATTCTTTGAAAGATATTGATGGGGACGGGATAAGTGATGCCTGGACGCTGATTCATGATAGCACCCAGTTTGCAGACCTTGCCGAAGGTCTTACGCCGGTTCGCGTAATGGGAATTCCTAAGGTGGCGACAACGCTGCAGCAGAAAAGAAGCGCGCCCGGCCGGCAGGTAAAAACAAAACCATTTGAAGTGCCATTTAATGAAAATGTTCCGGCATTGTCTGATATGACTGATGCTGCATTGAATGTACTTGACAATAATCAGAATGGATTCCTGCTATTTGTGGAAGGAGGAGCAATTGAATGGGCATCAAAGGAACATCAGAAAGATAGGCTGGTAGAAGAACAGGTGGCTTTTAATAATGCGGTAAATTCAGTGATTGATTGGGTAGAGGACGAGAGTAGCTGGGATGAAACTTTGGTTATTGTTTTAGGGAATCATGAAACCGGTTACCTTGTAGGCCCCTCTTTTAAAAAGGACAGAAACTTTATAGATAACTACCCTATTTTGGATAATGGTGCGGGCGTAATGCCAGGCATGAAGTTTATGAGCGACAGTAATACCAGTCATCTGGTTCCTGTTTACGGTAAAGGAGTTGGTAGTGAGCGGATAAGGGTCTACGCTGATGAGTACGACTTTGTCCGAAAAAGATATATCAACAATACGGAAATTGCGCAAAGCATTTTTAGTTTGTGGCGCGATAAACCTTATGCCCAGCCAGATATTGACGGGGGGCAAGTGGTGTCTAAAAACCGGGCATTAAAAAATGAAGAGATCAAAATATTTCCAAACCCTGCTTCAAATAAAATTTATGTCGAAACCCCATTTGAGGAAGAGTCCATTTCCAGGGCCCTTGTAACTAATTCAAAAGGCCAGAAACTTGCTATCATCAGGGCTGTGGAATCTGATTTTGCCATTAACATAAGTCAATTAAGCAAAGGAGTATATTTCCTGAGAATAATTTCACACGGTCAGTCCTTTTCTGAAAAATTTGTAGTGAAGTAATATTATTCTTTCCCATCACCGCAGGGCAAGCCCGTGAACACCATAAGTTTTAATATGTTAAAATGAAAAAGATTTTTACTATGAAGAAAATTGGATTTATCGGAACAGGAATTATGGGAAGCCGAATGGCTGCTAATTTGCTGAATCAAGGATTCCAGCTCAAAGTGCATAACCGCACCAAATCAAAAGCCGAACCTTTAATCGACTCCGGGGCCGAATGGGCTGAAACAGCTGCTGAGGCGGGAAAAAATGTCGATGTGCTTATCACGATGTTATCAGAACCGGGTGCAGTAAGTTCCTTAGCTTTGGGGAAGGATGGTTTCCTTGAATCCATGTCTGAAAATACCTTGTGGATTGACTCAAGCACTGTGAACCCCTACTATACAGGCGAGATGAAGGAAATAGCCACTGAAAGCGGTGTGCGTTTTATTGATGCACCGGTAGCTGGTTCAAAGGCCCCTGCAGAGAAAGGAGAACTATTGTTCCTGGTGGGAGGTGAAGAAAAGGATGTAAAAGAATCTGCCACGCTGTTCGAGGCTATGGGTAAAAAATATATCCATATAGGTGAAAGCGGAAAAGGTACTTCACTAAAGATGGTTTTTAATCTCCTGCTTGGACAAGCCATGCATTCCTTTAGTGAAGCCATGAAACTTGGACACTCCCTCGAACTTGACGAAAAAATGCTTTTCGATGTGTTACTTGAATCGCCTGTTGTTGCGCCATTTATCAAGTTTAAGAGAGAAAAAATGGAAAATAAAGCCTATGCACCTGACTTTCCCCTGAAGTGGATGCAAAAAGATTTGACCCTCGCTACCGAAACGGCTTACGAACAAGGAGTCAAATTAAAAGCAAATGACATTGTAATAGAAGCCTATCGCAATGCCATAGACAATGGCCGCGGGGATGATGACTTTTCAGCCATTTATGATGACATGAAGTAAAGATTAATTACCAAGTGAGTAAAATAAAAAAGCCTCTGATTCAGAGGCTTTTTTTTAATGTCGGGGTGGCAAGATTCCCGCCCGAATGACTGATATCGTTCAGGCGGGTGGGGAACTTGCGGGTTGAATCTGCCTTTCCCAATTTTAAGAATTTTTTTCTTGTAAATTAGACAGGAGTGTTTATCTTTGCAGCCGCGTTCACAAAAAGAGCCCTGGAGAGGTGGGAGAGTGGCTTAATCCACCGGTTTGCTAAACCGGCGTACTGTTAATTCGGTACCGGGGGTTCGAATCCCCCCCTCTCCGCCAGAACTTTATCAAAAATTTTGATTATGTTTTGGGAAGCCTTAAAGAATATTCGGGGTGTAGCACAGCCCGGTTAGTGCGCCTGCTTTGGGAGCAGGAGGCCGCA
>CAYFQK010000228.1:0-5437 GCA_964345255.1 uncultured Bacteroidales bacterium | reverse complement strand
GGTAACAAAATAGACTGCCTCTTCGGGTTGAATATGGGGAAGTTTTCGGCGGTATTCCTTTGGTGTACACATTCTCAACATCTTTACTTTAAAGGTACTATTTTTTAAGCTTTCCGCCGGTATTTTTCAAATCTTTCTTTAATGAGTCCTGATTGCATAATTGTGGGTAAGCTAGCTTGCACCGCCAGGATGGCGGTGATCCGTTACGCAATGGACCTCCGGCTTCCATCCGGCACTCCTGGAGGTTCCCTGCTATTTCTGATGGCCCGTATCGCCAGCAATGGACCGCCGGCATCCTTGCCGGCATTATTGACTTTGATAGCTGTACCTTTTTCACCGCCAGGATGGTGTTGATCCGTTAGAAAATGGATCACCGGCTTCATTTCCGGAATAGCTGATATCGATGATATCTGAACTTCTCTTGCACCGCCAGGATGGCGGTGGTACATATGGATCGCCGGCATCCTTGCCGGCGCATCTTCATCTTCCAGCCAGTGATATTATTCCAAAAATGCAGAGCGGCAATACGTAAAAGGATAATATTCCCATGAATCTACTAAAAACAGTAAAGCCGGTAATTCAGGAATTACCGGCTTTAACTATATATTGAAATAAACTACATTTCCCAGGTATCGCCGCTATTTAATAAATCATCCATGCTTTGGATGTCTGAGTCTTTTTGAGCGGTTTCGATTTGTTTTTCCAGCATATCGTCATAGGTAGGCGATTTTACCGAACGGATTACTCCGAGTACCGCAGGGAATTCCGGTGGCGTGAGATTAGCCAGTTTCAAATGTATCGTCGGATCAGGATCCTCCATATCATGAACCAGGATATCATCCTCGGTAATACCATTTTCGCCAATTTTTACTATTTCTAGCTTATTCTGGCTGTTGAGATACAATCCCTTTTCGTTCTCTTTACCAAAAAGCATCGGCTTGCCGTGTTCCACGACTAATTGATTGTCATGCTTGGTTTCTTTGGAAGTAATCAGCTGATGTGTCTTGTCGTTGTAGATTACGCAATTTTGCAGAATCTCAACAATAGATGTCCCGTCGTGCCTTGCAGCTTCAAAAAGGATGCTGGTCATAAGTTTCGGATTCATATCCACTGCGCGGGCAAAAAATGTACCACGAGAACCTATCACCAGTTCACCCGGATTAAAAGGATGTTCAATCGTTCCCTGCGGAGAAGTTTTTGTAACACTTCCCAATGGGGTTGTTGGTGAATATTGCCCTTTGGTCAGGCCATAAATCTGATTGTTAAACAACAAGACATTCAAATCGATATTACGACGCACCGAATGAATAAAATGGTTTCCTCCTATAGCCATCGAGTCGCCATCGCCGGTAACCACCCAAACACTCAAATTGGGATTGGCCAGCTTAACTCCTGTGGCAATTGCGGCGGCGCGACCGTGTATACCATGCACACCATAGGTGTTCATGTAGTATGGGAACCGCGAAGAGCATCCGATGCCAGATATAACAACATAGTTTTCTTTCTTATACCCCAGTTCGGGAAATACTTTTTCCACAGACTTCAGAATAGCGTGATCTCCACAGCCCGGACACCATTTGACCATTTGGTCACTTTCAAAATCTTTTTTGGTAAGTGGTTGTATACTTTTTGGTATTGTGTTATCCATCACTTCACCTCCTCCAGTATTTCATTAAATTTATTTTTTAGTTCTCCCACCGTAAATGGCAACCCCTGCACTTTATTGAACTGTTCATATGAATATTGCGGGAAATTCATTCTCAGGATTTTTACAAACTGACCCAGATTAAGCTCTGGAACGATAATGCGCTTAAAGTTTCCAAGAATCTTTTCGGTATTTTTTGGCAATGGATTCATATAATGAAAGTGTGCCTGAGTGATGCTCTTTCCTTCGCCCTGCAACTCTTCCACAGCATTGAGGACAGCCCCTTTGGAACCACCCCAGCTCACAACAAGCAAATCGCCTTTTTCTTCGCCAGTCAATTCCTGCTCCGGAATATCATCAGCCACTTTTTCCACTTTCTTTTCCCTGAGTTCAACCATTTTCTGGTGATTTTCAGGATCAGTAGAAACATTGCCGGTAATATCCCATTTTTCCAGGCCACCGAGACGGTGTCTTAATCCTTCCATTCCCGGAACAGCCCATTCTCTAACGAGTGTTTCTTCGTCTCTTTTGTAAGGTTTATACTGCTGGTCATTAGGTGCTGCAAAAGGCGGCTTTATTTTCGGCAGGTCCGCCATTTTAGGAATCTTAAACAGCATGGATCCGTTAGCCAGGTATCCATCGGTCAGTAAAATCACCGGTGTCATATGCTGAAGAGAAAGTCTGGCCGCCTCAAAAGCATAATCAAAGCAATTAGCCGAGGAGGAAGCTGCTACGATGATAACCGGAGCTTCACCATTTCGTCCATAGTAAGCCTGCATCAGATCAGATTGTTCTGATTTGGTTGGTAGTCCGGTAGAAGGGCCTCCCCGCTGAACATCGACAATAACCAAAGGTAATTCGGTCATAACAGCCAGGCCAATTGCCTCACTCTTGAGCGAAAGCCCGGGCCCTGAGGTTGTGGTTACACCTAAAGAACCACTAAAACTGGCTCCTATGGTGGAAGTTATGCCTGCAATCTCGTCTTCTGCCTGAAGCACTCTCGCTCCAAGCGATTTATATTTAGCGAGTTCCTGAAGAATTTCACTAGCCGGCGTTATGGGATAAGAACCCAAAAATAAAGGCAAATCAGCTCGCTCGGCAGCTGCCAAAAGCCCCCAGGCTGTTGCCACATTGCCTGTGATGTTCCTGTAACGTCCCTTTGCTATTTTGGCGGCAGGCACCTGGATTACCGATAAAATCTCTTCCATGGTGTCAGCATAATTATAGCCCGCCTCTAATACACGCTTATTTACCTCAACAACAAGGGGTTTCTTACGGAATTTGTTTTCTATAAAACGGAAGGCCGTCTCAAATTTGCGATTAAAAATATAAAACATGATGCCCAGTGCAAACATGTTTTTACTCTTTAATGCCGTCTTCATATCCACTTTCATCCCCTTGATAGCCTCTTTGGTAAGGGTAGTAACCGGTGCCTCGATTACATTATATCCTTCCATGCTACCGTCTTCAAGTGGGTTGGATTCATAGCCTGCCTTTTCTATCGCTTTTTCATGAAAATTATCGACGTCTACAATTATTGTAGCGCCTTTTTTTGCCCATTTTAAATTGGCTCTCAAAGAAGCCGGGTTCATGGCCACTAGCACATCGCACAAATCTCCTGATGAATGGATCTTTTTGTCTCCAAAGTGTACCTGAAATCCCGAAACCCCTGCCACCGTATTCTGTGGTGCACGTATCTCAGCAGGATAATCCGGGAACGTGGCCAGGTCATTACCTGCATAAGCAGTAGAGTCTGAAAATAATGTTCCGGTGAGCTGCATACCATCACCGGAATCACCAACAAACTTTACTACCACATCTTTTCGTTCGACAACCTTATTTCTTTTAGATGTCATGACATTATTGAATGCTTTGTTTCTACTAAATTTGAAGCAAAGTTAAAGGTTTTATTTTGTACTTAACAAAGTTCACGTATGATTTTTTTCGGTACTTAAGCGTGTTTAGAATCCCTCTAAATACATGATTTTTAACCACATAATCAACATAATGTAGTTTGGGAGTATCGGTAATGTTTAAATATTTGAAAATTATCTCAAGAAGTTTAGACCAATTTTATTTGGTAAAATTCAGGGGAAATCCTGACATTATGAAACTGATTTTGCATACAAATGTTTGCCTCTTTTACTTAAAGAGGTTGCAAGAAAAGTAAATAAACGAAATCAATACCAAAATGCGACTTATTAAAAATCATTTTTTCTCAGGTTCCTTTCGTGAGTTCGAAATTCAGAAATTACTTTTCTTCAAACAAAGATAAAAGGGCCTTACAACATTAACACGGTTTGTTTGTTTGAAACTTGTAAATTTGTGTATTTAGAACCGGAGAGAAACAGGCAACGATGGACAATTTTTCATTTTTGACAAATACGGATGCCTCTGCTATAGAAGAGCTTTACGAAAGATACAAAGCAGACCCCCAATCGGTGGATGAATCGTGGCGGGGATTTTTTAAGGGGTATGAATTCGCCCAGGTCCAGTACGCTGGCGAGCAGGAAGCGATGGTTCCCAGTGAGTTTAAAGTAATTAATCTCATCAATGCTTACCGGCAACGAGGGCATCTTTTTACCAAAACCAATCCAGTGCGTACACGCAGGAAATATTCCCCTACCCTGGCACTTGAAAATTATGACCTTGATGAATCACAGTTAGACCAATATTTTCAGGCGGGCAGTGAAATCGGCATTGGAAAGGCCACCCTGCGCGACATCGTCAATCACCTGGAAACAACCTACTGTAACTCTATTGGGGTGGAATACACCTTCATCCGGAAAACCGACACGGTTGAATGGTTACGTAATAAAATGGAGAGCCGGAAGAATCTTCCTGATTTTTCTAAAGAACAAAAAAAGAGCATCTTTGACAAATTAAATCAGGCCGTCACCTTTGAAAAGTTCATCCATCGTAAATATCCGGGCCAAAAACGGTTTTCCCTTGAAGGTGGAGAGTCTATCATCCCCGCACTCGAGCTGGTTATTGAGCAGGGGGCACATGCCGGGACTGAAGATTTCATCATCGGCATGCCTCACCGCGGGCGGTTGAATGTTTTAGCCAACATCCTCCATAAACCAATCAGTAGAATTTTTAGTGAATTTGGAGGGATTGAATATGAAGATGAAGAGCTCATGGGTGATGTTAAATATCACCTTGGTCAAACTTATAACCGTAAAACGCAGGGTGATAAAACGGTGAAACTTACTTTATCTCCCAACCCATCGCATCTGGAAGCAGTTAATCCTGTTGTTGAAGGAATGACGCGTGCAAGAATAGATCATCTTTACAATGGCGATCAGCAAAAAGTACTGCCGATTCTACTGCATGGTGATGCTTCCATGGCCGGTCAGGGGGTGGTTTATGAGGTGCTCCAAATGTCTGAACTGAATGGATATTCCACGGGTGGAACCATCCATCTTGTTGTTAACAATCAGCTTGGCTTTACCACCAACTACCTCGACGGCCGATCATCCACCTATTGCACCGACCTGGCAAAAATCCTTCAAAGCCCTATTTTTCATGTAAATAGCGATGATGTAGAAGCATTAGTTTACACAATGCAGTTAGCCCTTGAATTCAGGCAAAAGTTTAATCGCGATGTATTCATTGATTTGTTGGGCTATAGAAAATATGGTCATAACGAGGGCGATGAGCCAAGATTTACCCAGCCTCTTCTTTACAAAAAGATAACAAAACACGCCGATCCGGCAAAAATCTATTCCGAAAAGCTTTTAAATGAAAAAGCGCTTAGTCAAAACGATATAAAAAATTACGAAAAGACTT
>CAYFQK010000227.1:0-5438 GCA_964345255.1 uncultured Bacteroidales bacterium | reverse complement strand
ATAATATCGATTCGATTGCAAGAGGAATTAAAACAGGCAATAAATTTTCAGATGATATATGGGGTTTTGCCTACAATCCAACACATATAGCCGGGATTCAGGTTTTTTTTCAGGCACTTTTTAATTTTAATTCAATTGTTCGCCTGTTCAACCTTGAGAAAAGGTTGATAATAGACGAGATTGATAAGAACTCTATTACAAATATTAGTGCAACTCCATCATTTTACAGATTACTATTGCCTACTCAAGAATCATTTGAATCGGTAAAGAGAGTGACAACAGGTGGCGAGAGTTTTGATAAACATCTACTTCAATATGTGAATACATCTTTCCCCAATGCAAAAGTACGTAATGTTTATGCCTCAACTGAGGCAGGTACTATTTTTGCTTCCGAAGGGGATGTTTTCTACATAAAAGAGTCCCAAAAAGGATATGTTAAAATCCAAAACCAGGAGCTTTTAATTCATAAACATCTCCTGGGAAAATCTGATAGCCTGAAATTAAATGGCAATTGGTATCATACTGGAGACATTGTAGAGGAAATTGAGCCGGGTGTTTCTTTTAAATTCAAATCCAGGAAAGATAAGATGATTAATGTAGGAGGCTATAATGTCAATCCTGAAGAAGTGGAAGAGGTCATACGAAGCATCCCTGAGATTAAAGAGGCTCTGGTATATGCTAAAAGGAATTCTGTTTTGGGAAATATGGTGTATGCCGATGCTATTCCGTTAAAAGATATTTCAGAAGATTATGTAAGAAGTTTTTTATCCCAAAGACTTCAGGAACATAAAATTCCACGAATCATTAGGTTTGTTGAAAGTTTTGAATATACTCGAACAGGTAAAATAAAAAGAACATGAAAAACATACTTGTTACAGGCGTTTCGCGTAGTCTTGGCTTGACAATAACAGAACACTTATTGAAAAATGATTACGCTGTTTATGGTATTAGCAGAAAAAAGACAGATTCTTTAAAGAAGCTTGAAAAGGATTATCCTGATACTTTTAAGTGGACATCCTTTGACTTAGAAGATAGTGAGGGTGTTAAAGACCAAATTTTTAAGAACTTTTTAGGCTTCGATACTCCTGTTCATGGCATAGTCAATAACGCTGCAATGGCATATGATGATATTGTAACCAATCTGGATTTGGAGCAATTACAAAATATGTATAAAATAAATGTATTCACTCCAATGAACATAACAAAATATGCCATTCGCCACATGCTTTTGCATAATATCAAAGGAAGTATCGTGCATTTATCTTCCATAAGTGTTCATACAGGCTATAAAGGTCTTGCCATGTATGCCTCATCAAAAGGAGCCCTGGAAGCTTTCAGTAAAAATACAGCCCGTGAATGGGGTGAAAAAGGGATTCGCTCCAATTGTATTGTGGCTGGGTTCATGGAAACAGATATGAATGCAGCATTGGATAAATCACAAAAGGACAGGATTTATCGCAGGACTTCACTGAAAGCGCCTACAACCAAATCTTCTGTAGCCCATATGGCTGAGTTTCTTTTATCAGATGCCTCAGAATCCATTACAGGCCAAAATTTACATGTAGATGCTGGTACGATATAGTTTAATATCTAAAGCTAAAGCCAACATGTTTTCCAATTAAGAATTATAATTAAGCCCCGTATCCCGGGGTTTTTTAGTTTATAACTGAAATTATCCAATTCAAAAACCGCGGCAGGCTCACCCCGTTTTGGGTGCTCTACAAAGGCGAGCAGGAAACCGGCGTCAGCATCCACTTCGTGGAAGAAGGCCTGGACTCCGGCGATATCGTCATCCAGGAAAAATACCCCGTCTCCAAAAAAGACACCTTCAACACCCTGGTCAAAAGGAACTACCAAATCGCCCCCAACGCCATGATCAAAGCCCTCGACCTGCTCGAACAAGGCCACCGCGATTTCATAGAAAACAACGACAACCACGCCACCTACAACACCACCCCGTCGCTGAAGCAAGCGTGGGAATACCGGAAGAGAGTGTGGAGGAAGTGAGCGGGCGAAGTTGCGAGCTGGCGAGAGAGCGAAAGAGCGAAAGTGTGACGGAGAGAGGGAGAGCAAAGAGAGAGATGAGCTTGCCCCGTTTATCCCGTTGATTCTATTCCCAATCAACCGGGATGAAATTCACGAAGTGACTATTTCACTGGGGTAGTGAGAGGTGAGAAATGAGTAGTGAGAGATGAGAGGTGAGTAGATAGCAAGATAGTACGATAGTACGATGGTACGATTGCATGCAAGTAGAAAAGTACGGACGTGCTTTTCAATAAATACGCCGGTTTTATAATAAGCGTTTCAAAAAGTCTCCCCTGCTGGTAGGGGAGATTTAGAGGGGTAAAATGAGAAACGAAAATACGGACGTGCTTTTGAAGGGAAAGTGAGAATTGTAGAGCTGGCGAAGACGCGTACCCCCGGCTCTCAGATGGGCTTGAAGCGAGCCCAAGTACCCCCGGCTTCCAGCCGGGCTTGAAGGGATTCAAATGCATATCCAGACGCTTCCAGTCAGAAAACACCATACACAACCGGCTGGAAGCCGGTGATCCATGGCTTTGCATTCCAAGCGTAATGCCATTCTCCGCAGGCTGAAAGCTTTACCCTGTTCAATTCCTTATTTTTTTCACAACTTGGGATTGTTGTTGAATTTAACAGGGCTGAAACAGCAAAGCCCGGCACCGATAATTATCGGTGGCCCTGGGGAAAAACAGCCTCAACCTTCCCATCCAAAGCCCTGAAAGGGCGATACTTTGTAAGGTTAAATTTAAATATCCAATACGATTGCATTAAGATCGGTAACCGATTTAAAATCTTTATCGGCCGTTAATAAGGGAATATTAAGCCATTGAGAAGTAGCTCCAATTATAGATAAAATCAATCCCACTCATCCCTAATTTGTTTTTGCCATTTTACAGGGTCAATATCCATCTTGAGTTTTCCATGATATTTGAACGGATCCTTCTTTCTTTTGCCTATATGTTGCCTCAGTTTCCTTATAGCTTTGTTTACATCCATTTTTGATGCATTTTTTTTAATTTCTATAATCATACTCAGCCGTTGTTAAATTTTTTAAAAGATACTTGATCCAAAGTTAATGATTTTTTTCTATACAATAGAAATCTAAGAAAAAAGCGCCAACGGCGGATGCGGTGTAAGCCGATTGAAGATAAATAAAAATCTGCGTAAATCAGCGATGCCGCAGGCATCCGTTGTATCTGCGCCTGCCCCGTGAAACCTCTTTTGTTTCACTGGGGCCTGCCCCGATACTTCGGGGGTCCATTCTTCTATTCCGGACAAAACAGTAATTTGAGCGAAGCGATTCGGGAAACCAATTACAATAAATTACCTAATTACAAGAAATTACGTTCTTTGTAAGCCCACCCCGTTTACCCTATCTGCCCCGTTTATCCCGCTTGTCCCGTGGACATATTCTAGTCCACCGGGATGAAATCTCTTCATATTTCACTGGGGCTTGTCCTGCCTGTCCCGTGAAACTTATTCATGTTTCACTGGGGAGAAGAGTAGTTAGCGAATCCTTCGTAGCAAAATCCTCTCCTTGAGGAGAGGTTGGGTGAGGTGAAAGAATTAAAGTACTCCCATTTAACTCTGATGTTTTTATTATCTTTGTGAACCATAGGTATGAATTTACATAACGTTTAGTTCACACTCATGAAGCAGGACCTGATTTATAAGCTGTACAGTGACAGAAGAACGGTTTTTACGTTACAGGAAATGGCTATGCTGGTTGATGAACCTGATTTCAACAAGCTTAAGCAACGGGTTAATTATTATGTGCGCTCCGGTAAGATAAAAAACCCACGTCGCAGCATTTATACCAAAGATAATTATTCTGTTGAAGAGTTGGCCTGTAAAATTTACAAACCCGCCTATATATCGTTGGAATATGTTTTACGCAAAGCCGGGATTATATTTCAATACAGCTCACAGATTACAGCCATAAGTTATTTAAGTCGCACGCTAACTATTGACGGGAGCGAATTTGTATTCCGGAAAATCAAAAATGAACTATTATACAACTCGACCGGAATTTCAATGGATGATAATGGAATAAGCCAGGCGACACCCGCCCGTGCTTTTCTCGACACACTCTATTTTAACAGGGAATATTATTTTGATTCACTGGAGGGTTTGGAAAAGGAAGAGGTGCTGAAAATACTTCCGGTTTATCAATCCGGTAAATTGACAAAAAAGGTTCATCAACTTTTAAAAGATGCTTGATATTAATAAACATAAATTTTTTTTGGTTACCCTCCTGAAGGAAATTTATGCCGATACAGAGCTGGCTACAGCGTTGGGTTTTAAAGGAGGCACGGCTCATATGCTCTTTTACGGCTTACCCAGGTTTTCGGTTGATCTGGATTTTAATCTTTTGTCGCTGGACAAGAGCAATGCTGTATTTAGAAAAATCAGGGATATAGTGTTAAAGCACGGTAAAATCCGCGATGAAGCAGAAAAGCATTTTGGTTTGTTACTGGTACTTGACTACGGCCAGCAGGAGCGGAATTTAAAAATAGAAATATCAAACCGGGAATTTCCGGATAGATATGAAATCAAACATTTTCTGGGAATTGCCATGAAAGTTATGGTCAAACCCGACATGTTTGCACATAAACTTTGTGCGCTATTAGACAGAGATATGTTAACCAACCGTGACGTGTTTGATGTGTACTACTTCTTAAATCAAAAAACGCCCGTTAACAAAACCATTGTGGAAGAAAGAATGAAGATGACGCTGGAAGCCTATTTGGATAAATGTATTTCACGAATTGAAGAAATCCCCCCAAAAAGTTTATTAAATGGCATTGGTGAGCTGGTAAACAATGATATGAAAGCCTTTGTCAGGAATAAACTTAAAGCCGAAACCCTTCAAATGCTTAAAATGTACCGGGAATTTCCTTTGATTGATTAAATAGTAACCGCAACACCGTAACAAACTTTATTAATGCGAAGATGCGTTCCGATAGTTATTGAGCTGGCGCGTTGGCGATGGGGCGAATTTGCGAACTGGCGAATGTGCGAGTTGGCGAATATGCGAGCTGGCGAGTTGGCGAATGTGCGAGTTGGCGAAGCCACGGTAAAAGGATCACCGGCTTCCAGCCGGTGTTACGAAGCCCAGAGCCTCTGCAACCAATCTGGCCTGAATCCCCAAACCCAGCCATACCCTATAGCTATTTCTATAAAATTCATGCCTCCCAATCCGAAGACTTGCATACGAACAGTCCTGTGACGTGTATCGGAATCTAAAGTCATCCACAACAAACATGGAGCAAGATAACTTCTTCAAATGCCGGCTGGAAGCCGGCGATCCATGGCCCGCGCTCCCAATTCGCATCCTTTTCTTATCAAGCCTATAAACTGACCCCTGTGAAATATTCACTTCGCGAATTTCACGGTTTACCCTCCTGTTAAATATT
>CAYFQK010000226.1:0-5444 GCA_964345255.1 uncultured Bacteroidales bacterium | reverse complement strand
CCCGAACGACGGAAGTCATTCAGTCGGGCGGGAATCTGTTGCCGGGTGCTTTCTGCTCCGGATTAGAAGGACGCTGAAGCGCCCTGTTTTTAGTGGGGTTGGCTTTTTTTTACACCCCCGTGAATCCCGAGGGTTCGGGAGTGCTAAGCTCATGAAAGATATGTATACATCGCAATATAACAGGCCGGGAGGAACCGATTGGCCCTCATCCCTTCTTAAACAACGAATTACCAATCACCAAATTACCAATCACCAAATCAACCAATCACCAAATTAACCAATCAACAAATTAACCAATCAACCAATCACCAAATTAACCAATCACCAAATTAACCAATCACCAAATTAACCAATCAACGAATTACCAATCAACGAATTACCAATCACCAAATTAACCAATCAACAAATTAACCAATTACTAATTAACCAATCAACCCATCACCACATCACTACATCAAATCATCCCCACATCTCTCACCGGCTGCGTGGCAGGACATCACACGAACACTTCCTTCAAAACCTCTCTCAGCTCGGACATAATCATCGCCGTGGCTCCCCATATCACATAATCACCGGTAACAAAACATGGAACGTTAACGCTGCCGTATTTTTCCAGGTGAAAGCTCCGCTTGACAATAGCATCCGGGGCAATGATTTCTTTTAAGTTGACTTCAATAATCTCCTCTACCTCAGAGGGCTGCCGGTTTGTTTGTGGCTTCTGATCAAAAAAGGCTACATAAGGCGCTACCAGGTAATTGCTCGGCGGAATATAAATATCGGTAAGTTTTCCAAGAATAAATCTTTTGTCTACATAAACATCAATTTCTTCTTTGGTTTCACGAATGGCAGTGTTCATCAGGTTATCATCCTGCCGCTCCATCTGTCCTCCCGGGAAAGCTATCTGATTTGAATGTACCCCATCATACTTTGGGCGCAAAATTGTGAAGGACCCGTAAAAATCGCCTGAAGGAAAAATTAATATCAACACACTACTCTTGCGGGCATTTTCAAGTGGAATGTGATTCTTGAAATGCCTTCGCGTTTCCGGCTCCAAAAGCTTGTGAGCTTCATTACCCGGCAATGTTGTTTTTAGTTTTTCTTTGAGTTGGCTAATTATCAGGTTTGTGCTGTCACTCATTCTTTCCCTTCTTTAATAAACAAAAATATAACAAAAAAATTTTCCTGATAGGCAATAAATAATTAATTTTAGGGCCTGTTAAAAGTTCGGCCATGGGACATGAAAAAGAAAAGCCAACAGTAGATCAGAAACAGCAGTTGACCGGGGCTTGCGAGCTTATGCTCTATAACGACGACGTCAACACATTCGACCATGTTATTAACGCCCTGATTGAAGTATGCGACCACACACCCGAGCAGGCAGAACAAAGTACGCTTATAGCTCACTATAAAGGGAAATGTTCGGTGCTTGAAGGATCCTATACCGAGCTGAAACCAGTAAATGACGAAATGATTCGCAGAGAACTAAAAGTGAAAATCGAATAGGGCATTATGGCATTATTAATTACGCTGGTAGTCCTCGGACTCCTTTTCTTACTTCTGGAAATTCTCGTTATTCCGGGTACCACGGTAGCCGGTATCATTGGATCGGGATTGCTGGTAATTGCCATTTGGCAAAGCTATGATCAGTATGGCAGTCAAACAGGAATTATTTTTCTTGGCTCTACTATCTTTGTCACCGTTATTGCCCTTTATTTTGCTCTTAAAGGAAAAACCTGGAAACGGCTTATGCTCAACTCCGAAGTTCAGGGAAAAGTTGAATATTTCGAAAAATATCAGCCAAAAGTGGGGGATGAAGGGGTGACGATATCCAGGCTATCCCCTATGGGTAAAGCTCGTTTTAATGAAGATTATTATGAAGTAAAATCTTACTCCGGGTATATCGATCCCAATACCCCGGTTAAGATTACAAAAATTGAACACAACAAACTTATTGTAAAACCTAAAAATACTTAAATATGGACGGAATAGCAGTGTATATCGCCATAGGTATCGCATCGATTGTTGCACTATGGATAATTTTTTATTTCATTCCTGTGGGGCTCTGGTTTACAGCTCTTTTATCTGGCGTAAGGATATCGCTTTTGCAACTTGTTTTCATGCGTTGGCGAAAAATTCCACCGCAGGTAATTGTCAGAAGCATGATTTCATCCACTAAAGCGGGGCTGAAATTATTAAGGAATGATCTGGAGGCCCACTATCTTGCGGGGGGGCATGTCCAGGATGTGGTCAATGCCTTGATTTCTGCCGATAAGGCAAACATGGATATTACTTTTAAAACGGCCACCGCCATCGACCTGGCCGGCCGGGATGTGCTGGAAGCCGTACAGATGTCGGTAAATCCGAAGGTGATTGAAACGCCGGCAATTACCGCTGTCGCTAAAGACGGTATCCAGCTTATTTGTAAAGCCCGGGTCACCGTTAGAGCAAACATCCGTCAGCTTGTCGGTGGCGCCGGCGAAGAAACGGTGCTTGCCCGTGTGGGCGAAGGCGTGGTATCTTCCATCGGTTCGGCTGAAAGTCATAAGTCAGTGCTTGAGAACCCGGATTCTATTTCCAGGGTAGTCCTTGAAAAAGGACTGGATTCAGGTACGGCTTACGAAATACTCTCCATTGACATCGCGGATATAGATATTGGTAAAAACATTGGCGCCGGCCTGCAAATCGACCAGGCTAATGCCGATAAGAATATCGCCCAGGCTAAGGCTGAGGAGCGAAGAGCTATGGCCGTGGCCCAGGAGCAGGAAATGAAAGCCAAAGCCCAGGAGGCCCGCGCTGAAGTTATCCAGGCCGAAAAACAAATCCCTAAAGCTATTTCTGAGGCATTATCTAATGGAAATATCGGAGTGATGGATTATTACCGGTTTAATAACATCAAAGCTGATACGAGCATGAGAGAATCGATTTCTAACCCTCAGCAGGGAACACAAAGTGGCTATGAAGGCGGAGAAATCGATCAGGATGATGACGATTCTGATAAGAATTCGCCGGGAAATAAAGATTAATTATTATCTTTGTCAATCGAATCAAAACGCCTGTAAAGATTGCTTTTCAGGCGTTTTTTCTTTATCTTTCTAACACGATATTTTAGACTAAATGATAACAGCGGAAGAACAACGAAAGATCAAAGCGAAATACCAAAGATTACTGGATGATTTATCGCCCGTAGCTTCTCAGCAGGAGATTGAAAAAGTAAGGCAGGCATACCGTTTCCTGGAAAAGAATTGTGGCGATAAAAGAAGAGTGGATGGTCAGTTGTATGTTCTTCATCCATTAGAGGTGTCCCACCTGGTCGTTGACCAGATTGGCCTGGGGACTACCTCCGTCATCGCAGGTTTGCTGCACAATCTCCCGAATCAGTGTGAAGTTTCCCTTGAGGACATAGAGAAGCGTTTTGGAAATGCTGTGGGGATAATTATCAGGGAGTTCAGGCAAATATCTGCTATCCACATCGAAAAGCCCTCATTATATTCTGAAAACTTCAGGAATTTGCTCCTGTCACTGGCAAGAGATATAAGAGTTATATTGCTGAAACTGGCCGATCGCGTTCATATCATGCGTACTATCCATGCTGCCGACAAGCAAACACGCAGCAGGGTGTCTGATGAAACTTTTTATTTGTATGCTCCGCTGGCTCACAGGATGGGCCTTTATAATCTAAAAAATGAACTTGAGGAAAACGCCATGAAAGCGGTTTACCCCGAGATTTATGAAGATATTGAACGTAAGCTCCGCGAGACAAAAGAAGCCAGGTCCAGGTATATCAGGGAATTTATTAAGCCACTCGACCTGGAGCTGAGAAAACATGGATTTGATTTCGAAATAAAAGGACGATCCAAATCCATCCATTCTATCTGGCAAAAAATGAAGAAGCAGGACGTAGATTTTGAGCAGGTTTACGATATTTTTGCCATACGAATCATTTTAAATAACACCATTGAAGATGAAAAGGCCGATTGCTGGCGCGTTTATTCTTTCATTACAAACAAGTATGAACCCAATCCCAGGCGCTTAAGAGATTGGGTTACCACGCCTAAGAAATCCACAGGATATGAGTCATTGCACACTACCGTTAAAGGCCCCCGTAACCGATGGGTGGAAGTGCAGATACGTACACGCCGGATGGATGAGAATGCGGAAAAAGGGCAGGCCGCCCACTGGAAGTATAAAGAAGGGGGTGGAAAAGATACCAACGAGGAGCGCCTTAAAAATATCCGTGAGATGCTTGAAGAGCTGGACCCCAGTGAGCTTGACAAGACAGAGCATGCTAAAATTGATCTTTACAAGGACACGATTTTTGTGTTTACGCCGCAGAACGATTTGAAAAAGCTGCAGACCGGATCCACCGTGCTTGACTTCGCCTACCAGGTGCACTCCCGAGTAGGGGACAGGTGTACAGGGGCCATTGTCAATGGTAAGAATGTTCCTATCAGGCATAAACTTAGCAATGGGGATAAAGTAAAAATAATTACTTCCAATAACCAGAGGCCTTCCTCCGACTGGGTGAACTTTGTTACGTCTAACCGCACAAAAAACAAGATTAGGCGAGCTTTACGAAAAATTCAGTACAAAGATGTTGATGAGGGGAAATCTATATTGATGAGAAAGTTGAGTCAGCTGAAGATTGATTTCAGCGACAAAATTGTGAAAGACCTCATTCTCTACTATAAAATGGCCTCGGCGCAAGACCTCTATCAAGGCATAGGCAGTCGTGAAATAGATATCTCAGATTTAAAGAAAATACTTTCGGGTGAGACCGGCACAGAGCCTAAAGAGACAGCAGCGAAAGAAAAGAAGCCGGAAACGGCCAAAACAACTCTGAAATCACCGAAAGAGAATGTGCTTTTGATAGATGGAGAAAAAATAAATGATTACCAGATGGCTAACTGTTGTAAGCCGGTTTTCGGAGATGATATTTTTGGCTTTGTAACTGTTAGTGAAGGCATTAAAATCCATCGTACAAACTGCCCCAATGCGAAGCAGCTTAAAGAAAAATATGGATATCGTGTAATTGATGCCAGGTGGTATAAGCCTGACGAGGAGTCGGCCTATCTGTCGGAATTGAGGATAACAGGAAAAGATGAGCTGGGAGTGGTAAACAACATATCGGAGGTAATATCCAATGATTTGCAGGTAAACATGCAGTCGGTGTCCTTCAAAAGCGATAAGGGGAGCTTTGCAGGAAGCGTTAAAATATTTGTGAAGGATACAAAAGATCTGGATGCCCTGGTTTATAAATTACGCAAAGTGAAAGGAGTGGATAAAGTCTCACGCATAGGCTGACAGCGTCTGAAAGCAGTAGCTTTTGCATGTCGGCGTTGAGAGCATGCTATGGATTGTAACCCGCTTGCCCTTTCACCTTTTTATAAGGTTGTAGTTTTTTGACCCTCCTACTTTTTTACCGCCCAGCACATTGTTTTCCAGCC
>CAYFQK010000225.1:0-5458 GCA_964345255.1 uncultured Bacteroidales bacterium | reverse complement strand
CTGTAGCCTTGAGTGCACTTCCCGCATCAATACCGAAAGCTTCGAGGTTGATACCAGCTCGCAGGCCGGCTTTGATGTTGGGTTTGGTGTTGAAATCCTTAGCTACTTTATCGCTGCCTTTAAAATCATCGGGCAAACCGCGAACACTGCGGCTAATGGAGCCCGGATTCAGGGTCCAGCCCAGACCTACCCAGGAAGCTTCCTGGTCCATCGAAATGTCTGCATTATAGGATAAAGACAGCGGATAGTCCCCCACCTTCATGACCGGAATACTGTAATCCAGGTTCCCGGTAAAAGGATCCACCATTTTGGAAGCTGTTATTTTACTGGGAGCGCTGGACTCAGGCGTGGAAGGCCCGCCGGTTAGAGCAAACAACTGATTGGGGCGTATCATGCCCGTGAAGAACAGCAGGGCAAGGGTGAACGCTACTTTTCGTTTGTGCTTGCGGATAAGTCTGAAAAGATAAAACTTCTTAGCTGTCATATGCCTATGTTTTCGTATCATATTAAAAGTCTTTAATATCAGTTAGATTCCAAATTTCTTTTTCTGCGCTACCACCTCACGGATAGCTTGATGTTAAGTATATATTCGTTAAAATCATTGGCCGTCATGACCAGGTCATCGTAGTAGTTATTATCGAAACTCAGCTGGAAGGTGAAATAATCGGCGAACGAATAGTTGACGTCCACAAATCCACCGAACTTTGTGCTTTCATCGTCTTCCTTGTAGTTACCTCCCATACTGAAATTCACTTTCTTAAAAAGCTGGAAGGAGGCAGCCAAATCAGACACCAGCATTTCGCTTTCCTGCTGCTGCATCTGTTCATCTACATAATTGATATTCAATGAGAATGAGAGAGGAAAAGGAAAACTGATTAACTGGTTAAAAAGATAGTTTGCCACCTCGTAATCAGGGCCACCCGACTGGGTAGATACGCCCTGGTTGAGGTTATAGCTCACGGTATTGGATAGCGAAAGTTCTCCGATTTTGTAACTATAGCTTCCACTGATCATGATTTCAGTCAAATCATTTTCAATGTCTTCCTTATCTTGCAGGCTTTCTGCATAACTCACCTTAATTTTCGGAAAATTGTTAAATCCGATAGCCAGTTCGCCGCCCTGGCGCTCATAATGGGTAAGGCCGTCCTGCCATAAGCGTGTGGTGCTCTCGTTTTTTCTGAAAAGACTTAATTTCAGGTCTCTGGAAAAAAGCTTTTGGGAGATTTTGGCATTGTATGTAAAAACCCCTGTTCTTAAGTTCGGGGCACCGAAAGAATTGTAAGAAGGATCAATATTCCTCAGGAAACCGGAAATTACCGTGTTGTTTTTAAACATCTTGATGGCCCCTCTCACGTCGTAAGCCATTCCAAAACGGCTTGACACATTCGGCTCCAGGAAACCGGGTATTTGGTTGTTTAGCTGTTCATTCAAAATCAGGGCAGTTGCCTGGTCATCGGCTTCATACTTGGAACCGGCCAGCTCACCCTGAATTTTAAACCGGCTATCGAAGAGGGACAATCCCACATCCGTTCCAAAAATAAAATTCGATTTGGGGGTGTTAATGGTATCGCTTCGGGCAATCGAATTACGATCATCCACAGCATTAAGCGCTGTGAAAAAGAGGTGAGATTTGTGTTTTTTACCCACACCTATCTTACCAGCCAAAAGCTTTTGCTGATAATCAGCTATTCCTTTATCGAGGGAAAAGCGCGGGCGGTTGGAAGTTCCACCTGAAAAAGCCGTGTAAAATATTCCGGGATTCCATTCAAAGCTCACTCCGGTCATTCGAAGACCATTAAGCACAAGTGGTGAATAATAAGGGTAAACGGTCCCAACGGATAGTTCTTCAATGCTGTAAAGAAGCTTCTCTCCCCCACTAAGCATTCCCCGTTTCAAAAGCTCTTGTTTTAAAATATCTTTATTGCCGAGTTTATTTATATTAAAGGATTTTATTGCTTCCAGGCCGCCTGATTCCTTGAGTTTTTGCTTATACTTTTCGAGCTTCTCTTTTTGCTGAATAAGTCGTTTTAGCTGATCTTTTTTGGCTAACAGGTTTTCAATTTTCTGTTTCTTTTGCTTTAGCTTTTCAAATTTCTTTTGCTTTTGTTTTAAGTCCTTCAATGCCTGGATATCACGATTATTTTTTCTTTTAATCTCTTCCCGTTTTTTCTCCAGTTCACTTAGTTGATTTTGAAGGCTGTCGATTTTAGCTTTTCTCTGACGCTCTTTTTGAGGGTCACTGTATGTTACTTCCCGTTGTACTTTGAGTTGCGTATTAAGCTTAGCCTTTTTTGCCTTGTAATTCAGGCCTGAAACCCTGTTGGTAATGTCCTTCTTCAGGCCGTTTATGCGATCTATGGCATTTTGCAGATCAATGTCGTTAAGCTTTTGCTTTATGTTTTCAATGTTGCCCAAATCCTTAAGCTCCTTTTCTATGGATTTGTTCTTTAGCAGCCGGTCGATATTTTCCAGCTTCTTGAGTTTGTTGCGGGCTTCACTGTAATTTTCGCGCTTCAGCCCTGTTTCTTTTTTAATAACCTCGGTAAGATTGTTTCGCAGATTATTAATAAATCGCTGATCATCAAAAGATACCGAAAACTCATTGGCGCTCTGCCTTAGGTCGCTGCTCATGGAGGTGTAATAGCCATGAAAATTAATGGGAGCTACCCCTATCTCAAGCGTCGCATCCAGATTACCGCGCACATATTCTTTAGGCACGACCTGTCCGCGTCCCTGGCTGTTGGCACTATGCCCTTCGATGTAGCCATTTCCGTAAAATGACACAAAACTCTCTCCGTCAGCACCTATCACTTCAGTAGCCCTGTTGTAAATATTTACGACTTTATGCGTTTGTTGTGACTCGGCGATTTTGTTGTCGTCAATGGAACTGAATAGCTCAACTATAATGTTATACTTTCCTTTCGGAAAACTGTTAGTTCTTTTTAGAACACTTTCTGACTTTGAATCATAGAACTTCTTTTGAGTCACCTTAATATCCTGCGGATCAAGCCTTCTCAATCCTGCGGGAAGCTGAAAAGCCCTAGTGCGGAATTGCGCTACTTTGTCCTTCCCATCCACTTTAGTTATTCTGGCAATCATGTAGACCTTGCGGTTTCTATTCTGCGGATTATTTATCTGAATATTCCACAAATCCTTAACGCTAAGCCTCTTTACCGGGGGTTTCTGAAGTGTAACCTGCACCTGGCCGCTTGATTGCAAAGGCAGCAAAAAGAACAAGAGCATGCTTCCTGCCAGCAAGTGCATCTTACTTGATATTCCGGAATATAGAATTAAACGTAAAAAATATACCATAAAATCTTTATTGTTGTTTTTACTTCTTACTGAATTTAATCCCCGGGGCTTTGCGATAATTCGCTGTTTCAAAGCTGAAACCTAAATTTTTGGAATGTAACTCATTCTTAAGTATTTCCAGTTTTAGCCTTTCAGTATTACTTTTTTTCGGATAAGCCAATAATATTTTGTACCAGGGTGATACACCGGCTGAACTTTCCAGGTGATACATTACCGTCTTTTTAATCGTATCTTCATCCTGAATAAACCGGAAATACTCCTGGAAATCATATGCCAGATATTTTGGCAATGCCTCTCCGGTCTTCCTCTGTTCTTCAACAGCAGAAACTTTCAGAAGAAAATGATGCATTGGCTTATATCTTTCTTTCATCGATTGATAGGTGGCTTTTGAGAATTTATCAGGATTAACACGCTTGAGGGCTTTGTATGCAGCCGGTTCGTACTGCAACTGATAATTCACCCCTGCGGCCTCTTTTTTCACCAGAAGACCATTATCTTGATCCTCTATCCAGGAGATATATTCCCCGGGCGATAAATCGCTACTGCAGGCATTAAAAATGAATACAAGAATAATGAATGATAAATAACGCATGCCTTATCCTCCCCCGTTTAATATCCCTTCCTGGAAATCAATCAAATCATCCCCCAGGTTTAAGTCATCGATGATATTCTCAGAGCTCTCTTTTCTTACCTGAAATCTTAATCCTTTCTCCTGCCCCAAAGGACCGATACAACGCAATAAATATTTTTTCCCGGGCTCAACTTTTGAAGTCATGTCCAACTCATTGAAATTCAAACCGGATTTTTGTTTTTCAGAAAGTATATCACGGGCTATAATTTCATTTCTCCGATTCTCAAGGTGGCACTTGATCTTTGAGGAAGCGTATTTATTCTTATATATGAACCGCAACTGGTAATTCTCGAGCAAATAAAATCCAGTGCCGCTCTCCGGTGAAAGCTTAACATATTGTTTTGGTATCAGCATTTCTTCCTCTTGTTCCTCATCCTCATCTTCTTCCTCCTCCGAACCGGTTGTATCGGCCTTATAAGTAAAACTCCACACTTCCGATTCAGTCACCTTATTAGAGCCAACGTAGGCTGACACCTTCCATGCGTAAGATTGCTCTTCTTCAAATTCCCTGGCGGCAATAGGATAGCGGAATAAGGGAGAGTTTATTCCAGACTCCCCAAACCAAATGGGGTTTGATTCGAAAGCTGAAACCGGTGATTGATTCCCGACCATTTCAACAATTCCCAGCTCGTAGCTGATATTGCCTCCATTGCTGCCGGGGACGGGCGACCAGGTAAAAAATGGCTGCTTTTTATAGACTGTCATCCCATTTTCAGGCGAAATCAATGATGGAGGCAAATATTCCTGAACTGATTTCTCATAGCAATCTTCAGCCACTACCTCATCCCCGGAAGCTACGATAACCCGGACGCAAACCTCATAATCTCCCGGAGGAAATTCAGACGTCCTGGTGATGTAATCCTTGTAATCGCTGTCAGTAAACTGCGTTTCCACCGGTTCAAGTGGTTCAAGATTTCTTCTGTCGATGGTTGTAACCGGATCTTCCAGTACAAACACACTGCTGTATCCTTCAAATATCAGCCCCTCTTCCGCTTCATTTACAAACCCTTTCAAATATACTTCCACAGGTTCCTGCGTATTATTGGTAATTACCGCCCTTAAAGATTCATCCAGCGGAAGCTCTTCTCCGGGGGGCTCAATTAGTTGAAGCGTAATATTTTGTTGGGCATTGGCGTTATATGAAAGAAAAAATATCACCACAAAAGCTAAGTAGAAATATCTCATAACAGATATTTTAATTGTTCACTTATACAAAAGTAGATATTTGTATATAACACTATATGGCAGAGTACAGAATTTTACATTTAGTTAACAAAATCAATGTATTAGATTTTCATAATGCCTGACATCAAGGAGATAAAAAGTCTATTATAAGAATTTAACATTTAATTTCCCAAACTTTTTAAAAACTAAAAGCTGGGAGTCAGGGTTCAACAATCGTGGTCCATTTAATACTTTCGAATAAAATGTTAAAATCCAAAGCAATTCTGATAACAAAGATATTTGTACTTATTTAGGTAGTGAAATCGCATTTACACTTTGAAATAAGCTAGG
>CAYFQK010000224.1:0-5517 GCA_964345255.1 uncultured Bacteroidales bacterium | reverse complement strand
AAAGGATATTAGATGCCTGAAATACAACTCATAATATAAAGTTGTCATTGGTAGCAAATCACGGAGCGATAGCGGAGTGATGCAGTGAGGAATCTTTTAGTTACAACGAAAAATGGAGCTAAAACTAATCTGATTTGGGCAGGTAAATAATTACGAAATGCTTATCTTTATCACAAAATCGGGAAGAAGCAAAAGAGGGAATAGTATAATTTTTCAAATCAATACACAATGAATTATTTTTATCTCAGATTGGTGGCAGTTATCATCTTTTTTCTAACAGCATGTCAAAAAAACGATAACGGAGAAAATCACAACAGCAGCACAGAAACTTTTCAAATTTATAACCTGGGAGTTCAATTCGATAATTATGATGAAGCAACGGGGAAAGCCGGAGATTTCGTTTTCACTCTGAATCAGGAGAAAGTTTTTTTAGAATTCGGTCAGGACGTAATCGAATACCAGGGTGAGGTTTGGGATAATCCCACTTTTGAATACCACGTTTCTCATCAGGCAGAAGTGATTTCTTTAACGGACAGTAAAGTGGTTTACATCAAAGAGCAGGATGAGAATGATGACTATGAGATCATCACAGAGGCGGCTGAAGGATTTGTAGTCGGATACGACCATATATTAAATAAAACGGTCTCTGTCGGCGATTCTCTTATGACCGGAGATGTAGTTGGAAATCCCGGTCCATGGCAGGAGGAATTCGGAAGAGTGGAAGTGCAGATTAGTTATCCCGATAATTCAGATGAGGATTTATCGGTTTGCCCTTTTGTTTATATGGATCTCTCCATCAAAGAGGAGTATCAGGCTAAAGTACTGCAGCTGATGAATGATTGGGAGGCATTCAAAGGAGATACTACCATTTACGACCAGCAAGCTCATCTTTATCCGGGCTGCACTCATGAAACTGCTGTACCCTGAAATCAGGATACCACTCTTACCGCAAACATTTTTTAAGAATCTTTATCTGCTGTTCTTCAGGCTGGCACAGTAAAAAAGTGCACCCGTGCGGACGCACTTTTTCATAATTTGATACTTTACTGAAATAATCAAATTGTCAGACGAGCTAACAGAATTACAATGGAATAAAATCACTTACCGGTTGCAGCTTTTTTGTAAATTAGTGACAAATCCAACATCCTATGGAAAAAGATAAATCAGAAAAACCTGTAAAGTCAGAAGCTACTGAAAAACCGGCTGCAAATTCCAGGACCAGGAAGCTACTTCACAGCCTATGGAAGCGTCCTTACTGGTTAACCGCAGGATTGCTATTCCTGGGAGCCCTTATCCTTGCCTTGGTTTTTCTTCCCTCCGGTAAAAGCAAAGACATTGAAATAGGGATTTTAACGACCAATGTGACTGAGAATGAAGAGCTGGATGGAATTAAAAAATATCTTGATCAATATGACCATCTCAATTATCAACTGCTTAACCTAACCTCACCGCTTTCAGAGCTACCGTCGCTCAAACAGTTTGATGTGCTGTGGTATCATCAGGTTGATACAGCCGCCATCCCTATCCGCTTAAACAACATTCAAATCAATGATTCTTTGAAAAAATATGTACAAACAGGAGGTAACCTGCTTCTGACCATGGAGGCCCTGAAGTACCTGAATGATTTACGTGTCGAAAATGTGGAGCCCGTGGTTGATACACTGAACGTACGGGAATCAGGGTATGGTGGAAAGTATGGTCTTCATGCTTATAAAACCCATCCGGTATTTAATGGCTTAAACGGGGGCGCTTATATTTTCAATCCCAAATCGGATACGGATATCCGCAGGCTTGGATTCATGGGAGACCAAGTACCGGGCAGCGGAAAAGTTATTGCCGTTGACTGGTCTTACATCAATTTTGATGAAAGTAAAAAATTTATGGTGGAGTATGACGAAGGTAAGGGGAAGATTATCGGAATCGGCGCATACACTGTCTTCACTACCCCCAATTATCATACCCCCCAGTTGGAAGAATTCATGAATAACGTTTTCGGATATTTGGCCGGAACAGTCACCGGGGAGCAGAACTACTGGAATTATGATCCGAATAGTGTAGAGTCCTTCAATCTTGTCAACAAAGAAGTTCAGCTTCCGAAAGCCAAGGACTGGAATGAGAAAGACTGGGAGCTTTATTTTAAGCATGCGGCGACGGATAATTTCTGGGATGTAGCCGGGGAGCGCATGCTGGTGATGGGTAGAGAAAACGGAGGGATTGAAGAAATCTGGGCGCATCCTTTTATGGCGATGCGGGATTACCGGATTGGATACAGGCCCGATGGAAACAGCGATATCGTATGGCTTGACGATAGCGTGGAAGAAGTGGAAGTTACTCCTAATGCTTTTATACGAAGCTACTCGATTGGAAAAAATCACCTACGGGAGATTATCACCGCGGATATAAAGGATCCGGTGGCTGCCATTCATTATGATTATTCAGGTGATGACAGCATACGGCTTGTTACACAATACAAAACCAATATGCGCTTTATGTGGCCTTATTCCTCCAAAGTGAATGGTATTATAAAACAAACCCGGCACGAAGGGCTTAATGCACATCTGTATGTGGATCAAAGCAGTGAACTGACTTGCATCGCCGGAGCGGGAAAAAAACCTGTAAGGCAGCTTAGTGGGCAGTTTTCGGATTTTAGTGCAACGGATACCGGGTTTAAAGGCAAAGCCACAGATGATTTTATGGTTTCAACCATCGCAGAGTACCCGCTGAATCAATCCGACCACCTCGATATCCTGATTGCTGCAACCAATCAGGGACTGGGAAAAGCTACCGGAGTCTATGAGAAATATATGAAGCGTCCCGAAAAAGTTTACCAGCAATCGCAGAAGTATTATGAAGCTCTATTGGCCGGAAAAACGATGATTGAAACGCCTGATGAAAGTTTTAACAAGGCCTACAAATGGGCTCTTATCGGAACAGACCGGTTTTTTGTGCATACACCGGGTTTAGGGAAGTCATTGGTAGCAGGCTATGCCACCACCGCAAAGGGCTGGGACGGTGATCATGAGGTGAGCGGCCGACCGGGTTATGGCTGGTATTTCGGGCGCGATGGCCAGTGGAGCGGAATAGCGCTTAATGGTTACGGCGACTTTGATAAGGTCAGGGATATTTTGAAGATTTACATGGATTTCCAGAGTCCGCGCGGTAAAATCTTTCACGAACTGACTACTTCGGGTGTGGCGCATTACGATGCGGCCGATGCCACACCGCTATTTATTGTGCTGGCAGGTCATTACCTTCGCCATTCGGGCGATGAGGATTTCATCAAAGAGAACTGGGAACCTATTGAAAAAGCCATTGAGTTTTGCTTTTCCACCGACCGGAATAACGACCATCTGATAGATAATACCCTGGTGGGTCATGGCTGGGTGGAAGGCGGTCACCTTTACGGAGGCCGATCTACTTTGTACCTGTCGGGCTGTTGGGCACAGGCACTGGAGGAAGCCGCCTACATGGCTGAGGCCATCGGGGAGTCCGGCGAGCAGAAGTACCGTAAAGAAGCAGACAAGGTGAAGCAAATCATCAATGATACGCTATGGAACGAGCAGAAGCAATTTTTCTACCACAGCATAAACAACGACGGAACATTTATCGAGGACGAAACGGTCATGCCGGCCATCCCGCTCTATTTCGGACAGGTGGAGGAAGACAAAAAAAATCCTGTGCTGGAGAAGCTGGCCCGCGATAACTTTACCTCCGACTGGGGCGTTCGGATAGCCGGAAAGGATAACGAGCACTTTAATCCGGAGGGGTACCACACCGGGACGGTTTGGCCGCTCTACACCGGATGGACGGCCCTGGCCGAATACAAAAATGACCGGCCATTGCAGGGGTTTGTTCACACCATGAACAACCTGCAGGTTTATAAACACTGGAGCAAAGGATTTGTAGAAGAAGTGATGCATGGCTTGGAATACAAACCTTCAGGAATTTGTGCCCACCAATGCTGGTCGGAGACCATGGCCCTGCAGCCGCTCTATGAAGGGATGCTGGGGTATGAACCGGTGGCTACGGAAAATAAAATGACCTTTGCTCCGGCTTTTCCCATTCAGTGGGAAGATGTCGAGGTCTCGAATATCCGCATGGATGAACATAACATTAGCCTGGCGATGCATAAGACCGATACAGCGCAGATTTATACTTTTAACAAACCAGGTAAACTTAAGCTGAAGATACAGTTCAATCCCTATCTTCCGGTAGCTTCGATAGTTGATTCCGTTACTTTGAATGGCCGGAAGATTGACTACGATACACGAAAAGAAAAAGACTTTTTGCAATTGCAAATGCGATTTGAACCATCACAAAAAAACACACTCGCGATTCATTACACCGAAGGAATAGGCATCGTCCCGCTGGTTCCTTCCCCTGAACCGGGAGAAGAATCGGATGGCCTGCGGATTATTTCTGCAGAGTTGAGAGACAATAATTACCTGGTCACTGTTGAAGGGCCGGTGAACGCCACAAAGGAATTTTATATCTATCCCGGTTATAAAAAGGTAAAGTACGTGGAGGGCGCCAAGCTGATGGAATACATGCAGGACAAAATCAGGATGCGGATAAGGTTCCGCCCGGAAGACCAGGAGGAAGGGTACATGAAAAAGCAATTCAGGTTGATTTTGGAGGAGAGGTGATTAGCAGAATTCTAAATTTTTAGTTTTTAGTTTTAAATGGATTTTGTGACTCTTTAGGTAGATGGTTGTTTAGAGATAACTAACTCTTCGTTTTTTACCCTCTCCACCTCTCCCTACTTCGCAGGGAGAGAGCTATTTGCAGCCGGTGTCAATAAAGAAATTCTCAGAAAACACGGATCGTTTTAAAGAAGAATTATTCCAGATCGTATCTATCAAATTTTGCGATTTATTAAAGTTAAAGAGATTGCTTGATGCGCTCCCTTCCCCTGTTAGTAGGGGAAGGGTTGGGGAAGGGGTAAAAAATAAGATTTAAAACTCAATCCCGGTTTTACCTTCATTCCCCCTTCTTATACCAGTATTCCGCTTTCTGATCCTGATCATCACGTTTATAGATGTGGCCGAGATAAGTGGCGTACTGCGGCTTGGGGTTGAGTTTGTAAAGCTTTAGGAAGTAAGTCCTCGATTTTTTGTAATCGGCCCAGATTTCGTCCCATACGTCCATAAGTTTGTTGTAGTTTTCACGGGTGCGTTCTTTGTCGTAGGCATTCATCAGCCTTACATAGATGTCGTCAGCTTTTTTGTAATAACGTAGTGCATTCCATTCGAGGGCTGCCAGGTTTTCGGGTTCTTTTGCCAAAATTTGATCGGCCAGTTGATTGCACCGCTCATCATTGCCGAGTTGTTTATTGACCTTAAACCACGCTTTTTTCATTTTCAGCTCAGATTTTGGCTCATCAGGAAGCCCCGGCCACAGTTCTTCTGCCTTGTTCCACTGCTCACTCTCCACGTAGGTTTCAAACAACCGAACGTTCATGCTATCGATTTTTTCCCCATCGGGGTAGTCTTTATGGTAATTTTCCAACGCCTCTAT
>CAYFQK010000223.1:0-5534 GCA_964345255.1 uncultured Bacteroidales bacterium | reverse complement strand
CCTGCCAGGGCCAAAAGTATTCTAATTTTTTCGAATAACAGAATGTTGAATTTTCGGCACAGGCTCTGATTATACTGATTTAAACGGACTGTAAAGTAAGTAATTGAAAATTAGTTAATTGAGGAGAGAAGATGAGATTCCTGCCGCCCCATGAGCTACGTTATTTTTTTGCTTGGGAGCCTATCCCATTTTATAATGGAGACGATTTCACTTCCTAAATAAATACAAATGATGTTAACTTATTGAAATACAACATTCCACCATTCCGATTTTTAAGTGCGAAACTTGAGTTTGTTGAGAATATTTTGAAGTTTCCAACCTTTAGAGGGTTTTGTTGTTTAAGGATGAAAAATAAAAAATGAAACAAAAAATATTTTTCGTTGCCATTATCTTAGCTATCTTTTTACAGTCTTGCACCACGATTGATGTGACGGAAAAAGATGCATTCGACGTTAAAAAAACGATAAACAGTGACTTTTTCGAGGATCATTCGTATAACATGGAAAAGACGACCTTTGCATCCGGTGATCGGGAGCTGGAAGCATGGCACATTACGCATCCGGATAACGAAAAAACTATCCTTTACATGGGCGGCAATGGCTTCCTGATGCAGATTTCCAAACATATTATTCCTAATCTTATCAAAAACAAGGTAAACCTTTTTGTTTTTAATTATAGTGGTTATGGGAATAATTCCGGCGAACCGAGCATAGCCGGGATTAAGCAGGACGGTGATGCAGCTTACCGGTTTTTGAGGGAAGAGAAGGGATTAGCCCCCAAAAATATTATCCTTCATGGGCATTCGCTGGGCAGTATGGTGGCGACCTACGTGGCCTCAAAGTATGAAGCTTCAGGGTTAGTTATGGAGTCGCCCGTAACCGATGCCCGGGATATGGCCGACAGGCTGGTTCCATGGTTTTTGTCCATTTTTGTGAAATTTGATATTGGAGATGCTTTGAAACAGGAGAGCAATATCGACAGGATTGAACAAGTTGATATTCCGGTGTTATTTGTGGCCGGAAAAGAGGATAAAATTACGCCGCCGGAGATGGCGGAAGTGCTTTACGAGAAAGCCAGTCAGGAAAAGTATTTAAAAATTATTGAAGACGGAGGGCACAACGATTTGCCTGAGAAGGAAAAATACCGGCAAGCACTGGCCGACTTTTACCTTTCGCTGGACTAACCTGCTGCATTCATATTCTACATTGATGCTTATCTTTGTTTTAAAGACGAATAAAAATCATGGCAGGCATTCGCAACAGAGGATTAGAATCGGAAATGGAGTTTCAGGCTTCGCGGAGTGGTGGTCCCGGAGGACAGCATGCCAACAAAGTCAGCTCAAAGGTAGAGCTGCGCTTTCCGGTTGGTAATTCTGAACTGTTGACCGAAGATGAAAAACAACGTATTCGCAAATTTCTTGCTCACAAGCTTACCAAAAATGATGAGCTGTTGATTGAAAGCCGCGAAGCCCGCTCGCAACACCGGAATAAACAAATGACCATGGAAAGATTTTATTCCATGGTGGAATGGGCGCTTAAGCCGCGCAAAAAACGTAAGAAAACCAGTCCTACCAAAGCATCCGTTGAACGACGCCTGAAAAAGAAAAAGGCCATCAAAGAGAAGAAGCAATACCGGAAACCACCGGGGATGGAGTAAGTAGTCTAAAGGTTGTTTTCTTCAATAGCTTTCAATATGTCTTTCACCGATGCGCGCTTTTTGTAATTGGTATCAAATTGTTTCCACTCGATGACTCCATTCTTATTGATTAAAAAGGCCAGTAGAAAAACAACTCCCACGGATAGGAACGGTTTTATTATGTGATTAATACTTTTTATATCTGTTGTAATTATAGGTTCGAACACTATTTTCAACCCTTTATTCATATGTCTGTTCACAATATTCATGGCATTAACTTTTTGTTAATGAATTAAATAAACAGATGTCTATAGCATTATTTTACTGCTTTCGTTATTTAAAAACCTGGTTTTAAAGATGGGTCTGAAAAACTTTAAAACAATCCTTATAAAGGAGTTGTTATGATATAGTAAACCAAAATTTATAAGACTATGGCAGTTACCCCATCCAATATGTTGCCGATAGGCACGAAAGCACCTGATTTTGCTCTATATGATACCCTATCGGGAGAGCGCAAAGCGCTTGGTGAATTAAAATCGGATAAGGGCACGTTGGTGATGTTCATTTGCAATCATTGCCCGTATGTGAAGCATGTGAACCCCGAACTTGTGCGTGTGGCTAATGATTACCAAAAGAAAGGTATCTCCTTCATTGCTATTAACTCCAATGACGTGAAAAGCCACCCGGAAGATGCGCCTGATAAGATGACGCAGAACGCCAAAGAGCAGGGCTATCCGTTTCCCTATCTTTTTGATGAGACACAGGAAGTGGCTAAAGCGTATAAGGCGGCCTGCACTCCGGATTTCTTTCTCTTCGACGGCGATCTCAAACTGGTCTATTGCGGTAGGCTTGACGCCTCCTCGCCGGGCAACAATAAACCCCTCAACGGGAAAGACCTTCGAAACGCACTGGACAAATTGCTGAAGGGGGAAACCACACCCGAAGAGGAACAATATCCCAGCATGGGTTGCAATATTAAGTGGAAGAAATAGTAACGCGAACAAAGACCTTCCAGGAGGAGGTCGGGGAATTTATGAAACTCAAGTTTCGCATTTCTGTTAAAATCATGAATATTAATCTTCTATTAAAAGATAGTTTTTATAAATAGTTCTATATCAAATTCTAATATTTTCCAATTTTGCTATACGACTATCTTGGTGAAACTTGGTGGCTTGGTGTCTTAGTGGCCTTCTGGAAGATCTGCCACAAAGGCGCAAAGACTCAAAGTAACACAAAGTTATATAATATTTGACGTTAATTTGTTGAAATTCAACATTCTACCATTCCGATTTTTAAGTGCGAAACTTGAGTTATGAAACATTATGGTGTGGATGAATACGATTCGCGTTATTTCCTCAGTTCATAGGGGGATGGGTGTTCAATTAACCAAAAAGCAATTTAAAAAGAAAGCGGGGTTTTAGCAATTCTCTTTTCGGATCTTTATTATCGAACATGGATTCTATCAACGTCTTGAATGCAGGGTTTTTATTGGCTTTATTTACAAGTAAGTTCGCCATCTTCGGGTATGTTATAATTCGTTGCAGGATGCCGCTGACTCTTGCCTCATTCCACATCATCGCGTAAATCTTTTGGTCATATTTCCTGTTAAAGGCAGCATCGAAGCGCTGGTGCTGAAAAACTTCTTTGAGGTGTTGAGCGGCTATTCTTCCGCTTCTGATAGCGTTGCCCACCCCTTCGCCCGTAAACGGATCAATAAGGCTGGCGGCATCGCCCACCAGCAGAAACCGGCCTCCTGATAGCGGGCGCTTTTTTGATATCATGGGTAGTCTTAACCCCTGGATGCCCTCGAGCGGCGTAGCGTCTTTGAAACGTTCTTTAAGGTTGGGGTGGTTTGTAATGAGGTCCTGCATTATTTTCTGCAGATTGATTTTCCTTTTTCTGATGCTATTGGCTAACATGCCAATACCAACGTTTGCCTGGTTGCCGGGCAACGGAAAAATCCAGAAATAGCCAGGAAGAAGTTCTTTGTAAAAATGAAGTTCGACGTAATTATCGGGATGAAACCCAGAAACGTTCGTGTAATACTGCCGCAGGCCCATACAATAGTGGTACTTATCTTCTACTTTTTTTGCAAGCAGGTGATTAACCATCGAATTAGCCCCGTCGGCACCAACTATCATTCTGGCCTGAAACTGTTTCTCCCCGGATGCTGTTATAATCACTCCCTCTAAATCGTACTTAATATCCCTTACTTTAAGGTTCTCAAAAACATGAACATCATCCAGTGCTTTTATTTTTTGGAAAAAGTAGTTATCGAAATCTATTCTTTTAACGAGAAATCCGGTTGGTTCCGAAGCGTTTTGGTTGAAATAACCGGTGTCCATCTGCCGGTGGTTTGGGGCCACAATCCGAACCCCATGAGGGTCGAGATGGCCGACAGATTCCCGGAAATCATCCAATAGGCTTCTGTCCATCTTGATAAACTGGTTAACCACGTCAGTGCTCAGGGCATCGCCGCAGATTTTGTCTCGTGGAAACTTTTCCTTTTCCAGGATAGCGATTTTCAACCCGAATCCGGATAGCTGATGTGCCGTAGCCATTCCTGCGGGTCCACAGCCTGCTATTATGATATCAAAGTTTTCGAAAGGATTTTTCATGATTAAGAATCTGATGACTTTCTATTTGCAATCCAGTCGTGTGATGTTGTAAAATCTTGCTAAAGGTAAAAAAAATCAGATTTTAGTTGCATTGCTGGCAAAAAGTCTATTCCCGCACAGAAACGGAATTATTACCTCAAAAAGCATTAGCCATGTTTGCATTGTGATTTATGATTATTCACAGAAATCCTTATCTTTAGACGAAAAACAGGTTCCATGGCAGATTCAATCACTACTGCAGCGCATCCTTACCTCAACAAATTCTGGCAAACAAAAATCCGTTTTAACTGGGTGTTTGGACTCATCCTCATTGTTTTAATGGGGATTCCGCGTTTTATCATCGTGATGCGGGCCAACGTTACCGGAAATTACGCTTACCTTTCTATTCTCTTTATCCTGATGTGGTTCCTGCCGCTGATATTTCTGTCAAAAGCGGGGCGGCGCTTCGCCGGGATAAAACGGGTTCAAAACAAACTGTGGTTGCTGTATGCTTTCCTGATAGGGGCGGGTATCAGCACCCTGGTTTTCCTGGCCGGAATGTGGCTTTTCGGCGATAGCGTCAGCAACTGGTTCGTGTATATCGGCCGGGCATGGTCCGATGCGGCTGGAATGACTGAGTCGCAGGTATTGGTTTACTTTATCATCGCCGCGGTCATCAGCATGACGTTTAGCCCGGTTGGCGAGGAGCTGTTTTACCGCGGAGTGATCCATGCCGGCTTCCAGGTGGATGTGGGTGACAACAACGCCTCGCACATCGACAGTCTGGCGTTTGCCCTTACGCACCTGGCGCATTTCGGGATTATTTTTGTAAATGGTTCATGGCAGTTTTTGTTTCTTCCGGCCCTGCTGTGGGTGGGATTGATGTACTTCACCAGCCGCGCTTTTTACCTGTGTAAGAAAATGAGCGGCTCGGTAACGGGCGCTATCCTCAGCCATGCCGGTTTCAACCTGGCCATGATGTATTTCATCTTTTACCATATTCAGAGCTGAGGAAGCATTGACCGGCCGTAAAACCTTTACATTTTAGACTCGCAGGCGGCGAAGAAGTGGAAAATGCAGTGAAATGGGCGCTTGATGCCGGTTACCGTCATATTGATACGGCTGCTATTTACCGCAATGAAACCGGCGTGGGCAACGCCATCCGCAACAGCTCGCTCAGGCGCAGCGAAGTTTTTCTCACCTCCAAGCTATGGAATACCGATCAGGGCTACGACAGCACCAAAAAGGCGCTGGATGAATCGCTGAAGCGCCTGCAAACCGATTACCTCGATCTCTATCTTA
>CAYFQK010000222.1:0-5554 GCA_964345255.1 uncultured Bacteroidales bacterium | reverse complement strand
CCCCGCTGAAACGGGGTGGCAAAAATAGAAAGAAAACCTGAAAGAACAATGAAAATTTTGTTAAAGCTTTTGATTTACTTCGTTTTTCATACACTTGTGTCAAAAGCGAGTGCAAATATAGAAACTCTTTTTTGAATAACAATACAACTTCTGAAATAAAATTCAGAAAAGTTGTGTTTCGTTTATAATCTATTGATTAGAAGAGTTTCCCAAACAATTCTCCAATTGTGGATAGCGGAAGTATTTCTATGCTGTATCCTCCAGGATTGAGCGACTGGTAGTTATATTTTGATATAAATATTCTCTGGAATCCCAGTTTATCGGCTTCTTTAATACGTTGTTCTATCCTGTTGACACTCCTTATTTCACCGGAGAGTCCAACTTCTGCTGCGAAGCAGGTAAATTTATCAATGGCATTATCTTCATTTGACGATAGCACCGAGGCCACCACCGCTAAATCAATAGCCGGATCGCTGACGGATAGTCCGCCGGCAATGTTAAGAAACACATCTTTAATGCCAAGGCGGAATCCATTTCTTTTTTCCAACACTGCCAATAACATGTTCAGGCGCCTTGTATCGAAGCCGGTTGTGGTACGTTGAGGCGTACCGTAGGCCGCTGTTGATACTAAAGCCTGGGTTTCGATAAGTATGGGGCGCATCCCTTCCATAGTAGCTGCAATGGCAATCCCACTGAGGTTTTCATCCCGATGTGACAACAGGATTTCAGAGGGGTTGGCCACTTCACGGAGTCCACTGGTTTTCATCTCGTAAATCCCCAGCTCTGATGTAGAGCCAAAACGATTTTTTACTGAGCGCAAAATGCGGTACCCATAGTTTCTGTCGCCCTCAAACTGTAATACCGTATCCACCATATGCTCCAATACTTTAGGTCCGGCCAGCTGGCCCTCTTTTGTGATGTGGCCGATAAGAAATACGGGGATGTTTAAATGCTTGGCATATTGTTGAATTTCTGAGGTACAGTCTCTTATCTGTGAAACACTTCCGGGTGAAGACTCAATATTTACTGAATGCACAGTTTGTATGGAGTCGATCACTACAATTTGGGGGCGCGTTTCTTTTATTTGATCAATAATTGCGTCAAGAGAGGTTTCTGTATAAATGTATACTTCGTGATTCTTATTGCCTATTCGTTCGGCTCGTAATTTAATCTGTTGAGCGCTCTCTTCTCCCGAGACATAAAGGAAGCGCTTTTTAGTTGAATTAATGGCGACCTGAAGTAAAAGTGTTGATTTGCCAACTCCGGGCTCGCCTCCTACTAGCGTGATGCCACCAGGCACAAGTCCTTCACCTAACACCCTGTTTAACTCTTTATCCTCAAGTAAGATGCGTTTCTCGTGGTTAAACTGGATTTCCGATATTCGCACAGGTTTATCTTCAACTCCGGGGCTTGTTTTCTTCCTTGCAGCGGAGTCTTTTTTCTCTATACGCTCTTCTACATATGAGTTCCATGCCCCACATGACGGACATTTTCCGATCCATTGGGAAGAATGCGCACCACATTGCTGGCAATAATATCTGGTCTGGGATTTTGCCATGCGCTATTTATTCCCCTTAATTTTTTCAATTATTGCAGATGTAGAATATCCTTCCACGAGTTCGATGGTCTCTACGCGTCCTCCTTTGGCTTGAACAGTATCTGCTCCGATAATTTCAGAAGGGGAGTAGTCTTTTCCTTTGACCAGTATGTCGGGTTGGATATGTTTGATAAGTTCAGCAGGTGTATTCTCATCAAATAATACTACTGCATCCACGAATCTGAGGGAGGCAATGATTGTTGCCCGGGAGTCCTCATTCATTATGGGACGATCGTTTTCTTTTATCGATTTGACCGATGCGTCACTATTGAGGCCAACTATGAGCAGGTCGCCAAAATCAGCAGCTTTAGCCATATATTCCACATGCCCCCTGTGAAGCAGATCAAAGCACCCGTTGGTAAATACAATTTTTTGGTTTTTAAAGCGCCATCGGGCTAAGTGAGGTTTAATGGCCTCCCAATCAAGAATCTTTGATTGTATGGTACTTAAGTTGTTCATCTTTATTGAATTTATTTAAAATGGGCAAAAGCCCGAAAGATAGCGAGCCTATTAAAATAATTATGATTTGCTGAGCAGACCAAAGTAACCATCCCAGGGCGTATCCGTTCACTTCGGGGATGTTATACAAGACCAGGGTTTCAGCAACAATGGCAGGATATATGCCTATGCCTCCCTGTACAACTATGATTCCAATGGATCCGAACATTAATACCACGAGGCTGGCATTGAATCCAAGGTGCATGGTTTCTTGCATACTCATAAAAACCACGTGAGTCATTAACCAGTAAGTTCCCCAAATAAGTAATGTGTATAAAATAAACAGCCAGGGCCTTTCCATTTTCAGGAGTGATTTAATTCCTTCAAAAAGCCCTTTAGCGATCTCTCTGAATTTAATGTAGATGAAAAGATGTTCAAACCGGTTGCGGATTGTGTACATGTAAATGGCTGAGCCAATAAGAATAGCGATAAATAGGTAGATGATGTAGTTGGTGTGCTGGAGGGTAGCGAGCTTATCTTCGAGAGGAGTCAATACCCTTATGTAAAGATAATCTTTAATCTTTTCGAAATGAATGGCTACTGTGATGATAAAAAGAATTATAAACGTAATCATATCAAGAGCTCGCTCTGTGATTACCGTTCCAAAGCCTTTTTGAAAAGGCACCTTTTCGTAACGGGTGAGTGTCCCGCAGCGGGTTACTTCTCCAAGGCGGGGTAAGGCAAGATTGGCAAGATACCCTATAAATACTGCCATGGTGATATTTTTATTGGAGGGATTATAGCCCATGGGCTTTAAAAGCATTTTCCAGCGCATTGCTCTGATGAAATGACTGGCAAAGCCTACCACCATTGAAACATAAAACCATGTGAAATCGGCTTCAACAAAAGACTTGTATATATCTTTTTTTTGCTCGGGAGACAGGTCTTTAACAAACAACCATATAAAAAATACTCCTATCCCGAGGAAAAGCAATAATTTTAACCCATTAAATATTTTTCTTCTCAAAACTTATATTTTGTTATTAGCATCCGGGAAAATGACCTCCGGTTTGAAGCTTTTAGCCTCTTCAAATTCCATGGAAGCATACGATGCTATGATAATTAAATCGCCAATAACTACTTTACGGGCAGCGGCACCGTTAAGGGAGATATGTCCTGATCCTCTCTCTCCTTTGATGATGTAGGTATCAAAACGTTCTCCATTATTAATGTCGAGCACCTGGACTTTTTCAAATTCAATCATATTGGCTGCATCCATTAAGTTTTCATCAATAGTGATGCTGCCAATATAGTTCAGGTTTGCCTGCGTCACGGTAGCCCTGTGTATTTTGGATTTTAAAACTTCTATATTCATAATACAATTCCCCCTCATTAATTAAATGCCATGTTATCGATTAAGCGAACGTTACCCAAGTAGGCTGCGATGAACCCTCTGATTTCATCCGATTGGTCCCAGCTTTTAATGGGCGTTAATGTCTTACTGTCAACAATTTCAAAATACTCTAAGTTTATCATGCTGACGTTGTTGATTTGTTCATGCACAAAGCGTTTAATTTCATCAACTGTTTTATTATTTTTTAATTCAGCAGCCTTTTTAAGCGTTTGGCTAATGACCGGAGCCAATGCCCTTTCTTCCTTTGAAAGTCTGCTGTTTCGCGAGCTCATGGCCAGTCCGTCGGGCTCTCTTACTATCGGGCATCCAATAACATCCACCTGGAGCGCCTCTTTTTCAACCATTTTTTTTTATGATGGCCAGCTGCTGGAAATCCTTTTCCCCGAAATAGGCTCTGTCGGGAGTAATGATATTAAAAAGTTTATGCACCACTACTGCCACGCCGTTAAAATGACCCGGTCGATGTTTGCCTTCCATAACCTTATCCAGGTTGTCAAAATCAAATGTTTTATTGACTTCCTCAGGGTACATTTCTTCCACAGGCGGAGCAAAAACCATGTCAATGCCTTTTTTCTCCATTTTTTGAAGATCCCCTCTCAAGTCCCTGGGATATTTTTTCAGATCTTCGGGATTATTAAATTGAACGGGGTTTACAAAAACACTTACAACCACAATATCATTCGCCCTGCGGGCGCATTCCATCAACGACAGGTGCCCTTCATGCAAAGCCCCCATAGTGGGCACAAAGCCTACAGATTGGCCCATGTGTTTACGGGCCAGGATGAAATCTTTGGTGTCTTTTATTTTTTCAAAAACCTGCATGCGATACAAAATTAATTTTTATTTACTATCATACTAAAGATAGGTAGGCTTTCATCTTAATATGTCCAGCATGTCATTCTCCAGTGTTTTTTCAGGGGATTCAATTATACGTCCCATTTCGGTTCCATCCTCTGCAATAAAAATAAAAGTCGGCACCCGCTCAATATTCAGGGATGAAATATCTCTGCCCGGGATTTTTTTATCGGGATCTACGGTTAAAATCTCAATGGTTTTCTCATCATAAGCTGTTTCAGATAAGATCTTAAAAAATTTCGGCACTTGCACTTGCGAGTCATGACACCATGTTCCAAGGACTACCTTGATATCGATTCCTGTTAATGCATCATCGATTTTTTTTGCGTTTTTTACATCATAGTCTTTAAAGCCTTCATGGTAGTACTGTTTGAACAATGAGTCGGTTTTAAGATCTTTTACCGTTACCTCACCGTTCAGGTAAGAATGATTTGCTTGCTTCTGAGCTCTTATCTCCGGCAGACTTCCTGCAACTGACAGAAGCAGTATTAATGATAGAACGACCTTACTTTTCATAACATGAGTTTTTATCATTCTGAGGCCGCAAAATTAAACAAATAATTTTAGCAAAGGGACTTATCTTATGGGTAATCAAAAATCAATCTAAATAATTATTTTTGTGGCAAAACAGCGCTATGGAAAAGAAATTAATTTCAGGATCAATGAAAATGGCTGATGTGGTTCATTTGAATTACTTGTTGCTATTTGTTCTTGATAGATTTGGAATAAAGCTCGGGTTTGGCGACAAAACCGTTAATGAAGTATGTAAAGAATACCAGGTTAATGTGGATTTTTTCATTGAAATCGCTAATTCTTTTCTGGATAAGGATTATGTGCCTCACAGCGATAAGGAGACTTTTCCGGCAGAACTTGCGATAACATATTTGCAAAATACCCACCAGTATTACCTTGAAGAAAAGGTGCCAGAGATTGAAGGGCTTATTCATGATATGGTGAACAATTGCAGACTCGACACCCGGAATATTGATATTTTGAATAATTTCTTTGATGTGTACAAGCAGGAGCTTACCGATCACATTAAAAGAGAGGAAGATGGCGTTTTCCCATACGTTTTAAGAATTTCAAAGGCCTATCAAAATCGCCAAATAAGTGAAAGTTTATACCAGGAGATGAAAGAATACAATATTTATGATTATGCCAGCGAGCACGATAACGTGGAGCAGAAGCTCTATGATCTGAAAAATATTATTATTAAATACTTACCTCCTGTTGAAAATTCACTTCTATGC
>CAYFQK010000221.1:0-5567 GCA_964345255.1 uncultured Bacteroidales bacterium | reverse complement strand
ACTCTCAAACAACTTTATATTTTGGAGTATTTGATAGTAATGATAATGCTTTAGGTAGTACTGCAATTACTATTGAAAAAGGGGAAACAAAATCTGCAACAATTGATTATTAATTAATTTAAAAAAATATAAAATGGGAAAAACAGGACAATCAGGCCAGGGAAATTCTGGAGGATGGCCTTCAACAACAGGAAATAAATCAGGTGGAGGAAGAAGTAACAACTCTTCCGGTGGAAGTAAGTCATCTGGAGATTCAAAATCTTCAGGTTCAAGTAAGAAATAACATTCTGTTTATAAGAATCCTATCAGAAAAAAAATTTGGTAGGGCTTAAAAAAGCCCCTCACCAAATCGAGTAGGTGCTCCGGTGAGCCAATTGCCCACCGGAGCACCTCTCACAACCTGTCCCGATAAATCAGGATATCGGGACCACCCGGATTACGGTTCTTCCCGATGGAATAATCGGGACAGGCTGTACCGGGCGGTTCAATCAATCATGGGAAATAACGGGTAGCTTTTCTTTTGCAGTGAAACCCTCAACCACAACTTGTAGACAAAATGAGATAAATAAACTGTGCCATTGTTTTAAAAGTTTATAAATATCAAAGCCGCACCCCCTCTCCTTGCGCCATTAGTCAAATGCGAATTCCTTAAAATCTTTAATATATCCTTTACATGTGGCAGGTTGCTTTGGGCTTTTTGGCCTTGGACTTTGGCTTTGGCTTTAGCAAAGAAATATTCTAGCATTTCGGCTTGCGACTTACTTATTCACTCCTGCTGCTGCCACTGCAACTATTAACCTTGCGGTTTAACTCGGTGCTCATTCCATTGTTTCGAGTTTCGGGTTTCTTTGTGCTAATAGCCAACAGCCAATAACTAACAGCCAAAAGCTGACTCATTAAAAAACTGAGGCTCATTTATCTTTCCCTCTAATAAAGGCAGGCTCATAATCTTGTAGAATTTTTTTCTTCATCCGGTTGCGTAATTGCAGAATGAACCTCATCCACCCCAGTATCGTAAAAGGTACAAATAGTCATCGGTTCAGGCTGACGATATTTATTTTCAAAAAATGCTGTTTGTTTTTCTAAAATAAGCTAGATTTGAAGAAAAAAGGTCGTTCATGGAGGCAATTTTCACCGTAGGTATTTTCATGTCTTTTTTTATCGCTTTTCTACTGCTTACAAAAAAGAACAAAGCACTGAGCGATAAAATTCTCGCGGTATGGGTGATCGTTATCGGAATACATTTATTAAACTATTACCTGAATCAACTGGGATATTGGGAGAAATATCCGCACCTGGTCGGTGTGGCCGCACCTTTTCCCCTTCTGCACGGGCCTTTACTTTATTTGTATACCCTTTATTCCTTGCGATCAAATACATCTTTGCGAAAAATTGATTATCTGCATTTTGCGCCTGTAGTTCTTGTCTATTTATATATGTTCAATTTCTTTTTCTTTTACACAGCCGAAGAGAAAGCGATGGTTGACAGTGGCGAATCCTCTGATTTCGTCGTTTTTACTGTCATCATGCTTATTTCTTTCATCATTTCGGGCATCACCTACCCTATTCTTGCTTATCGCCTAACCTGGAAACACAAACGTAAAGTAGATAACAACTTTTCTTATGAGGAAGGCATCAACCTGCGCTGGCTTCAAAACTGTATTTATGCCATCGGCATTGTATATGTCATTGCGGGTGTAGTGATAGTATTACGTAATGGATTGGATGTCACCTTCTCATTCAATGTCGACTATATTTTCTACTCCGTCTTGATTCTTTTCATTTTTTACCTGGGGTATTTTGGCATTCGGCACCAGGATATGTTTACAAACAATATGGATACAAAAATCGCTGATATCCAAAAGACAGAGTCAGAAGAAAAATACAAAAAATCAGGGTTAACAGAAAAAACAATCAATGAGCTACACAAAAACCTCATAGCTCTTATGAAAACCGACAAACCATATCTCGATCCTAAGGTGAAATTGTCCGGGCTAGCCGGTCGGTTGAATGTATCCCCCAATCAACTCTCCCAGGTGATCAACCAAAAAGAACAGGTAAATTTCCATGATTTCATCAATACATACCGGACAGAGGAATTCATCCGCCGGGCTTCTGAAAACTCAAGCTATAGCTTTTTGGCCCATGCACTGGATTCGGGTTTTAATTCAAAATCTTCCTTCAACAGCGTGTTTAAAAAGCAAAAAGGCATGACCCCCTCGCAGTTTTTGGCTAGTCAATGAAACAAATTGGCGGTTGGTTGTTAGCTATTGGCTATTGGCTTTTGGCTTTTGGGTGTTGGGTGTTAGCTATTGGCACAAAGAAACCACCGAATAAGTATTGACTGAGTGACTGAGCGCCTGACTGCGTGAGTGAGTCAAACACGAAACCCGAAACGTGAAACACGAAACGCAAAACAACGGAACAACCACAACTACCTACCTATCAACATATTGAACGCCCGATCCTATAAGTTTGTACCCCTTCCATGTCCAGTATCATAGGGCTGGGCGATTGACATCATAATAATCGCTTCTTTTGCTCATAAGTGTTAAACTCAAATTCAAACGTCATGAAATCATATGAGCAAAACAAGTCAATTATCAAACGGTACAAAAGTCCGTTGACATTTTATCTATTATCCATCATCATACCCTGGGGATTATGGTTCTTTGCCGGCCACATTAGTCACCTTGAACCGCAAACTTCACAAGTGGAATGGGCTACTGGCCTCCTCAGTTTTGCAGGGCTACTGGCTCCGGTTATTATAGCCATGAGTTACATTTTACCAGACCAGGAATTACGAAAAGATCTCCTTGGACGAATCTTCAATTTCAGATCTATGAAAGGAGAATATATTCTCATTGCCTTTTTCCTGATGCTGGTAAGCATTTTAGCAGCGCAGGCAGTATCTGTTGCTTTCGGATACAGTATCAGCCAGTTTGAATTGAGGGACGGTTTTACTTTCACATCAGCGCTTTTCCCGGTGTGCTTCCTCCTGATGGCTTCTCCCCTGTTCGAGGAACTGGCGTGGCATACTTACGGAACAGACTGTCTGCTGTCTAGTTTTAACCTGTTTACAGCTTCCGTCATATTTGCCATTTTCTGGGGTGTCTGGCACTTCCCGTTATCCTCTGTCAAAAATTATTATCACAGCAACCTGGTCGAATCGGGTTTGCTGTATTCCTTAAACTTTGTCTTGAGCCTGATTCCTTTCGTGCTTATCATGAACTGGCTCTATTATAAAACAAATCGAAATATTCTGTTACCCATTGTATTTCATATTACAGCCGGGTATTTCAACGAAATTTTTGCCACCCACCCAATAAGCAAGGTAATACAAACCGGGTTGCTTCTGATGCTGTCTGTATATCTTGTAATCAATGAAAAAGAGCTGTTTTTCAGAAAAATATATAAATAATAAAAAACAATTAAAACTATACAATCATGAAAAAATTAATAACATTCGTTTTAGTAGTGCTGCTTTTCAACGGACTAGCTTATGCGCAAACCATCACACAAACCATAAACGGAAAAGTTCTTGATGCGCAAACCCGTAAGCCGCTTTCTTTTGCTACTGTCATTGTATTGGACACAGAGCCGGTCATTGGCACATCATGTGATGCAAATGGTAATTTCACCCTGGAAAACGTGCCAGTAGGACGGCAAAACATCTCCATCAGTATGGTAGGATATGAGACCTACGTTGTAAATGAATTCCTGGTCAGTAGCGGGGATAATAAAATGATTACCGCGGAGTTAAATTCAAAATCCGAAGAACTGGAGGAAGTCGTTGTACGGGTACGCAAGGATGAAGCGTTGAACAAGATGTCAACGGTGAGCAGCCGTCAGTTTACAGTTGAAGAAACCCAGCGCTATGCCGGCGGACTAAATGATCCGGCACGGCTGGCCTCTTCCTTCGCCGGAGTGGCGACCCCTTCTCTTACAAGCAACGGAATATCAGTACGCGGAAACAGTCCCAATGGCCTTTTGTGGCAAATTGAAGGAGTAGAAGTCCCCAATCCCAATCATTTTGCCAACTTGACAGTTACGGGCGGGGGATTTATCACCGCAATCAGCAATCAGATGATGGGGAACAGCGATTTCCACACAGGAGCCTTCCCGGCAGAATATGGAAATGCTACCTCGGGCGTTTTTGATATCAAATTGCGCAAAGGAAGCAGTAAAAAACGCAGTTATACGTTACAAGCCGGATTAATCGGCGTTGACGTCGCTACTGAAGGGCCATTTGTAGATGGCGGCAAGGCTACCTACCTGCTGAACTACCGAAATTCAACCATGGCCTTACTTTCTCCCATTCTACCTGACAACACAGGCTTATTAAAATATCAGGACCTGGCATTTAAAACCCACTTCCCTACTAAAAACACCGGGACCTTTTCATTTTGGGGAATCGGAGCCTTAGACGGCCAGGAAATGGAAGCAGCCAAAAGCAGCGAGTGGGAAATGAACGCCGATCGTGACAATTCTCAAACCGGGCTTTATATGTATGCCAGCGGATTATCCCATCACCTGCGTCTGGGTTCAAAAACTTTTTTAAAAACAATGTTATCTTCCACAGGTAGTGGCTTATGGCATGACGAACAACGTGTTGGGTATGATGATATAGAGCGCCCCCAGTCTGAAGTAGATAACAATAGCTGGCGCTTTACTTTCAAATCCAACATTAATCATTATTTCAGCAAAAATCACAGCAACCAGACCGGTATTCAATACAGCCGGATGGGTTATAACATTGATATCGTTCAATCGCCAGCAGAAGGGTCTGCCCCTGCACCTATGGCATCACAAAAAGGCCATTCCGGGTTAATTCGGTTTTATTCACAATCACGAATTGACCTTGGCAAAAGGTTCACTTTGAATGCAGGAATGAACGCGCAATGGTTCCTTTTGAATGAGAATTACTCCGTAGAACCCCGTGCCGGGTTGACTTATCAGCTCAACCCAAAACAAAGTATCGCTCTGGCTTATGGACTGCACAGCCGCATCGAAGATTTGAAAGTTTACTTTGTCGAAGACGATGGAGGCTATCCCAACAAATCGCTGAATCTTATGAAATCGGCTCACTATATTCTCTCCTACAACCTGAAGATCAACGACCACTTAAGGCTTGGTATCGAGCCATATTATCAGCGCCTTACAGACGTTCCCGTGGCTACGGACAGCTATATTTCAACGCTGAACTTCGAAGAGGAAATTTTCTTCAATACCCCACTGCTTAATGAAGGTACTGGTCATAACCTTGGCATTGATCTTACCCTGGAGCAATTCCTGCACAAGGGGTTCTATTATCTGCTAACGGCATCTGTCTTCGATTCTAAGTACACTGCCATTGATGGCGTAGAACGCAATACGCGTTTCAACAGGAATTTCGTTATTAATGCACTCGCTGGAAAAGAGTGGAAAGTAGGAAAGAATAAAAACAACCTATTCAGTGCCAATGTGCGGTTGAATTATATGGGGGGTAAACGCAAAGAACCTCTTAACCATGCGGCTTCAGTGACTGCAAAAGAAGCGGTCTATGAAGAAACAAACGGGAGGAAACC
>CAYFQK010000220.1:0-5578 GCA_964345255.1 uncultured Bacteroidales bacterium | reverse complement strand
GCCCTCTTTTCACCCCAACGAAAAGCTTAACATCCAGCCCGGCCAAAGCGATTTTGCCCTCTATCACGGCAACCTGGCTGTGGCAGAGAATTATCATGCCGCAGAATACCTCATCCAAAAAGTCTTTTCCCACACTAATATTCCACTGGTTATCGCCGGATTGAATCCTCCCGAAAAACTCAAACGCCTGGCCGGGCAATATCAGAATGTCACCCTGAAAGAAAATCCCGATGATGAGCGTATATTCCAGCTTATCCGCCAGGCACAGGTGCATGTGCTGGTCACCTTCCAGGCCACCGGACTCAAACTCAAGCTTCTCAACACCCTGTACAATGGGCGCCACATCCTGGTCAATCCTGCTATGGTGAGCGGTACACTTGCAGGAGATATTTGTGAAACCGGGCAAGATGCCGGTGAACTCATCTCAAAACTCAAAAATTTGATGCAAAAGCCATTTGATGAGAATGCCGTTGAAGACCGGAAAAAACTGCTGGAAAAATACTATTCGAATGATACTAACGTGAATCGGTTGCTGGGATTGGTATGGGCTAAATGACCTTCCAGCTTTCAGCGCTGGCCTTGCGGGAGGGAGAAGATGGAAGGTCTTTCCGTTGGATTAGCTCGTAAATCATTCGAGTTACTGATAATCAAACCTGCCATCTCGTCCTCCCCGCATGACGCTCGCAAAGAGCTGGCAGGTTATCGGGCCTGACCTTCCAGCTTTCAGCGGTGAAATTGCGGGAGGAGAAGATGGAAGGTCTTTAGGGTGGATTAGCTCATAAATCATTCGAGTTGCAGATAATCAAACCTGCCATCTCAAGCCTCCCACATGTCCCTCACAAAGAGCTGGCAGGTTAAGGCACACGACCTTCCAGCTTTCAGCGATGGCCTTACGGGAGGGAGAAGATGGAAGGTCTTTAAACCTCTAATCTTCTAATGCTAACTTTTCTGAAATTTTCATGTTTTTCAGGTAACTGTGAAAATCAACAAATTCATCTTTTCCCCCGTACCAATCATGCACATCATCACGATGAAGATTTGTGGTTTTATCGCTAATCAGTGAGTGATACGAACTAAAATAATAAGTCCGATAATCGTCTGATATTTCGTGTTTCTCTGGATTATAATGAATATAAAAAATCAACCTTTTAAATTGATCGTCAGTACTTACTTCAACCCTTTTAAAATTTTTTAAGAATAGACTGCCATGTCTGTTATACATATTGTTAAAGCTTTTAACATAAGACTGCATAAAATCCGCAAATCGCTTACTCATTTGAGGACTAACCACTTTGATAAGCAAATGAAAATGATTTGGCATTAGACAATAAGCAAATGTTTGAGCATGTTCAGCGAGATAATATTTATATCGCTGTAAAAAGAAAGTGTAGTTTTTTCTTTCATAGAATACATTTTCGTAATTATTTCCCCGGTTGAATATGTGAAAGTATTTATCAGTTTCCAGGGGGACTTGAGTGTACTTATCCGGCATACTTGCAGTTTTAAGTTATATTTCATAAAGATAAGCAAATTTCTTACTCAAACCTGCCATCTCAATCCACCCACCTGGCCGACGCAAAGAGCTGGCAGGTTATCGGGCCTGACCTTCCAGCTTTTAGCACTGGCCTCGCGGGAGGGAGAAGATGGAAGGTCTTTCCGTTTGGATTAGCTCATAAATCATTCGAGTTACTGATAATCAAACCTGCCATCTCGACCTCCCCAAATGTCCCTCGCAAAGAGCTGGCAGGTTAATGCACATGACCTTCCAGCTTTCAGCGGTGAAATTGCGGGAGGGAGAAGATGGAAGGTCTTTCCGTTGAATTAACTCATAAATCTTTCGAGTTACTGATAATCAAACCTGCCATCTCGACCTCCCCACATGTCCCTCGCAAAGAGCTGGGAGGTTAACGCACACGACCTTCCAGCTTTCAGCGCTGGCCTCGCGGGAGGGGGAAGCTGGAAGAATCACACTCCATAGATTTTTACAAAAATTAAATATATTTAATTCTAACCTCTTTAAGAAAATTTTCTTCAAGCAGGCTGGCAATTCTTTTTACAACCGTACGCCGGATTTCAAGATCGACTGGCAGGTTGGGGTCCTGATGTGCAATATTGATGCGTGTCCCGATAATCAGGTGGATTTCATCACTTTCGAGAAGTAATTTAACAATGGAATCCGCCGGGCCCCTTCCCAAAAAGGTTTTATTGCTGTATTTTTTTAGGATATCGGTGACCTTACTGAGGGTGAGTATTCCCTCGGTGATCAATTCGACCCCATCCATGTAAGATATAGGTGGCAAATCGGGATCATGAAACTCAAAACTGTCGGTAATTTCTTTATCCAGCTCCCTGGCAATGATATCAGCCGTGGTGGCACCACTAACAACAATTCTGCCATCAAAATTTTTTACTTCCCTTGCCAGTTTCGGGTCTTTATCTTTTTCATAAGGAGGCCCTGTGCACAGCAAGAGGCGTCGGGGCCGCCTGAAATAAACCACGGCACAGCTGGTGTCATCTTTTGATTTAAATTGATCATTTTTATGAGCCATATTTACCACCTTGCGAGCCAACAGTTCTGCCGAAATACCTGGCTCGTTGGTGATTAACTGATTTACGAACGCTTTCAGGTTGTCGTCCCCCCAGCCAAAAGGATATTTTCCCATGCCAAGTCCCGATTGTGTGATCCCATCCGTGGTAATGACTATACGATCCTCCTGCCGGGGGTAAAAACCAAAATTCCTGAGCTGTTTTCCTTTATGCTTTTCCGTTTTAAGCGTAATGTATTCCCATTCGTGATTCAGCAGATTCTCTCCCCTGAAAATCAGTGTTTCAGGATTATCAAACTCCAGAATGCGGGTTTTGCCGTCCTCTTCAATATCAATAATACTGAAAGTGGCATAGCTAATTTTACGCTCACTGTCAACCGGAAGGGTATTCATAATGATCTCGGCAATACGCTCAATATCCTTATGCTCTTGGGTAAAATTTAGTGCCATTGTCGCTGTGAGGGTCGCAAGGATGTTAGCTTTCACCCCATGGCCAAGGCCGTCGGAAAGCACCAGGATTGTTCTTTTTTCTTCTTTGATACGGCGCGTCAGGAAGACATCTCCGCAGATGCGCTCCCCATCATGATTTTTCGACTCGTGCTTAACTTCTATATAGGGAAATTCACCACTGCTCACTTTTTATCCCCTTTTTTATACGATTCGATAATAGAGTTAAGCATCTGTTCTGTGTTACTAGCCCCTTCTCCCAAAATATAACCAATTTGTTGCACCAGCTCCAGGTTTTGGTCAATCACTTCAGTAACGCGATTAATCACTTCTTCTTTCCTTACCTCAGGTTCCTGAAGGTCGCGAATAACTCCTCCCACCATCTTATTCTTTTTTATGGTGAATATGTTCACGCTAAGCAGAGAATCGTTGAAGTGTACATCCCGATTATGGATGGGCTCATCGTTATTCAAAACATAAGAAAACAAATTGTAAAACTGATAGGGTAGCAGGGACTTGAGATCGGCTCCCACGAGTCCGGGGATGATTTCATTTATCTCGGCAGCATCGGCTCCCATCAGGTCAATAAAGCGTTTATTGGACTGTACGATTTTAAACTTGCTATCGACCACTACCACTCCCGCTGCCAGTTCCTGCAGGACGGCTGAAGTGGTTTCTAAGGATTCCTGTGATTTCTGCTGTTCTTCCCGGGCCTTTTTCTCCGAATCCTTTAAAGCTTTTTGGGTTTCAGAAAGCTTTTCGTTGGTTTTCTTAAGCGTTTTGATATAATCCTTCTGGTTTTTCATCGAATGATGAATACACATGTCAGTTTTCGCTATACCATTGGCTACGGATTCAGCCAGAGCATGACAGGATTTATATCCACACGCTCCACAGCTTAAATTGTATTTCTCGTCCCCTTTTCCCAGAAGCTTTAAAACTTCCTGCACTTTTTCTTTCGGGGGCTTCGGGAGCCGCTGATCATTAGCATTGTATTTTCTGGAATAGTCAAGGTCTGCAAATTCAGCCATATCCCTCTCCCATTTTTCCAGATCAAAATCTTTCAACCTTTTACGGGCGTAAGCCGTTACCAGTGATCTCCGGTATATCGGGTCGCCGTTGGAAGAAGTGCCCGGACCCATCATGCAGCCCTGACAGTAGTACAGATTAAAATGGTGCCGTATCTGATTAATGGAAGTGGAGAATGTTTCTATAGCATCGAGAGCCGGTTTCCCTCCGTCAACCGTTAGCTCCTGTGTAGTCAGCATATCATCTTCTATCCCGGCAATGTCTTTAAAAGCCTTACTGATGGGATATAGCGAACCTTTGTAACCTATGGGTTCGTCAAAATCAGAATAATGAACCTGTTTTTCGTCAATGCCAAATTCATCAAATAATTCCCGTAGTTCGAGAAATGTGATTACCGTATCAATTTTACCATCATCGCTGTATCTTTTTGCATCCTCCTTTGCATCAATACACGGGCCTATGAATACAATTTTGAGGTCCTTGTCGTAGCGCTTTCTAACGACTTTGGCCGTAGCTACCATAGGAGAAATAATCGGCGCCACATTTCCCAGCAGTTCGGGTTTATATTTTTCTGCATATTCCACGATGGCCGGACAATTAGCTGTAATATAATACTTCCCCGGCTCCTTATCCATGAGCTCCTTATATCTGCGGGCCACAAGGTCCATCCCAAAAGAAGCTTCATTAACATAAGCAAACCCAAGCGCCCTGATCATCTCAACAAACTTTCGGTAATCCGTAATATCTTCAAACTCTCCGGATATGCTGGGATCGACTACTGCCGCTGTTTTATAGTTTTCTAACAGATGCTTTGTGCCTTCTTTGTCATCCCGATAAACAATGGCTCCCGGAGTACAGGCCTCCAGGCAGTCGCCGCATCCAATGCAACGGGAAGGATTTATCCTGGGGTATTCCTGGTTGACCTTGATAGTGATGGCTTTGACAGGGCAGGCTCTGACGCATGCATAACACACCTCGCATTTGGAGGGAATAATCTTAACCAATGGTTCTTTTTCGTTTGTTTTACCCATCTCACTCCTTTCTGTTATGAGCTACTGAAGAATTCCTCCAGAATAGCCACAGCCTTTTCCTCGTTGACATGCTCATAAATTGTATCATCAATTTTCATTACCGGACCTTTTTCACAGTGATCAAAGCAATGCGCACCGTGAAAATACACTTTATCCTCCAGCTTATGCGATTTCAGAAAATCACTTATGGCCTGCAGTGTTTTTTTGTTGCCCCGCGAAAAACAAGAGCTACCCAGGCATATCACTATTTCATGTTCTGCTTTCATAATTTCATACCAAAAGTAATAAAACTAAGAATCTTTACCAGTAAATTGTTATTATATTAACAAAGTTGTAATAACAAAAAAGCATTCATAAATTACTGTATAAGAGAACTCTATACTTAAATTCAGAATCATATTTATTTAAATTGCTTATAAATTATTGGAGCTTTAGTTTCACCTGGTATACGAAATATATTGTTTTTATGCTGCTTACCAGAGAGTTAAGACAAATTCAAAATATTCGGGGTATTATGTTACAAAC
>CAYFQK010000219.1:0-5596 GCA_964345255.1 uncultured Bacteroidales bacterium | reverse complement strand
TTTATAAGATCCCCTTATAGACGATCGATTCCAGTTCTGAAAGGCATACGATTCCGGTAAATATTTTCGCTGAATATCAAAGGAGGAAATCCAGCTTCTGTGATTCATTAATATCCCGGAAACGGAAAAAAAGATTAAAAGCAAGCCCACAATAAGTCCGGGTCATTTATGCAATTTTCTTGCTAATGATTTTTTCCTTTTTGCCATACCGGCAAAAATATCAATATTTAAGTATTATTTTACCTCTTTTCGGATAATTCTTGATCCCGGCTGAGAATTTATTTTGATTTTAAATTACTAATCCGACTCAGGGTGTTGTGGAGGAGACCGGTAATGTTTTACCATTAAAATACTTATGACCTGTCAGGGTAAAATCCGCCACAAACTCAGCCATTTCTTCAGGTTTCAGCGGAGCTTTCACACCCGGAAACGCCTCACCGAGCATTTCTGTCTGAACCGCACCTAAAGCCAACGCGTTAGAAGCAACTTTACGATCCTTAAGCTCTTCTGCCAGGGCTTCACTTAAAATAGTCAACGCCCCTTTGCTGGCACTGTAAAGCGATAAACCCGGAAATTTGGCGCTACCCTGGTAGCCTCCCATGCTAGAGATATTGACGATATGTCCGTTTTCATTGAATATCGGTAATACCGATTGGATAAGATTGAAAACGCTTTTTACATTCACATCAAACATTTCATCAAATTCCTCTTCAGAAAACTCGCTAAAAGGTTTGTGAATCAATCGCCCGGCATTATTCACTAACCGATCAACCGAACCCAGATACTCCCTGACCAGGGGTTCAAGCTCGTCTTTAATCACCCCTTGCACAAGGTCAAACGGGAAGGGAATTATCCTCGCCTTTAAATTTATCTGCGCACATTCTCTCTTTAGTTTTTCAAGGGCTTCGCCGTTTCGGGATATGGCGATAATCGAATGACTGTCTTTTTCAGCCAGTTTTTTGACTGTGGCATAGCCAATACCCCTGCTGGCTCCTGTGACGATAATATTCATATTGTCAGTTTTTCTTTTTGACCACCCCGTTAAGATGCAATATTGTAACCGGTTGTTCCGGATCATTGGCAATAACCGTCACCCGTTGATGTTGTCTGCCTTTTTTTCCCCTACTGTTGAAAATTACTTTAATGGCACCGCTTTCACCGGGGGCTATCTGCTTTTTCTCCGGTTCCGGGGAAGTGCAGCCGCAACTGGCATCCGTTGCGCGAATAATCAAATCCCTCTTCCCTTCATTTTTAAAGCTGAAAGTATGGGTGATTTTCTCCCCTTCTTCAAGCGTTCCAAAATCATATTTCTTGTTCTCAAATGCAATTCTCGGGGCGTTTGCCAGCTCTTCTCCCGACAAACCGGAAAAATCCTGTTTGATTTTCGGACTCACTATCAGGCGCTTTTTTGACCTGTCGGCATCATTCGTTTTCATGTAAAAATAGTCAATGGTCGGCCCATAGGTATCCTTGATTTTTGTATCATAGGCTACGGCAATTTTTCCCTCCGACTTAGCCGGTATTTTCGAAGGCAACATCTGCACACTTAGAAAGTCGGGAATCCTGTCAAAGTCATACTCCAGCGGCTTGTCCATGTTGTTGTAAAAATAAATCGTATCAGTTTCTGTTTGAGGATAGGTAATCCCGTCACGAAAACCATACATCAGACGGGTGGCGTGAAACCACACATTGCCTCGTTTTATGTGATAGTACCGGTCTATGGAAATATCCGAACTTCTTTGAGCTGTCGCTGAAAAGCTCAGTAGCACGATAATGGCAGTTAGTAATTTTTTCATGGCTCTATTTTTTTATAAATAATCATATGCATTTTCTTCCATTTGGATGAAGGGCGCTATGGCTCTTTCGTAAATCCCGTGGATATAGGCAATGGTCATACCGTAATTCGACACGGGAATGCCGGCATCGACAGCAGGTTTCAGACGATTTATCAGTTGTTTCCGGGTTAACACGCATCCGCCACACTGTATCACCATGGCATAATCTTGGATGTCTCTCGGCAAATCATTCAGTCCGGACACCACGTCATATTCCAAATGTTTTCCGGTAAAATTACTTACCCATCGAGGTATTTTTACTCTCCCAATATCGTCGCAGGATACGTGATGTGTACATGATTCTAAAATCAACAACCGATCACCATCTTTCAAATTGGAGATGTGGGGAGTCCCTTTAATATAGTTTTCAAAATCTCCTTTGTGACGAGCTAAGACAATACTAAAGCTGGTTAAGGGAATATCTTTAGGAATCGAAGCATCCGCCTTAAGAAAAACGTGGCTGTCGGTGATCGCCAATGCAGGCTTAGGCTCTAATCTGCGCAAAAGCGTATCCACTTCCCTTTCTTTTACTACCACGGCCACGGCATCATTATCTAATATATCCCGGATAGCCTGTACCTGCGGGAGAATCAAACGGCCTTCGGGCGCTTCGATATCAATAGGAGTAATTAAAAGCACAATGTCGCCATAAGAAATCACATCGCCCACTATTGAGCGGGTTTTATAAGCACTTTCCGGTATATGTTTTCGCAGGGCCGCCACAATTTCTTCCGGCTTTCCGGTTGTGGCGCTAAAATCAATCACATCACTCTGAAACTCATTACTCCAGCTTTTCAGGTTTTCTTTCTGAAGAGTTTCTATATCACTCTTATTATGCACAATAAAATACGGAGTGGCGAACTCGTTAAACTCTTTTATAAGATTTCTTTCAGCATCGCCCATAGTATTTTCTGTTACAACCAGTACGGCCAGATCGATTGTTTTGAGCGCATTCATGCTCTTTTTGATTCTTTTCTCCCCCAGCTCGCCGGTATCATCTATGCCTGCCGTATCCACAAGAATCACCGGACCAATGCCGGTTATCTCCATTGACTTTTTTACCGGGTCGGTGGTGGTTCCGGCGGTTTCCGACACAATGGCGATATCCTGCTGCGCCAGCGCATTTATCAGGCTGCTCTTTCCATTATTTCGTCTTCCGAAAATTCCAATATGTGGTTTGCTCTCTTTTCCTTTTGCCATTTGTTAATCCTTAATATCTTTTATTGAATACCCGAGTTTCAAAAGATTTTCAGGCTTCAAAATTTCCCTGAGTCGTCCTTCGCCAATGACATTAAGCTTTTCATTGGCTTCAAAAACATTGGCATCTTCACTTACCATCGCTTTTGCCAGTTGTGAAGCCTTGTTGTAACCTATGTACGGACTAAGCGCCGTTGTGATTGACGGGCTCTTCATCAAACGTTCAAAGCTTGCTTTTGCATTAACGGATAACCCTTCCAGAAGGTTTTCTTTTATGGTGCGGTTGGCGCTAATGAGTAATTTCAGGCTTTCTATCACCGCATGGCCAATCATGGGAATATAAGCATTCAAATCCAGGCATCCCTGTCCGCTCAGCGAACTTATCAACTGATCATTGCTATAAACCTTGTGCACCGCCGAAACCACAAACTCGGGAATAACGGGGTTGATTTTTCCCGGCATGATAGAACTCCCGACCTGTTTTTTCGGGATAGATACTTCATCGCCACCTGCCACATCGGAACTAAGCAACCTCAAATCATTCACCATCTTTTCGAGGTTGACGGCATGGGCTTTAAGAATCGCATGGATTTCCACCCAGGAATCGAGGTTTTGGGTGGCGTCGGTAAGGTTTTCACCTCGGGTAAGGGGTAAACCTGTCAAGCGCTGAAGCTCCGGAACCACTTCCATAATGAAAAACCTGGGAATGGTAATTCCCGTTCCAACAGCACTCCCTCCAAGATTGACCACTTTGATTCTTTCAAAACATTTCGAAACCCTCCACCAGTCTCGCGAAAGAGCATCCGAATAAGCACTGAAGAGTTTCCCGTAACTCGACGGAACCGCCGCCTGCATCTGGGTGTAAGCTAACCGCAAGTCGTTACGATATTGGGTCTCCAGTGTTTCAACTCCCGAGCGCATGCTGTTAATGCTTTCTTCCAGGCCGTTCAACAACCGCATCACTGCCACTCTGAGGGCGGTAGGAATGACATCGTTGGTGGATTGGTAAATGTTGGCGTGCTCTATGGGGTCAATTATATCGTATCGCCCGGGCGTTTCGCCGATTTCTGTTAACGACCGGTTAGCAATGATTTCATCCACATTGAGGTTGATGCTGGTTCCCGCACCCCCGTTTACGGCAGGTACAATGAAATGCTCGAAATGTTTCCCTTCAGCCACTTCCAGGGAGCTTCGGATCAAACTGTTGACAATTTCATCGTCAATTAACTGCAGGGGAAGTTCCGAAACCTCATACTTCGATTTCAGGGCTACCTTAAAACGGTTGTAGGTGTTGTAGCAGGCATGCTTAACCAAACCTACCGCCTGGTACCATTCCTTATGAAACCGTATTTGGTCCGGGAAATTATGGGTAGCCCGATAGGAATGAACTCCATACAAAGCATCATCGGGGAGCTCTATTTCACCTATGAAATCCTGTTCTTTCCGCATCAGCGTTTCAATTTGTCAGCCAAATTTAAGCTTTTTTATGGAAGAACGGTTTTTCGACTCCGGTGAGTATTTCTTGCATCAGCCTCTTCAGGTTCATACGCTTAACCTGCCATGGGTTACACACTGGTAAAAAGATTGATTTTTGCCGTACTCAAATCCCGAAATGGGCATCCTAACCTTAAATCCGCAAGCATAGACAGTAATGCACAAAGGAGTTTTTAAAAAAACTCCCTCTCTCACCCGGGTATCGGGTAAGAGAGGGAGTTTACCTGCTATTTTTGAGGCTCAGAAAATGAACCCCTTAGGTTTAAACTTTCCAGGCAGATAAATAACTCTTTCGGTTATTTCTTCGCTCCAGTGGGCAATCCTTCGTCTTCCGATCTGGAATGCGCTTCGGGATGCAGGTATTTGCCTTTTTCAACACCCTTCTTCTCCTGTACAGGCTTAATGCGATTCTTTTCTGCCCAGGCATCTTCCCGCACACCGGTCACCTGCCAGCTTACTTTCACGTTGGGCTTGTCGGTTTTAATCTCAAAGTGATTCCCTTCGATTTCTTCAGACACGATAGCCTCGGCAAATTCGCCGATGACGGTAAGTTGGTAGCGGAAATCCTTGTTAAGGGACTGGAAATAATCCGGTAGTTCCACTTTGGCCACACCGTTGGCATCGGTGGTTATATTTCCGTTGTAGACATTCATCATGTCGGGGCTTTCCACAAAACTGTGATAAAGGTATTTATTTTCCGGATCGTTGGGATGATCGATTTTAAATGAACCGCCGCCCTTGTTGAGCGATCCGGTTACTTCCACATCACCATCAAAGTACCCGGCATAATTTCCGACATCAGCGTTGCCCGCCTGATCACCATAAACAGCAATACTGTAATTGGAACCGGATTCACCATAATCTACGCCATAAATCCCGTAGTTATTTTGTGTACCGCCTCCACCTTCTCCGAATACACCCATATTAAAAGATATGTTATTGGAGTAGGAGTTACCTAATACACCATAGGAAATATCACCTGTATTTCCTTCGGCATGTCCGTAAATGGCAGGTTCCAACATTTGATTAGCGCTATATTCTACGCCAAGCTCTGAGCCTAAAGTTCCTTC
>CAYFQK010000218.1:0-5695 GCA_964345255.1 uncultured Bacteroidales bacterium | reverse complement strand
GGGCTCCGCTTCGCTTTACCCCGGGCTACAAGATGATCGCTCCTTCGGAGCTTTTGTTATAACGGGGTGGAATGGTTGCTACCAAAATGCCGCACCTCGGGTACTGCGACAAGGAAGAATCCTGAAGATTACGCCGGGGTGGAATGCCTTATTGATCAAGTGCCAGAGGTACGGAATTATGTTCATAAATTGCTAACCTTTTAATGTTTTATAAGTACTTTTTTAGTACTGTTAAACTTTCAAAAGGCATTTGACTATGGGACCCAAACAGGTTTCTACCATAATGCCGCATCTCTGTTGCTGCGACGAGAAAGACCCTACCGATTGCGCTAGGACTAAAATGCATTATCAGCCAAGTGCCGGAGGCACGGAATTATGGTAGATAGAAAGTTCAAAATTAAAACCCAAAGAGCCGTCGGCTCGAAATTATGAAGGAATGGGATATAATTGGCTTAATGTTTTATAATTAAAACAAAAAATAATTATATTTGTTTTCATAATAAAACAAAAATATGCAAGAACTGTTTTCATATCAGAACAATCTTTTGAGCCTTACGGATAATCGCTGGCATCGTTATTTATATCCGGAATTAAAAAAAGAGACGCGGTTACTTGGCTTGAAAGGCCTCCGCGGTGTAGGTAAGACCACTATGCTTCTGTAATACCTGGCCAATGATTGTCCGGAGCCCGACAAGGCCCTGTATGTTACAGCCGATCATCCCTATTTCTATACAAATTCTTTGTTCGATTTGGCCTCACAGTGGAGCAGCTATGGCGGGAAGTATCTGCTCGTCGATGAAGTTCACAAATATGCCCGGTGGTCGCAGGAGCTGAAACTCATCTATGATGGTCATCCGGATATGAAGGTATACTTTACCGGGTCTTCGGCTCTTGATTTGTATAAAGGAGAAGCCGACCTGAGCCGCCGGCTGGAATCAAAAACCCTGCAGGGACTGTCATTCAGGGAATACCTTGGCTTGAATCATGGGTATTCCTATGAGGTGTTATCGCTGGAAGATATTCTCAAACATCACGGCGAGATTGCTAAAAAGATGCTGACCGGGGTAAAAATTCTCCCATTGTTTAAAGCCTATTTGAAAGAGGGATATTTTCCATTCGCCGGGCAGCTAGCTAAAGGCGCTATGCCCATGCGGTTATTGCAGGTTATTAATGCGGTGCTGGAGAGTGATTTGGCCTACATTAAAGGGTATAGTGCATCCAATGTGGAAAAAATAAAGCGGCTGCTCGGGGTTATTGCCCAGGGTGTTCCCTTCGAACCCAATATAGCTAAAATCGTCGACCGTTTGCACATTGCCCGCGCAACAGTCTATACCTATCTTAAAAATCTTCAGGATGCTCAAATATTACATTTTCTTTACAAGCCGGGGATAGGTATTTCGCAGCTTCAAAAACCGGGGAAGATTTATTTTGAAAACACCTGCTTCCCTTTTGCTTTCCAGGAAAATCCGGATATTGGAACACTACGGGAGACCTTCTTCATGAACCAGCTAAAAAATTCCGGCCACGCGGTCAACCTGAGTCCCGGCAAAGGCGATTTTATGGTGGATGAAAAGTATACCATAGAAACCGGTGGAAGAAATAAGGCGGAAAACCAGATTAAAGGTATTCCCAACAGCTACCTGGTTGTGGATGATATTGAATATGGCTTTGCCGGAAGAATTCCGTTGTGGATGTTTGGATTTCTTTATTGAAAAGTAAATGAATTTAATTGTTTCGTAATGCCGCACTTCTGGTGCTGCTAATATTTCCCGGTTACTTCCGGTAAAAATTTTGCCCTTTTTCACCGCCAGGACTGCACCCCCTTTAAATCTGGAATAGGGCGCATAGACTTTTAATCGCACCATGATGGAGTTGGATTTCCCGCCGTCGATTAGCTTTGGCGGGATAGACTTCTCCTCCTTTTTTTATTTGTGCTCATCAAATTGCCGGCAATAAATTTTATCTTTTCGCTAACCCGTTAAAAAGCCCATTCTCCTTGGGGAGAAGGGGTTGGGGTCGAGGGGGAAAGGCCGCCAATAAAAAAACCGACTGCTTTTTGGCAATCGGCCTTTGGGTTGTGAACCCGGAAGGATTCGAACCTTCAACCTCCGCATCCGTAGTGCGGTGCTCTATCCAGTTAAGCTACGGGTCCGTGCATTGTTTTTAATGCGGGTGCAAATATAGAAATTCTTTTCGAAATTTTTAGAAGAGTCTAAAAATTTAGTTTCCTTGCATTAATCTTTCCATTTATCCGGGATGGCATCAAGCTTAATAAGCACTTCATTTCTTCGTCCCATTATTTTAAATGGAGGATCGTATCCTAAAAGATAGGTTTCGCCGGTGATTTTCAGGTTATGTTTTTTGCAGAAATTCAAAAGTTCCTGCCGGTTCCTTTCATATTTTTCTTCATCGGAATATCCGCCAAAGGTAATTGCTACTGCGTAGTAACCCTTTTGCCTGCTGAACCGTATTTCGTTATTATTAGGTTCAGGAAGTGCTTCCATTGTCCATTTATCAGGCATCATAAAGCTCATTTTGTTGCTGTCGGTGTCCTGGCTCATGGTAACAGGGGAGGTCATGGATATTTTTGTCGATTCCTCATTGCCTCCGAAAATATAACCCGCCAGTTTGCTGAAGTTCCGGTTCTTTTTACCAAACATTGAACCGGGACTCTCGACTGTAGCAAAAATGGCAGGTTCGTACCGCCGTACTTCTATATTTTCTTCCTGGTAAAGTGTCGTATATTTTTGTTGTTCTGATGCCATAAGTGTGAATGTGAATAGTATTAAACTCAGAAATAATAGTGTTCTCATTTTTTATAGAGAAACACCATCAAAGAAACAATGTTTTACAGGCATTTATTTAAAGTCTCTATTGGTGTTTTAATTTTTAAATTGTTGCTTTTCTTGGTATAAATTACAAATGACAAAAGACAAATTACAAATAAATTCCAAAGTAAAAAAAACAAATTCAAAACATTTCCAGAGAAGCGTTAGCTATTTTGACTATTTGTATTTTTGTCATTAAAATTTGGGATTAATTTGTTTTTTCTGGTTTGTCCAGGTTAGGGCATCCGCACTTATTCAGGAAACGATGATTATGACATTATTTAAGATCTCTTTGTTTTAATGAGCTGCTGGGTGGTTTAGCTTGTTTTTGTTGCCGGACGGTAAAAAACAGCCGGGTAATTCATTTTTTTTAAGCCGGGATATTGCCGAAACTTTTTGCATCAGAAATGCATTAGCACACGCTCTAATTCTTCATCCAGCGACCCCGGGTGAAAGCCGTCAGATTTCGCCAGACTGATATCCAGCGAGGTATCTTTAGGTCTTTTAGCTGGAAATTTTATCTCATCCTGCTTTGTTTTTATGATTAGTGAAGGGTCGAGGCCAAGATAGCCGGCAATTTTTATTCCCAGGTCATACCGACTGATCCTTTCATCGCATGATATATGTGCAAGCTTGTTTGAGCTGGAGGCTATCCACAAGAGCCCTTCTATGGCCTTAGCGGCGCTGATGGGTGTACGAAACTCATCTTCGAAAAGCGTTATCTTACTTTTTGCTCTCAGGAAATTCACCATCGGTTGTAAAAAGCTTCCCGAATGAGGGGATTTCTGGCCAAAAAGTAGCGGCAGTCTTACTACTTTTCCTTTCTCATAGTCGAGCACAGCATTCTCTGCTTCCTGTTTTTGGGTGCCATACCGGCTGATGGGTGAGGGGACATCGGACTCCTTGTAGGGAGCGGAAGACCCGTCGAAGACAAGGTCGCTGGAGGTGAATACTAACCCGCTGTTTAGTTTTTTTGCGGCAGCTATAATGTTTTTTGTCCCTGCGACGTTGGAAGCGTAAGACTCTCCGGGATCTTTTTCACATTGGTTGGGATTGGATATCGATGCCAGATGAAAAATAATGTCCGGTTTCACCCATTTGAGCATGTCTTCTACATTCATGTAATTATTAATATGAAGGGGATAAGCAGAAGCTTTGCTGAATTCTACCGGATTTCTGTGATAAAAACCGGTTACGTCATACCTGGCGCTAATACTATTAATGAAATTGAATCCCAGAAAACCACTGGCCCCGGTGACTGCAACTTTTGCTACTCTCATACAAATTAAATGTTATTGCATAACAGGTGGTTATCATTTTTGTGATAACACGCAAATTAACGATAAATACTCCTCATTGTTTTGCAAAAGTAAAAAATAGAAAAAATTCACGGGTGCCTTTAAAAAGTTTTTTGAATTGTGAATGATTTAAAGTTTGTGATATTTTGTAATTTTAATGAAGAAAAGAAAAATAAAAGATAAAAATTTGTGTTCTAGAACCGGGCATTTAGCCTGCATTATTCAGGTTAATTCTTTGCCAACGCATTTATCAACATCAACAAAAAGATACCGTAATGAAAAGAACCTTTTTTCTATTTTTGCTTTTTTCTATCACAGCCACTTATTCAGCATCGGCACTGTCGCCCTATAGAGGGGTCACTGCGTCAAGACATCAGATTAAAACAGGTATGGGCATTGCTTTTTCCAGCACTGAGTCGATGTGGGGCTATTCGATGCATTCAGAATATAACTATCACCTCAATAAGAATATAAGCCTTGCAACGGGTTTAGCCGTATTACATTTCAGGGACGACACCCCACAGGTATTGAAAAACAACCAGGTAGAAAGTTTAGAAGTAGGTGTCTACACTCATTTCCTGCAAACTGAATCACTTTCTTTTCACCTGGGAGGAGGTGGAAACTTGCGCTATTTCCACTGGGCTCTATCCACACCTGTTACTGAATCCTACTCATTTAACGGCTCTATTATTTCGCCAGGCAGTAATAAAACGTTAAATCAATTCACTGTGGGATACAGCCTGAGCGCAGGATTCGGACTTCGGCTCAACGATAAAATGCGACTGATTTTTCAGGAGCAACTACAAAATGACAATAAACAAAATATTACATGGGACTCGCGTATCTCTTTACTCGTTAAATTTTAAGCGGATGACAGACTCACAGCAAAACCACCGGAAAGTACACACGCTGCTTGATATAACAAAAAGTCTTCAATCGGTGATAAGAAAAAATTATACCGGGCAATACTGGGTTAAAGCAGAAATTGCAAGATTGAATTTTTACCCGAAAAGCGGCCATTGCTACCCCGACCTGGTGTATAAAGTAGATGGTAAGATTCAGGCTGAGATGCGAAGTATCATCTGGAAAAGCAATTTCAGGCGCCTGAGCAAACAGTTCAGGGAGGTTGTAAATGAAGAGCTGAAAGATGGGATGATGATACTGTTCAGAGCTACAGTTAACTTTCATCAAAAGTATGGGCTTTCTCTTAATATATCCGAAATAGAGCCTTCCTTTACTTTAGGAGAGATGGCCCGCGAAAAAGCAGAGACGATTCAACGACTGAAAAAGTCGGGGATATTTTATCAGAATAAAAAGCTCCCTTTTCCGCTCCTGCCCAAAAGAATTGCAGTAATTTCTGTAGAAACAAGCAAAGGCTATAGTGATTTTCTAAACGTTATTGAGCACAACCGCCGGGGGTTTACATTCACTCATTATCTTTTTCCTGCTCTTTTGCAGGGCGACAGAGCCATACAATCCATTTCAAGACAGTTGCATCAGATTTATAAAGTGAAAGATTCATTTGACATCGTTACCATCATCAGGGGAGGCGGGGGAGATGTAGGGCTC